>CAZCQZ010000004.1:0-110600 GCA_964500965.1 uncultured Eubacteriales bacterium | reverse complement strand
ATGGGACAAGATATGACATAGATTTTACCAAGTAGTGGTACAAATCTCAGTTTGTCAAACATGATTTGTTATATTTTGAAAAATTTTATAACAGGAAACAGCGTTAGGTCAGTTATGAGTCGAAAGATTTGTAGCTGCTTTTTTATTGCTTTAGGACAGCGTGTCCAAAAGCGGAAAGGAGTAAAATGAGATATTTGATACATCGGCTGTCTGTTCCACCTTAAGTCTGCGCAAGGGTATATATATCAGGTTAGCGGAACTTATCAAAGATTTTTAGCCAACGCTTAAGCTAGATGCATTTTTGAAATTATGTGAATTTTGATAAGTATCGAAAGCTCCGCAAAAATTATTGCAATAAAAACGAGCTCCGGGTTTCGCCAAGCAAACCCGGAGCTCGTTTTTTTATTTTTATTTGTTCTTTTTCTTCGAAAAAACTTTATTTAAAACTGATGTTGCGATGATAATGATACCGATAACAATAAAAATGCTTATCATACCGATAGCAAGCTTCGGCAGCATTTCTACAAATCTTCCCGGTTCAATGTGGATTCCCCCTGCGGAGGCATCTGCGCTTGATATTACATCGGCGTTTGAAATAATGTCTGTGTTCGAAATTACATCGGCATTTGACGCTGTGAGAAAGTTTAAAAGCATTTTCGTAAACCTCCTTTATTTCATAAACAGGCTGAGGATAAGTCCGCCTGCGATAACAGAAGCAATCTGACCGGATACGTTTACACCGATAGAGTGCATGAGCAGGAAATTCTGAGGGTCTTCGGCAAGTCCCATTTTATGAACAACACGTCCGGACATGGGGAATGCTGAAATACCGGCAGCACCTATCATCGGGTTTATCTTCTTGTTCTTCGGCAGGAAAAGGTTTACAAACTTCGCGAAAAGAACGCCGCCCACCGTATCGAAAACAAATGCGAACAGTCCCAGTCCGAGAATGATAAGAGTGTCAATTTGCAGGAATTTATCGGCCTGCATTTGAACGGCAATAGTAATGCCGAGGAAAATGGTAATAAGATTTGCCAGAACCTTTTGGGCTGTATCGGAAAGCGAATCCAGAACGCCGCACTCGCGAATCAGGTTGCCGAACATGAGGAAACCTATCAACGAAGCGGATTCAGGCGCAATCGTTCCGGCTATTACCGTAATAATAATCGGGAACAGTATTCTTGTCACCTTGGATACCTCGGCAGGCTTATAGGGCATTCTTATAAGGCGTTCCTTTTTTGTGGTGATAAGTTTGATTACAGGTGGCTGGATAATCGGCACAAGTGCCATATACGAGTACGCCGCCACCATTATCGCGCCCTGATAATTTGATTTCAGCTCCTGCGCAACAACGATTGACGTCGGTCCGTCGGCAGCACCTATTATGGCAATAGACGCGGCGTCCTTGTCCTCGAAGAATATCGCGGCTGTGCAGAGGGTAAAGAAAATACCGAACTGAGCCGCCGCACCGAACATCATAAGTTTCGGATTGGACAGCACCGGTCCGAAATCAATCATCGCGCCGATTCCTATAAAAAGAATCAGGGGGAACAGCTCATTGGCAATTCCGGCGTCAAAAAGCGTTGTCAACGCGCCGCCCTCACCTACTGCCCCTGAGCCGGGGATATTAACGAGAATTGTACCGAAGCCCAACGGCAAAAGCAATGTCGGCTCCATTTCGTGCTTAATCGCAAGATAAATAAGTATGCCGCCTATCGCCCACATGACGATATAACGCCAGCCGCCCTCTGCAACAAATGCTTTAGCATTTTCAATGAGGAACGAAAATTCCGACAGCCATTCTAACATCATTTTCAACCTTTCCGTGTTTTATTATCGACAAACAAAGCCGCCTACAGGCACGAAGCCCAGCTTTTCGTAGAACTCCTCAAGTCCCAGAAAGCAGGTAACATATATCTGCCTGTCTCCCAACTTTGAAAGTATAGCTTTGATAGCGTAGGAAGCATATCCCTTGCCGCGATATTCCGGTGCGCTTGCACACACCGTAAGCAGTGCACTGTCTCCCGACAGGTGTGCCGCGACACAGGCGGCGGCATCATCGCCGTTGCGCACTATTGCCGAAATCACACTGCCGCTCTTTGTGCGATAAAGCATGTCACCGTAAAAGCTTTCAAAGGTCGGCACTTCAAAGCCGGACGTACCGCAAACCTCCATAACCGAATAAAGCTCCTCGATATTGGGGTTTATCTGTACATTTGCGCCGATTGCAAAATCGTGCTCCGGCTCGGCAAGGCGCATTACAAGCCCGGTTGCCGCTTCTCCCGGACGTACCGGACGGGTAAAACAGGCGGTGTCGTTCATCATGCCGACAAATACATCTGCTTCCTCGTAGTCGTAAACGCCCCTTGAAAACAGGGTCATTCCGTCATCAAGCCGGTTTATTACAGCCGTTATGCTTCCGCTTTCATCGGTCATAAACCAGAACTGCGCAAAGGGCTTATTTGTGCCGTAGGCTATTGCCGCGGCGGCAATCCGACAGCCCAAAGCTCCTCCCTCGCAATATGAAAGAAGCTCCGAAAGCTGGTTTTCTTCAACAGATTTTATCATTTATATTTCTCCTCGGAGGTTGTTAACATAATCCTTGAACATTTCGCCGCGTGTTTCGTAATTGGGGAACATATCAAATGAAGCGCAGGCAGGGCAAAGGGAAACTATATCGCCGCTTTCCGCAAGCTCATGAGCCTTGCTTACAGCCTCCTCCAACGAGGACACACGAGCTATTACGGGACAGCCCTCGCTGTAATTATCCGCATTGCGTACTGCGGCTTCAATCTTATCGGCGGTAACGCCCATAAGAATTATCGCCTTGACCTTATCGCACACAACAGGTCCCAATTCATCAAAGGGAATAAGCTTATCGTAACCGCCTGCAATCATAATTATCTTGCGGTCATACATTGCAAGTGTACCTGAAATGCATCTGCTTGGAGTGGTTGCAATGGAATCATTGTAATACTTAACGCCGTCAAGCTCCCGAACAAATTCCGCACGGTGCTCAACCCCTCCGAAATCACGGGCAACCGCTCTGACTGTTTCAAAATCGACATAGGGTGCAACGGCACAAATTGCCGCCATGTAATTTTCCACATTGTGCCAGCCGGGTATACGTATATCGGACTTGTTCATTACAAGCTGTTTTTCGCCGTTTACTATGTAGTAAATATCGCCCTTTTCATCGGCATAGGCACCGTTGTACGGGACTTCTCTGCGTGAAAAGCTCAACAGCTTTCCCCTTGCCAAATCCGCAAAGCCGCTGACAATGGGGCAATCGGCATTGATAACTGCGGTTGAAAAGGCATTTTGATGGAGCATGATGTTTTTCTTGGAATCGACATATTCCGCCATGTCCTTATGCATATCCAGATGATTTGGGGTCATGTTCGTGACCACGGCAATATCCGGGCTTTGGCGCATGGAAATAAGCTGGAATGAGGACAGCTCTACAACAACAAAATCCTCCTCGGTTATTTCGTCAATAAAGGGCATGAGAGCCGCACCGATGTTGCCGCCCAGATAAACACGTTTACCCTGCTTTTCAAGAAGCTTTGATATGACGGTGGTTGTGGTTGTTTTTCCGTTTGAGCCTGTTACGGCAATGGTTTTGCCCTCGCAAAGCTCGAAAAACAGCTCCATTTCACTGGTGACAACCTTTCCCTGTCTGCGGTACTCGCAGAGCTGAGGCAAATAATATCTCATACCGGGGGTGCGGAAAATAATATCGGCTTCGATGCCGTCGAGATAGCCCTCACCGGTTTTCAGCACCGCTCCGCAGTCGGTAAGCTCTTTACCCACCTCGCCCAGTGCTTCTTCCGAACGCTTATCGCACACGGTAACATCAAAGCCCTTTTCGCAGAACATCTTAATAAGCGGTGTATTGGTAACGCCAACGCCGCAAAATGCGACTTTTTTTCCTTTTATGCTTTCAAAAAATTTTGCAGCTCTCTGATTCATAAGCCTGCTCCTTCGCGGTAATATCATAATAAGCTAGCTTATTATATCATCACATGATGCGAATTTCAATATTCACATTCTAAATAAGAGCGGCGGTAAGCACAAAATCGTACATTACCGCCGCTTTTGTTTAATTATCTTTAAACCCCCAAAGCTCAAATATCGAGCTGTCGTTAAGATACCTGTAAATCGCCACCACATTTTCCGCCGAAAGCTCCGGCATTTTCCGCAGCCATATGTTTACGGTCGAAGCCAGATTAAATGCCAGGTGCAGTGCAACCAGCTCCGGTGTCAGGTTTTCCGGTGCGTTTTGCATTTTAATTTCCGCTGTCGGCAAAAACTCCGACAGCAGAAAGTCCTTTATACATGTAATTACTATTTCCCAAAACGAATTTTGCCCCGTTATCTCAAATGCTTTTTTATAAAATTCCTGTTCGGATTCTATTGCGGCAAAAATGAATTTCAGCGATTCGACATACATTCCCCGTTCAAGCATTGTTCTGACAGGCTCAAGAAGCTGTGTTCTGACTATCCATTCAAGCACCTCGTACTTGTCCTGAAAATGGTAATAAAAGGTCGGTCTTATAACTCCGGCTTTTTCCGCTATCATACGAATGGTTATTTTTTCAAAGCTCTGTGTCAGCATAAGCTCTTTTACGCCCGACGCAATAAGGTTTTTCGTTAACTCTTTTCTGTCATCCACCGATATTCACCGCCTTAATCAGTAAACAGGCGGATAAAAATATCCAACGCCGCAACTATCAGCACCGCACCGCCCACGCGATAGGCGATGTTTTTCGGCTCAAAGCCCAGCCTGTAGCCTATATAAACACCGATGTACACCGCTATGACCGTAACAACCAGCAAGCACGCCGCATATGACCACCACTCCGTTGACCACATGGCAATGCTCGCCCCGGCAAAAAAGGTATCAATGCTTGCCAGCGCCGCCGTACCTGCGTACTTTTTAAAGTTTATTTCGCTGCGCCGCTCAAACACCGGTTCGTTTTTCCAGCCTTTGTAAAACAGGAACAGCGCAACACCGATGAGAATGATTATAGAGCATATGTACCCCAGATGCCAGCCTGTGCCTGAATCGGTACGAAATTCGGGAATTAAGCACAGCAGAGAGCCGAGCATACCCGATACCGTCTGAAAGCCGCAGAATATCAGCGCAAGCTTTGCAAGCTGCTTGAATTTCAGCTCAACCAACACCGAGCCGCAGCATATTGAAAGCGCAAGTACGTCAAATGATACTCCGATACATATTAAAATTGTCTCCAAAAACATAAAAGTCCTCCCCTGCCTATTGTTTAATTTTATAATACAGACAGTCATTTACGCTACATACAATTGCTATTATAAGTCAAAATCGTTATACAAAGTTTGATTTTTGTATGAATTTTTATTACACCGGCAAAATATTGCAGATTGTGAGTTTTTTAGATAAATGATATAATTTTTCCATAATGCCGATAACGATATTCGCAAGGAAAAGAGTGTGCAAAATGATTGTTACCGTAGTCTGCGATGTTTTGGGTCAGGAAAATAACGGCACAACCATAGCTGCCATGAATCTTATCAGAAGTCTGCGTTCAAAGGGACATGAGGTTCGTATACTTTGTCCCGATTCCGACAGGCTCGGAGTTGACGGATACTATGTCGTTCCCGTTCTCAATGTCGGTCCTTTCAATAATTACGTAAAAAAGAACGGCGTTTGTATAGCACGCGGTGACAGTGATGTCATAAAATGCGCTGTTGACGGCGCGGACGTTGTGCATATTATGACACCGTTTTTCCTTGGAACAAAAGCAATGAAAATCGCAAAGGAAATGGGAATTCCCGTTACCGCAGGCTTTCACTGTCAGGCGGAAAACGTTACCTCTCACCTTTTTATGAAAAACAACCGCCTTGCCAACAACACCACCTACCGTGTGTTTTACAAAAATTTCTACAGATATGTCGATGCGGTGCATTATCCCACAGAATTTATCCGCAGTACATTTGAGGTAAAGGGCAGAAAAACCAACGCCTATGTTATTTCAAACGGCGTAAACAACGCCTTTGTCCCCACACCCTCCTGCAAGCCGGAGAAATTTAAGGATAAATACATTATACTGTTCATCGGACGATACAGCAAGGAGAAATCACACAAAATTTTAATTGACGCCGTTGCCAAAAGCCGCTATTCCGAAAAAATACAGCTCGTTTTCGCCGGTGACGGTCCTCTTAAAGAAAAGCTTATGAAGCAATCGGAAAAGCTCCCCAACAAGCCGTTGTTTAAATTCTTTTCGCGTACTGAGCTTCTCGGCATGATAAACTGTGCCGATTTGTACGTACACCCGGCGGAAATTGAAATTGAAGCAATTTCCTGTCTTGAAGCCATTTCCTGCGGACTTGTTCCCGTGATTTCAAACTCTCCGCGCAGTGCAACGCGATTTTTCGCTTTGGACGAAAAGAATCTTTTCAACTGCAACGACAGTGCCGACCTTGCCGAAAAGATTGACTGGTGGCTGTCTCACCCCGATGAAAAAGCCGCAAGAAGCAAAGAATACCTGGGATATACAAAGCAATTTGACCAGGAAACTTGCATGAACGCCATGGAGCAGATGCTTTACGATGCGGCAGAACACAGGTCGGAGGGTGTACACAGTGAAGCAATCTAAAATCATCTATTACAGTGACGAGCTTAATGACGATTTTGCCGGCACCGACATAAAAGCCTGTGAGGTTAAGGCGGATTTTACTTTCGTCAACGAGAACATTTTCTGGCGCGTCTGTGAAACCATTGTATACAGGGGAATTGCCACTCCTGTTTTGTGGCTCTTTGCAAAAATCGGCTACGGCTTTAAAATCAAAAACCGCAAGGCAATTAAAAAGCCGGGCAAAACCGGCTTCTTTCTCTACGGAAATCACACTCAGGGCGTTATGGACGCTTTTACTCCTACCCTCTGCTCCTTTCCTCACAAGGCGCATATCGTCACTTCTCCCGATGCGGTTTCGATAAAGGGCATACGTCAGCTTGTTCTGATGCTGGGCGGTATCCCTCTGCCTACGGAGCTGAAAGGCTACAAGTCATTTAAAAAGGCTCTTGAAACGCGAATTGAGCAAAACCGCGTTGTGACAATTTATCCCGAAGCCCACATCTGGCCCTACTATACCGGCATACGCCCCTTTAAGGACACTTCGTTTTCATATCCGGTGTCGATGAACAAGCCCTGCGTTGCCTTTGTCACAACCTACCGCAAACGCAAAATTTTCAAAAACGCACACCCCTGTATTACCGTAACAGTCAGCGAGCCTTTTTACCCCGACTTCACTTTGCCCGAAAAGGAAGCACGCAAAAAACTTCGCGATGAGGTTTATGACTTTATGTGCTCCGTTGCCGAAAACGATAATTATGAATACATACACTATGAGAAGCAGGCGGAGTGATTTTCCGTTGCTTCTCATTTTTCTGTCAGTACCATTTCAATCTTATTTCATTGTGCCGTCACATTGAACGGATAGACTATAGCCGTAATCAAAGAAAGCGAGGTCATCACCGTGAATAATCAATACAACAGTCAAAATAATAACGGAATCGGCAACGATGCTCAGCACTCATCGGCTGCATGGCAAAGCTCCGATTACAGCACTTCAAACTATCAGCAGCCTCAGTATTCCTCGGAATACTATTACAATAATACCTCCCAAAAGCCGCAGAACACTGCCAAAAAGGAATCAAAGCCCATATCTTTTACAAAGAAATCGGTTGCCGTTCTTCTTGCCTGTTCCACTGTGCTTTCAATGGGCGCAGGCTTTCTCGGCGGATACCTCTCCGGCGGTTCTGCGGCATCAACCTCAGGTAACTCCGGCAGCTCTACTGTGCTCTATCAAACCGTTTCCGGCTCTCACACCTCCGGCGGCAACACCTATTCCGCCGCTTCCATTTCCGCTGCCGCTCTTGAAACAGTTGTTGAAATTACCACCGAAAGCGTCACCTACAACACCTTCATGGGACAATACGTTACCGAGGGTGCAGGCAGCGGCGTTATTGTTTCAAGCGACGGTTACATTGCCACAAACAACCATGTTATCGACGGTGCAAGCAGTATAAACGTCACCCTCTCGGACGGCACGGAATACACCGCCGAGCTTGTTGCCAGCGACAGCAAAACCGACCTTGCGGTTATTAAAATTAACGCCGACGGGCTTACCCCGGCTGTGTTCGGCTCGTCCTCAGAGCTTAGTGTCGGTGAATCGGTAATCGCCATAGGCAATCCTCTCGGTGAGCTTGGCGGTACGGTAACAAGCGGCATCATCAGTGCTCTTGACCGTGAGGTTACTGTTGACGGACAGGCAATGGTGCTTCTCCAGACGGACGCCTCCGTAAGCCCCGGCAACTCCGGCGGCGGACTTTTCAACTCAAGCGGCGAGCTTATCGGTATAGTTAACGCAAAATCCTCCGGCGAAAATGCCGAAGGTCTGGGCTTTGCCATTCCCTCCGACACCGCTAAAGAGGTCATCGAACAGCTTATTGCTTTCGGCTATGTTCAGGGCAGAGCATCTCTCGGTCTTACCCTTGTGGACATCAACGACTGGATGACGGCAAATTCCTACCGTGTTTCCACCTACGGCGTATATGTTCTCTCCGTAACCGAGGGCTCCGCCGCGGAAAAAGCAGGCTTTGAATCCGGTGACAGACTTGTTTCTCTCAACGGCGCGGAATTTTCCTCATCAAGCGAGCTTTCCTCAATGCTTGACGAATACGAAATCGGTGACACCGTTACCTTTATCGTCTCAAGAAACCGCAAGCATCACACCATAGAGGTCACTCTTGAGGAATACACCGGTTCTGCTCAATAGGAAATTATTTACAGTCTGTACATGATTTTAAAAAACACTTTACCTTATTTTAAATAAATGAATACAGTTTCTTAACTTTGAAAACACAATAATCGGTTACAATCTAAGCGTACCCCAAAGGAGGTGATGCTTATGACGTGAGCAGACCGACATTACATCTAACGCGCGTTTAGTTTATTTATTACTGCCGAAAGGCAGGACTACACAGGGCAAAGCCCTTTTATATAAAAACCATGAAGTGGGATTTATAAGCCACCACTAAATCATGAGTGAGCAAAGCGTGATAAGCTTGCTCCGATTCAAAATAGCTTTCTCCTTACTCTCTTCTTTTTTACTGCCGGCCTGTCGGAGGGTCGGAATACCGCTCCGACAGGCTTAGCAGACAAAGCTTTTCAATCAGTTACATAACCGTCCGCTCGGCGGACTTTTTTTATTACCCTTTTTAAACATAACGACCTGTACATCTGCCCGGCGCAGTTGTACAGGTCGTTTATACATACCGTTAAATTTTAAAAATCTCTTGACGTTGTAACGAAACGCCAAAATTCAATACATGCAATCAGCAAACAAATTTCCGCTTCGTTTTCCCTGACAATATCGCAGACGAAATCCGCTCCGGAACGTTTTACTGTCATAACCATATCGTCGTTGCAGTCCACGAGCTGATAATCACGGAAGGTCAGACGTTCGGAATTTTCGATGAATTTATATTCAAGCCCGGCAATGTGAGCAAACTCCACGTGGTCGGTTGAATCCATATCCAGAGAATCGTCATAATGACCGACCTTTTCCGTTCCGAGGAACAGAGGATAGCCGTTCATTATATCCTCAACGTCAACCGGCGACATATCCACCGTAGCTATTCTCTCCTGCGTTTTGGTGTAGAGCAGCCTTTTCGGTCTTGCATAATCCACCTCTACGCTGTAATACCTAAGCTTGTTTTTTTCGTCATAGATATTTATATATTCATCGAATCCGCTTATTTCTCTTTTAAGACGAAATCTCATAAATGCACCCCCGATGAGGTAATAAATATTTTGCTTCACCGCAAAACACCTATTGCGTGATAATAATATCACATATTTTCCATTTTGAGAAGATGTTTTATGAAAATTTTTTATGCGGATTTACAGCTCCGTTAATTCTTTTACGAGCTGCCGCTCGTTTTTTACACTCAGTTGTCGTTTGCGCCGTCATCTATATCTTCATCGAAAGCATCGTCCAGGTCATCGCTGTGCTGCTGCACACGCTCGTAAAGATTCGTTCTGTCGCTTATTCCGTATTTTTCGTCGGAACGCTGCTGTGCATTTTTCATTGCCGTGTTCCACTTCTCTTTTGTTCTGCCGATAAAATTCAGCAGCGAATCCATTGTGGGGAACATGCGAATCGAAAACTTTCCGAAGCTTCCCTTGCAAAGCATTGCGCCTGCGACAAATGAGGTTATGGGAACGGTAAACAGCAGTCCGAAGCTTCCAGCAAGCGCTCTTATCAGCTCACTGGTAATTGTTTCGGCATTCATTACGTCAATAAGCGCAACACCGTTAATCTGAAGCATGAGCAAAAGATGAATTGCGCTTCCCACATAAGCCAGAATCAGTGTATTCAGCGATGCACTCATAATATCGCTGCCGATGTGAAGTCCCGACGCTATCATTTCGGTTGCGGTGATATTCGGTGCGTGTTCGCGCATTTCGTCCAATGACGAGGAAATCGAAATACCGACATCTATAGTACCGCCCAACGAACCTATAAGCACCGCCGCAAACATTATTCCGTTAAGGTCCACATCGCCGTTTGCGAAATGCAGGGCAAGCATTGTCGCTTCACTGCTGGTTGTGCCGGTCATATGTAAAATGCTGTTCATAACGGCGGTAAAAATACCTGCCACTATAACTCCGCCGACCGCACCCAATGCCGCCGCAAGGGTCTTTATAGTAAAGCCGTACACCAGTACAAGAGATGTCACTATGGAAAATACACAACCGATTATTGACGCTACCACCGGACTTACTCCCGAAAGTATCATCGGCAGTATTATAAGTATTATGCCGACACAGGTAACAATAAGAGCGGCAAAAGATTTAAGTCCTCTCGTTCCCGTCAAAAACAGCAGAAGTATAAAGAAAATCACCAGCGTCCAGATTATCTTCGGCATTCTGTGGAAATCGGTGATAGTTCCGTTTTCCACTATAACTCCGTCCTGATTGGAGGTGAAAAAGCAGAGCAGACGTTCACCCTCCTTAACCAGCTCGTAAGGCTCACCGCCTGCCGGGTCGGAGCGGTCAAACACGGCATAATGCCGCTCACCCTTGCGTTCGCCGCTCATTACCTCTACATAAATCGTCTGCTTGCGCGTTACCATTCCCATATCTATGTAATCGGTGTAGGAAACGCATTCCACTACCTCGACTATACAGGTATCCTCGTCGATACTTTCATAAAGTCCTCCGTCAACGATACCCACATCGCTGTAGCTCAAATCAGTTTGGCTAAGCTCGGATATAAGCTCGGCATCAAGTGTGCCTGCGGCTTCTTCCGATTCTGCGGTTATCATGGTAAAATCATAAGTCGAATAATACCATATTCCCGCTATCATTACGACTGCCAGTGCTATGTACACTGCCGCCTTAGCCCAGAAAAATCTGTCCTTCTTCATGCTCATCAGTTCCTTTTTGATAATATTTTGAAATGCCGAAAGATAATTTGCTTTTAGCGGTCAATTGTATTATACTGAATATAATATCAATCGAAAAGAGGTGTCGGGCTTTTTGCCCATCATTATGAACGATAAAAAAAGAAAGCTGTTCGTCAGAGTTGTGTGTATTTTACTTGTCGCACTTATGCTTCTCGGCACTGTAAGCGTTGCCATTACCGCCCTTTTCTGATGCCCTGCCTGTCCTTTTCAGAATCAGCGCGGCGGCAAGCCCCGTAAGCGCACCGGTGACGGTACCTGCCGCAAGCAGCGGTGCTAAAAGCCACATGATTCGCGGTGTTGAGGTTATCAGCGCGGCTATTAAAACCTGAGCGGTTATATGCGCCGCTCCTCCTGCCGAGCTTACTCCGATTGGTGACAAATGCCTGCTTTTGCAGGCTGCCGCCATAATCAGAAAGCTTAATAATCCTCCTGCCGCGGAATACGCAAAGCTTGAAAAGCCGCCGAACAGCAGTGCGGAAAGCAGCACCTTGCATGTCATCACCGATGCCGCACAGCCGATTCCGAGCCTGTACAGCGCAAAAACAACGGCGATATTGCTTATACCGAGCTTTAATCCGGGTATACTTGTTATCAGAGGCACAGTATGCTCAAGCCAGCCGAGTATCAGCGCAGCCGCCGTAAGCAGTGCGGTCAACGTAAGCTTTTCGGTTTTTTTCACTGCGCACTTCCTTTCAATGGCATCTGTACAAACCAGTATACTACATCTTAATTCCGATTTCTGCAACATTTTGTTAATTTCTGAATATCCCGGTGATTATTATGAGACGATTCGGTGCTTTTATTTCGGCTTTCTTCCTGATTTTTTTATTGTGCAGCTGTGAAAGCGGCACTCCGGCTGTTCAAAAATATTCTCAAACCGAATTTCTTTTCGACACGGTGGTTACTCTTACCGTGTACGCCGAAGACGACAGCTCTCTTGTCGGCGCATTTGCACTGTGTGAAAAATATGAAAATATGCTCAGCCGCAGTATTGAGGGAAGTGACGTATGGCGCATAAACCACGCAAAGGGCGAAAGTGTTACCGTTGGCAGCGAAACCGCTCGCCTCATAGAGCTTTCCCTTGAATACTCCGCTCTTACCGACGGCGCATTCGACATCACCGTTGCGCCTCTCTCCGAGCTTTGGGGCTTTTCTGCGGAAAATCCGTCAGTACCTACTGCGAACAGCATTGAAGCATTGCTTCCGGCAGTCGATTACACAGCCGTCGTCGTTGACGGCTGTACTGTTACAGTTCCGGACGGTTGCGGCATAGATTTGGGCGCGGTGGCAAAAGGCTATATTTCCGACCGCCTTTGCGATTACTTTAAGGACTGCGGCGTTTCTGCCGCTCTGATAAATTTAGGCGGCAACGTGGCAACTGTCGGTACAAAGCCCGATGGTTCCGATTGGCAAATCGGCATACGTGACCCGGACGGCGGTTATCCCGATTATGTCGGCACTCTTTCCCTCGGTGAAACAAGTGTCGTCACTTCCGGCATATACGAACGGTGCTTTGAAGAAAACGGTGTTCTCTATCACCACATTTTAAGCCCCGAAAACGGCTATCCCGTAAATAACACTCTTGCTTCCGTTACCGTCATATGCAAAAGCGGCGTTGACGCCGACGCTCTTTCAACATCTCTGTATCTCATGGGCTTTGAACGCGCCTTTGATTTCGTTGAAAATAACCCCGATGCGGAAGCGGTATTTATTATGACAGACGGCGAAATACGCCTGTCAAAAGGAGTAAATTTTACTGAATAAAAGACCAACAGCGAACGGCTTGCCGTTCGCTGTTGGCATATTACTCATCGGATTCAATCAGCGCTTCAACCGGAACATTGAGGGAACGACTTATTGCCGCAAGCTCAATATCGGTTATCCCTCTTTGCTGGTTTTCCATTTTTGAAAGTGTGCACGGTGTTATCCTGATACCTAAATCACCGAGCAGGTCAACCAGTTCCTTTTGTGTTATTCCTTTCTGCCGTCTAACCTCTTTGATTTTCGGACCTGATAAATTGTGCACTTCCTCTGTTAAAATTTTTTGCTCCTTCATAAAATCATCCACCGTTTATTTATTAAGCCGCGCCGAAAACACTGCGCCGAATAAACACCGCAATCCACATATTTAGCTCACTGTTCCCAAGCACAAATCTTTAATTCAATATTAGCACACATAAAAACCTATGTCAATATTAAATGTTTTTATTGTGACAAAACGGTACTAAATGAAATACATTTCCCACGGCATTTGGAAAATTGCGCAAATTTATTGTATTCTGTTTGTTTATGTTGTATAATGAATTTCGGAAATTTCACGTCGAAGCTTACGGAGGATTACCTATATGAAACATTCTATCGACAATTTAACCATGCTCACGGATTTTTACGAAATAACCATGGCTCACGGCTATCTCAAATGCGGCATGGCTGACACTATCGCTCATTTCGACCTCTTTTTCAGAAAAGTTCCCGATAACGGCGGCTACGCCATTATGTCCGGGCTTGCTTCGATTATTGACTATATCCGTGATTTGCATTTCACGGAAGACGATATTGAATATCTGCGTACACGCGGATTCTGTGAAGAATTTCTCGATTATCTTCGCAATTTTGAATTTAAGTGCGACGTTTGGGCAGTACCGGAGGGTACTCCAATTTTCCCCAACGAGCCTATAGTTAAGGTGCGCGGTCCGGTTATGCAGGCTCAGTTTATCGAAACGGCACTGCTCCTGTTTATAAATCATCAGTGTCTTATTACCACAAAAGCCAACCGCATTACCAGAGCCGCCAAGGGCAGAGCTGTCATGGAATTCGGCTCACGGCGCGCTCACGGCGCAAGTGCCGCCATTGACGGCGCAAGAGCGGCATATATCGGCGGCTGTATCGGCACTGCCTGCACTATATCCGATGAGCTTTACGGCGTTAAGGCTCTGGGCACTATGGCTCATTCCTGGGTGCAGATGTTCCCCACGGAGCTTGACGCTTTCAAGGCATACGCAAGAATCTATCCCGACAACTGCACTCTCCTTGTGGATACCTACAGTACCCTTAAATCCGGTATTCCCAACGCAATAAAAGCTTTTAACGAGGAAATTCTCCCCAGAGGCTTCCGTCCGAAAGGAATAAGAATCGACAGCGGTGACATCACCTATTTGACAACCCGTGCACGCAAAATGCTGGATGATGCCGGCTTTACCGACTGTCAGATTTGCGTTTCAAACTCCCTTGACGAATACCTTATAAAAGAAATGCTTGCGCAGGGTGCTCCCGTTGATTCTTTCGGTGTGGGTGAACGTCTTATTACCGCATCCTCCACCCCTGTTTTCGGTGCGGTATACAAGCTTGCCGCAGTCGAACGCAACGGCGTTATTGAACCGAAGGTCAAAATCAGCGATAATGTTGCCAAAATTACTATCCCCGGCAACAAAAAGGTATGGAGACTTTACGACAATGAAACCGGTAAGGCAATTGCCGACGTTCTCACCTGCGCCGATGAGGTTATTGACGACAGCAAGCCCTATGAGATTTTTGACAGCGAATTTACCTGGAAGCGCAAGCTTTGCGAAAACTTCACCGCTGTTGAGCTTTTAAAACCTATATTCCAAAAGGGCAAGCAGGTCTATACCTCTCCCTCGCTGGAAGAAATCCGCACTTACTGTGCCGAGCAGGTCGGCACACTCTGGAGTGAGGTCAAACGTTTTGAAAATCCTCACGGCTACTATGTTGACCTTTCCCAGAAGCTCTGGGATTTGCGCGCTTCAATGCTCGGCAAATCCGGGCACTGAGTACGGAGGATAAAATGAAAAACTGGTACATCGAAGGTGTTGAGGACACTGCAAAGGCTTTTTGCACCGACACCGAAAACGGCATTTCCGATGAACAGCTCCGACGTGCCCGTGAGCAACACGGCAAAAACAAGCTCCGTGAAAAAGAGGGCGTTCCTCTCTCCCAGCGGATTCTTGCACATTTTAAAAATTTAACGGCGGTAGTGCTTCTCATTACCGCCTTTGTTTCAATTGTCGTGGAAATCGCACAGGCTCACGGCAAACGGATAAATATTGCCGAGCCGCTGATAATTATTGCGGCTGTCGTTCTCAACATGCTCATGTGTGCCATTCGCGAGCATCATGCGGAACGCTCACGCGCCGAGCTTCGCAGGCTCAGTCTGCCGATGTCAAAGGTCAGGCGCAACGGCTGTGAAGCCGTTATCCCGGCAGAGGATATTGTCCCCGGCGATATTGTACTGATTAAGTCGGGGGATATTATACCTGCCGACGGACGGCTTATCCGATGCATTGATTTTAAATGCGACGAAAGCATTCTCACAGGCATAAACACGCCGACTGAAAAGAATGCCGATGCAACAATTGATGTGACCTGTCCTTTGAGCGACCGGGTTAATATGGTTTTTTCCGGTTGCTGTGCAGTCGGCGGCAGTTGTGAATTTATCGTCACCGCAACCGGAATGCATACCGAGCTCGGAAGCATTTCCGGAATAATCGCGGATAATGACGATGCTCCCCCTGTTCAAAAACAGCTCATGCGATTTGTGAAAGTAACGGAAAGCGTTGCTCTCGCCGTCTGTGCGGTGTTTTTTATCATCGGCTCATTTACATCGGACGATTTGCTGTACACCTTTATGACAGCGGCGGCTCTTGCTCTTGCCGTCATTCCGGAAAGTTTGATTTCCGCCGTAATCTCCGTTCTCACAGACGGAATACGTAAAATGACGAAAAAAAACGTTATTGTCAAAAAGCTTTCGACTGTTGAAGCTCTCGGCGGCGTTTCGGTTATATGTTCCGACAAAACCGGTCCTCTTACCTTAAACAAAATGTCCCTTGTCCGCGCATGGTCATACGAAGACAACACACTGCGCGACATAGACGGTCTTGACCCGGTCACCGATATTTCGGTAATCAGACTCATTCAGCTTGCCGCGCTCTGCTGTAATGCTCATCTCGAATCAGACGGCGGCAATATTTCCGAAATCGGTGACCAAACCGAGTCGGCAATTGTTTCAGCTCTTATGAATCTCGGTCAGGAAAAAGGAGCACTCGAAGCCGCCTACAAGCGCGTTGCGGAGCTTCCCTTTGATTCCGGGCGCAGGCTTATGACCACCGTTCATTCGACGGATTCCGGCATTATTTCAATTACAAAGGGTGCTCCGGACGCTTTACTGCCCCGGTGTTCGGGCATTGACAGCGAAGCTGTCGCGGCTGTTCTCGATTCGATGTGCGCCGATGCGCTGAAAGTACTTGCAGTTGCCTGCAAAAGGCTGAACGGTATTCCCGACAGTCACGACAGCGAATCTTTTGAAAATTCCCTTACATTTGTCGGGCTTATCGGCATTTCCGACCTTTCAAGGGACGATGCCCGTGCCGCCGTAAAAGCCTGTCACGATGCCGGAATACGCACCGTTATGATAACCGGCAATCAAATCGACACCGCCTGTGCCGCCGCCGCACAGCTCGATATACTCGCAGACGGCGACAACGCCGTATCCTGCGAACAGCTTGTCGAAATGAGCGATTCGGAGCTTCATTCCGACATCAGAAAATACTCGGTTTATGCAGATGCTTCTTCCTCCGACAAGCTCAGAATAATCGAAGCCTGGCAGGAAGCCGGCGAAACTGTCGCCATGACAGGCAGTGCCGTTGACGATGCGCCGGCTCTTAAAGCTGCCGACATCGGTTGTGCGCTGGGTCTTTCCGGCAGTGATGCCGCTAAGTCCTCTGCAAGTCTGTTGCTTACCGACGATAACTTTTCTTCAATTGTTTCCGCTGTAAAAGAAGGACGTATCATTTTTGAAAACATAAAAAAATCAGTTATGTTTATGCTGTCCTGCAATCTCGGTGAGATTACGGCTTCACTTATCTGTCTGCTGTTTTACAAATCTTTTCCCCTTGCCGCAATGCATTTTATTCTTATAAACCTTTTAAGAGATTTTCTCATTACGCCGACCTTCGGCATGGAAAATATCGAAACAGGTGTGATGCGCCGCAGACCTCGCAGCCGTGATTCAAAGCTTTTTAACCGTTCGTTTTTAACCGTCACTGCCATTCCCGGCGCGATGCTCGGATTGCTTTCGTTCATCGCATTTTCCATAGGCATTACTCTTTCAAAGGGCGACACTGCCGTCGCAGTAACCATGTCTTTCCTCACCCTTTCCCTTTCGCAGATTGTTCATGCTCTTTCGATGCGCACCGAAAAAACCGTTTTTTCCTCCGCTTTTCTCTCAAACCGTTCCGCTCTGTGCGCATATGGCATATCAATCGCCTTGATTGCTTTGGTAATGCTTATTTCTCCCCTTGCAAGTCTCCTTTCCCTGTCCGCTCTTTCAGGGCAAATGTGGCTCTGGGTTCTCGTTCTTTCGGTTATCCCACTGCCTGTAAGTGAGCTTGCAAAGCTGCTTATCAAATAGAATTACAATACAGCTTTTACGCAAAAAAAACGATTAGGACGAATTTTATCGTCCTAATCGTTTTTTATCGTCAGTTATCTTTTATAAGTGATTTGTACATTCTGATGTAGGCGTTTGCACTCTTGCCCCAGCTATTGTCGGATTCCATGGCACGCTTGACAAGTATGCCCCAGCCCTCTCTGTTTGTAAAGCCTGCAAGGGCACGCTCCATTGCATAGCGCATATCTCCGGCGTCGTAGCTCTTAAAGGTAAAGCCGTTACCCTCATTATCGCCGCTGTCGATAATGGAATCCTTTAAGCCGCCTGTTTCACGGACAATGGGTATTGAGCCGTAACGCAGGGCTATCATCTGAGATAAGCCGCAAGGCTCGCTCTTAGACGGCATAAGGAACATATCGGAAGCTGCGTAAATCTTTCTTGACAGTTCCGGCAGGAAGCCGAAGCAGGCAACAAACTTGCCCTTGTGCTTTTCCTGCATATCCCTGAAGAAGGATTCGTACTCCCAGTCACCCGAACCGAGTATTACAAACTGAACGTCGTTCCAGGTCAGGAAATCGTCCAGCATGGCTTTCACAAGGTCAAGGCCCTTATGACCTACCATTCTCGTTACCATACCGATAAGCGGTACCTCCGGGCGTTCCGGCAGATAAAGCCGTTTTTGAAGCTCCAGCTTGTTTTCCGCCTTGCCCTCCGTGAAGTTTTCGGTATTATAGTTTTTGTAAATAAACGGGTCCGTTTCCGGATTGTAATTCTCCGTATCTATGCCGTTGAGTATTCCGCAAAGCTTCCACGAACGCTCCCTGAGTATGGGGTCAAGCTCGTGAGAAAACCACGGGTCAAGTATTTCCTGAGCATAGGTGGGGCTGACGGTAGTTACCTTGTGAGCGGTTTCGATTGCGCCTTTCATTATGTTTACGCAGTCGTCATATTCGATAATATGCATTCTGTCTCTGGGGATTCCCAGAACGTCCTCACAGATTTCCTTGCCGTACTTGCCCTGATATTGAATATTGTGAATGGTGAATACGGTCTTAATCCCTCTGTACCAGTCATTATTCGCATAATACAAGTCATAATAAACGGGAACAAGACCCGACTGCCAGTCGTTTGCGTTTATAATATCGGGCTTGAAATCAAGATAGGGAAGCATTTCCAGAACCGCTCTTGAGAAAAACGCAAAGCGTTCCGCATCATCATAGTGTCCGTAAAGTCCCTTGCGCTTGAAATAATACTGGTTATCAAGGAGATAATATATAACGCCGCCTGCCTTTGCCTCAAACACGCCGCAATACTGCCTGCGCCATGAAACAGGCACGGAAAGGCTTGTTACAAACTTCATGTTTTCACGAAGCTCCTGGGGTACGCTTTCGTAAAGAGGCATTGCAATTCGACAGCCTATCAAACGCTGGCGCATTGCCTGCGGCAGGCTTCCTGCGACATCTGCAAGTCCGCCGGACGCCGCAAAGGGCAGTGCTTCACTTGCAACATATAAAACTTTCATGCCTTTACCCTCCTATCAGACAACATTGCCCTTGCCGATATATACCGGATAGCTTTCACAGCCCATAAACGACCTGCCGTTTTTGACTATAACGTCCTTATCAGCGATAACATAGTTCATAACCGTATTGTCACCGACTTCGGTATTCTGCATGATTATGCAGTTCGACACCTTTGCGCCCTTTCCGATTTTTACACCGCGGAAAAGCACACAGTTTTCAACCTCGCCCTCAATAATACAGCCGTCGGCAATCATTGAGTTTTTAACAGAGGAAGTCAAGCCGTATCTTGCAGGCATTTCGTCGCGTACCTTTGTGTAAATGGGTCGCATGACGTTAAACAAATCGCGTCTGACATCG
Organism: uncultured Eubacteriales bacterium; assembly: GCA_964500965.1. GTDB lineage: Bacteria > Bacillota > Clostridia > Oscillospirales > Acutalibacteraceae > JAISGQ01. The sequence continues at coordinate 90,802 of CAZCQZ010000004.1, read as the reverse complement.
GGCTTTAAAAGCTCCATATTAGCCATGAAATAGGAATGTGCGGAGGAAAGCACCCCTGCATAGCCCTCATGCTTATAGCCGCAGACCTTATACTTGCTTACGCCGTTCTGAAGAACGTCTCTGATAAAGCTGTTTTTGTTTCTTGCAACCGCTTCATCGACCTCTCTCATAAGAAACTCGCGCTTCATTACGTAAATTCCCATGCTCCAGTTGCATTTTCCCTCCGGCGCAATGCCGTTGAGAACGCTCGTTATCTTCTTTGAACGATTAAGCTCAAAGGTAACTTTATTAGGCAGTGCTTCGGGAATGATACCGTTTTTGTAAATAACCGTTATATCTGCGCCCTTTTCAACGTGGGCATTGAGCACATCTGCAAAGTCAATATTATAAACAATATAGCAATCGCTCATTACAACATATTCCTCGCTGCAATGGGCAAGGAAATTTCTGATACCTGCAAGAGCATCAATTCTGTCGTTATAAAGACCGTTTCCTCTGCCGAAAGGAGGCAGAATATAAAGTCCCTCTCTCTTTCTCGAAAGGTCCCATGCCTTGCCTGAGCCTAAATGGTCCATAAGTGACTGATAGTTGCTCTTTGTGACTATTCCCACCTTACTGATATTGCTGTTTACCATATTCGACAGGGGAAAGTCAATCGTCCTGTATCTGCCGCCGAAAGGCACAGAGCCCATTGTCCTTGCGGTTGTGAGCTGGGGAATACAGTCATCGTGCATATTTGAAAAAATAATTCCTACTACGTTTGTACCTCTCATTATTTCTTCACCTCCGGAACGTCCTTTTCAACCATTGCCTTTGCCGGAACTACCGCATTTTTGCCGACGGTCACGCCGCTGCCTACAACAGCTATGCCCCATTTATCCTTATCGGCTACGTTTTCGGGTCTTTCACCGACTACCGCGCCGGCTTCGACAACTGCGTTTTCATCAAGTATCGCATACTGCACCACGGCATTTTCTTTGATAACCGCGCCGGGCATTATAATTGAATCCGTTACCCTTGCGCCCTTTTCAACGGTTACACCTGCAAACAGTATTGCAAACTCCAGATTGCCCTCTACCTCACAACCCTCGGCAACAAGGGAGTTTTGGCAAACCGCGTTCTTTCCGATGTAATGAGGCGGCATTACCGCGCTTCTTGTATAAATGCTCCATGCAGGGTCGGAAAGGTCAATGGGAACGTTGGGGTCAAGCAAATCCATATTTGCTTCCCAAAGAGAATCAATAGTTCCGACGTCTTTCCAATATCCGTCAAACTCCCATGCCATCATGGTTTCACCGGCGTTGAGCATGGCAGGGAGAACGTTTTTGCCGAAGTCGTTCTGGCTGTTCTCGTTAGCTTCATCGGCTATGAGATATTCGCGCAGCTTGCTCCAATTGAACATATAAATACCCATTGAAGCGAGATTGCTTTTCGGCACTGCGGGCTTTTCATCAAATTCATATATTGAACCGTCCTCGTTACAGTTGAGGATTCCGTATCTTGGAGCGTCCTCCATAGGCACTCTGTAAACCGCTATAGTGCAAGCCGCGTTCTTTTCCTTGTGGTACGCCAGCATTGCCGAATAATCCATTTTGTAAATATGGTCGCCGGAAAGTATTACAACATATTCGGGGTTATAGCGTTCGATAAAGTTTATGTTCTGATAAATAGCGTTTGCCGTTCCCTTGTACCAGTCGCCGCCCTTGCTCTGCTGATAAGGAGGAAGCACGTGAACGCCGCCGTACATGGTATCCAAATCCCAGGGCTGACCGTTGCCGATATAATCGTTAAGCACAAGAGGCTGATACTGGGTGAGAACACCTACGGTATCAATACCGGAATTAACGCAGTTGGACAGAGGAAAGTCGATTATTCTGTATTTTCCTCCGAAGGGTACTGCCGGCTTCGCCAGATTTCGGGTTAGTGTGTACAGCCTGCTGCCCTGACCGCCTGCCAGCAGCATTGCTATACATTCCTGCTTTGGTAACATTTGCCTGTCATCCTTTCTGTAATTCAAGATTATCCTGTTATTTACTTTTTTTTCGCGTTGTTTTTGTTTTTTTATCCTCTGCCGGAGCTTTTGCGGCTGTTGCCTTTGCCGCCGGCTTGCGCGGTGCGGCTTTTGATTTTTCAAGGAATATAACCGACAGCGCCGGCAATGTCAGCGAAATCGACTGTTCCTTGCCGTGCATAGGCATCTTCGCATCTGCCTTAACCGTGCCGTTGGTAATTCCGCTGCCTCCGAACGCCTTTGCGTCCGTTGTGAAAACCTCTTTATAAGAACCGCTTTCCGGAACGCCTATGCGGTAATTTTCCCTCTGTACCGGGCAGAAATTGCAGACCGCAATAAGCTCCTTGCCCGACTTATCCTTCCTTGTGAAAGCGATAACGCTCTGCTGATAGTCGTCATTGGCTATCCAGTCAAAGCCCTCCCAGGAATAGTCGATTTCCCACAGGGGACTGTTTGCAAGGTAGAATTTATTCAGAGTTTTCACAAACTCACGGGTGTTTCTGTGAGTTTCAAAGCCGTCAAGCACCCAGTCAAGCTGCTGCTGGAAATCCCATTCCTTGACCTGAGCAAACTCCTGACCCATAAACAGCAGTTTTTTGCCGGGGTGGGCTATGGTGTAGGCAAGGAACGCGCGCAGGGAAGCGAATTTCTCCTCGTATGTACCGGGCATTTTTCCGAAAAGTGAGCATTTGCCGTGAACAACCTCGTCATGAGAAAGGGGTAAAATAAAGTTTTCGGAAAAGGCGTAGAAAAACGAGAATGTAAGGCTGTCATGATTGCCGGAACGGAACAACGGGTCCATTGACATATACCTGAGCATATCGTTCATCCAGCCCATATTCCACTTGTAATTAAAGCCCAGTCCGCCGTCGGAAACAGGCTTTGTAACCATAGGCCATGCGGTGGATTCCTCCGCTATCATGAGGGTGTTGGGATGCTCCTTGAATATCTGCGTATTAAGCTGTCGCAGAAATTCGATAGCTTCGAGGTTTTCATTGCCGCCGTTTACGTTGGGTATCCATTCTCCGTCCTTACGGCTGTAATCAAGGTAAAGCATTGAAGCAACCGCATCAACACGCAGTCCGTCAATGTGATACATCTCCACCCAGAACATTGCGCTTGACATAAGGAATGAGCGCACCTCATTCCTGCCGTAGTCAAAGACCTTTGTGCCCCAGTCCTTATGCTCACCCTTGCGTGGGTCTTTATATTCATAGCAGGCTTCTCCGTCAAAATCCACCAGTCCGTGACCGTCTTTGGGAAAGTGAGCAGGTACCCAGTCCATAATAACACCTATGCCGTTTTGGTGCATAAGGTCAACAAACGCCATGAAATCACAAGGCTCACCGTAACGTGAGGTAGGTGCGAAATAACCTGTTACCTGATAGCCCCATGAGCCGTCAAAGGGGTATTCGGTTATGGGCATAAGCTCAACATGGGTATAGCCCATTTCCTTTATGTAGGGGATAAGCTCCTCGGCGAGCTTCGTATAGCTGAACGGATTACCGTCCGGATAGGTTTTCCACGAAGCGGCATGTATTTCATATATATTCATGGGCATACTGTAATGATTTGCCCGTTCCGGGCTGTTCATCCAGTCACCGTCAGACCATTTGTAGCCGTCAATATCATAATACCGGGAAGCCATTTTAGGACGTGTTTCATAATGATATGCATATGGGTCGATTTTCTGAATAAATGTGTGGTCACTCGTTTCAATACTGTATTTGTATATATCGAACTGGGAAACCTTGCTTACGGTACACTCCCATACGCCGCCGTCACTTATTTTTTTCATGGGTGACGCTTCTCTGTCCCAGTTATTGAAATCGCCTATAACCGAAACGGAAAGAGCGTGGGGTGCCCATGTTCTGAAAACAACGCTTCCGTCTTTTTCTTTATGCGAGCCGAGATACTGATATGCCTTTGCATTTGTCCCCTGATGGAACAAATACAGCGGTATATTTCCGACGTTTTCCTTTTTCATATATGACCTCCGTATACAGTCTTCTCCATGTGATGTACAGGCAAAATTCATTCACCTGTTTACCCGAATATTATAATAGCAAATAGTTACCGCTAAATCAAGCCCTTTTGTTAATTTTCTTACAAGATAATCAGGAAATTTGCAAATATTTTGTTGTATTCTTACAAGTGACATTATTTATCAAGAGCGGGACAATATTTTGTGAATATTATACTACTGCTCGGCAGGATATTTTTGCGAAATATGTACCGCATATACTTATCAATTTTGTACATCGTCATGATTTCTTCACAATATTAGTTTACAATATAAGAGTAAAGTTATTTAAGGGGGGCTAACCTTGAGTAAAATACTTGTTGTCGATGACGAAAAAATGATACGTGACCTTATCAGGAAATATGCCGAATTTGAGGGGTTTGAGGTTTCGGAGGCAGGCGACGGCATGACTGCCGTTTCCATGTGCCGTGCGGAGACTTTCGATGTTATAATTATGGACGTTATGATGCCCGACCTTGACGGTTTTTCCGCACTGCGCGAAATTCGCAAATTCTCCTCTACCCCGGCACTTATGCTGTCCGCAAGAGGGGAAGAATACGACCGGATACACGGTTTTGAAGTCGGTGCGGACGACTATGTTGTTAAGCCTTTTTCTCCGAAAGAGCTGATGATGCGCATTTCCGCAATTTTAAAGCGCGTCAATCCCGGCGTCGCCGCTTCCGATACCGTTACCTTTGAGGGGCTTACCGTCGATTTTGCCGGCAGACTTGTTTACATTGACGGCAACCGCATTGATATGAGTCCGAAAGAATACGAGCTGCTTTTCTACATGGTACGCAACCGCGGACTTGCTCTTTCCAGAGAAAAGCTGATAACCGATGTCTGGGGCTATGATTTCTACGGTGATGACCGCACCCTTGATACTCACATAAAGCTTTTGAGAAAAAGTCTCGGTGAATACAGCAGGTTTATAGTTACTCTCAGAGGGGTGGGCTACCGCTTTGATGTCGGATAAAACAAAGAAGCCCAGGCTCGGCATAACCGCAAAACTGCTTATCTGCTTTCTCAGCTTTACGGGTCTTACGCTGCTGCTTCTGTGGGTATTTCAGATTGCTCTGCTTGATACCTTTTACAAGAATATTACGGAAAGCAGAATTGAAAAGCACGCAAATTCCATTGCCACAAATATTGACAACGACAATATTTACGAGCTTGCCTCGCGAATAGTTCAGGACGGAGACATATCTCTGAAGGTTATCTATTTTTCAGGCGGCACTTCCTTTGACGCATCAACCTCCGGCGATTCCAGACTGCTTATGTCTCTTTCAAGCTCGGAGCTTTACAAGCTGTATAACATGGCGGAAGAACAGGGTGGAAGCTGTACCGTCACCTATGACCGAAGCTCCTTCAGCCAGTCGGCGTATAATTTTCACGATTTTCTCGGTTCTGTTCCGAAAAATAACGGCAGGATTTCCAAAACCCTTGTGTATGTCCGCGCCGTACAAACTCAGCAATCAGGCGCGGTTATTTATGCCGCCGCATCTCTCTATCCCGTTGACAGCACCGTTGACACTCTGAAAGTACAGCTTTTATGCGTTACCGTAATCATGGTGCTTCTTTCTTTGATAATCGCCCTTTTGCTGTCCGGCGTTATTTCAAAGCCCATAATCAGACTTAACAGAAGTGCAAAGGTGCTTGCCACCGCCGATTATTCAACGACCTTTTCCGCAGGCGGATTCCGTGAACTTTCCGAGCTTTCCGACACTCTGAACAGTGCCGCCTTTGAGCTTGGCAAGGTTGACCGTCTGAAAAGCGAGCTTATCGCCAATATTTCTCACGATTTGCGAACGCCCCTTACCCTGATTTCCGGGTATGCGGAAATGATGCGCGATATTCCCGGTGAAATGAGTGAGGAAAATCTGCAAATTATCATTGACGAAACTCACCGTTTAAGCTCTCTCGTTTCCGATGTTCTGGACATTTCAAAGCTTCGCTCCGGCACTCAGATTCTTTCACCCACGCGCTTTTCCCTGACCGAAGCGGTACGCGGTATTATCGACAGGTATTCCGAGCTTGTTCGGCGCAGCGGTTATCGCATAATTTTCGAGCCGGAATGCAATGTCCTTGTTTATGCCGATGAAATTCGCATTTCTCAGGTTATATACAATCTTATAACCAATGCGGTGCATTACACCGGTGAGGACAAAACCGTAGTGATTCGCCAGCTTTTTGACGGACGCAGCGTTCGTATCGAAGTCTGCGACAGCGGTGAGGGTATTTCTCCCGAAGACATTGAGCTGATTTGGGACAGGTATTACAAGGTCGATAAGGAACACCGCCGCAATCAGATTGGCACCGGTCTCGGACTTTCCATAGTCAAAAGCGTTCTCGAACAGCATAACGCAAGCTTCGGCGTAAACTCCGAGCCGGGCATGGGAAGCGTATTCTGGTTTGAACTTCCGGGCAATACGGAATAATATATTTACCGATTTTCCGACTGTTTTTATCAAAAACAGTTGGAAAATCTTTATATTAGTGATAAAATATTCTTAAATTGCTTTTAACGGATATACCGTTCCGAGCCGTGCTTTTCGGCAATCCTATCAGGAGGGATTACTTTGGGCAGAAACGTTCGATACATAATCGCATATACACTGTGTTTTTTACTTCTTTCTTCATTGCTTTTCGGGTGCAGCGGCGAAATCTCCGAGCCTGTGAATACATATTACAAAGACAGCTCCGTGCTCATCAATGAAATCATGTCCTCGAACAGCAACTATGCCCGTGCCTATAACGGCGAATTTTACGACTGGGTGGAGCTTTACAACAATACCGATAACGATATTTGTCTTGAAGGCTACTATTTCTCCGATTCCGCCTCCGAGCCTTTAAAGTGGAGCTTCCCGGCAGTGACCGTAAACGCTCATTCATATCTCACCGTTTACCTTTCGGGGCTTGACGTTTGGGACGGCATTTCGGAGGTTCATACCAATTTTCGTCTCACCTCATCCGGTGAAACGCTTCTGCTATCCACTCCGTCCGGAAAGGTGCTCCAGCAGATTGACGTTCCCTCTATTCCCACAAACGTCTCCTACGGTCGTGACAGCGAAACCGGGGAATTTATGTGGTTTTCCGCCGCAACTCCCGGCAGTGAAAACGTGGGCGGCGTTTCCGATGTTAAAGACCTTGTGTTCCCAACCTACGACGTTATCGTCAATGAATACATGACCTCAAATTCCTACTCTTTTGCCGACAGTGAGGGGAATTATTATGACTGGGTGGAGCTTTACAATTGCTCTCTTAACGATATTAACCTGACCGGCTTTTACCTCACCGATGACAGATACGACAGTAAAAAATGGGCGTTTCCGACAGATACGGTTATCTCCGCAAGCGATTATCTGATTGTATTCTGTTCGGGGCTTGACACAGTAAGCGAAAGCGGCGAGCTTCATTCCTCTTTTTCACTCAGCTCCGACGATGACATGGTTTGCCTTTACACTCCGGAGGGGCTTCTGTGCTCCGGACTTAATATTTACTCCGTTGCCGAAAATATCTCGGTAGGCATTGCGGAGGACGGAACGGAGCAAATTTTCGCAAAATCCACTCCCGGCGCGGATAACGCCACGCCGTCATATCCTGTGACCGCCGTGCTTTCCGCCAACATAAACGACGGCGTTTACATCTCCGAAGCCATGAGCGTTTCGGGTACACGTGCAAGCTATTCAAATGACTGGATTGAGCTTTACAACTCAACGGATGTCACTGTTGACCTGACAGGGTACGGACTTTCCACCAATATCAAAAACGTTGAATTTACTTTTCCGGAAACCAAGCTTGTCCCCGGCGGATACCTGCTCGTTTACTGCACCGGAAGTGAACAGGCTGTTTCGGGCAAAGCTCTTAAAACCTCCTTTAAGCTCAGCAGCTCCGGCGAAACCATTTACCTTACAAACTCTCTGGGTAAAATAGTGGATATATTTTCCACCGGCAAGCAGCGTGATAACATAAGCAGCGGAAGAAACGAAAGCAACCCGTCACAGCGCATTTTCTTTACAAATCCAACCCCCGGCAAAGCAAATGACATTGCCTCGTCATATACCGCCTATGCCGCTGTTCCTGCCATCGACACTCCTGCCGGTTATGTTGATTCCGGAACGGTTGTCACGGTTTCAGTCCCCGATGGCACTTATGTTGTGGTAACTACAGACGGCTCTGTACCGTCAAAGAGCGGCAAAGCTCACTATGAGGATTTTACCGTTACAATCAAAAAATCGGTGGTACTGAAGGTACGTGCTTTTGCCGACGGCTGTCTTGCAAGCGACACGTTAACCGCCACTTATCTGGTGGAAAAGAATCACGATATTGCGGTTGTCAGCCTTTCTTCTTCTCCTAACGGACTGTTCAGCTATAAATCGGGTATAATGGTTGACGGTCCGGGCTATACTGAATCTTCGCCCCATTACGGCGCAAACTACTGGAAAGACTGGGAGCGTTCGGCTCACATCGAATACATCAACGTTGACGGTGAGCTTGCGGTCGATTTCGACTGCGGCATTCACACTTTCGGGCAGTACGCACGCGGCTTGCCGCAAAAGGGTCTGGCTCTCATTCTGCGCGAAAAATACGGTGCAAATGAGGTCAGCTATCCTTTCTTTGATGACAACGATGTTTCTTCGTATAAATCTCTCCTGCTTCGTCCGGAGGGGCAGGACTGGAATCGCGCAAAGCTTCGCGACGTTCTCGTTCCGGCTCTGCTGAAAGGCACTCACATGACCGCCGTTGATTACATGGATTATACTCCCGTTGCCCTGTACATAAACGGCGAATACTGGGGACTGTATTACCTGAGGGAAAAGCTGAACGAAAATTATGTTGTACATAAGTACGGCTATGAAAAAGGCACAGTAGACCTTATCAAGGGTCAATCTATGGTGCGTGCAGGCTCAAAAGCCGATTACAACGCCCTTAACAAGTGGCTCGGCAAGCATTCCCTTACAAGCGATGCCAACTACGAATATTTCTGCTCACAGGTTGATATTGATTCCTTTATTCAATTCTGGATTGTTCAAACCTTTGTCGCAAATCACGACACCGGCAATATCCGCTGCTACAAGAGCGAGGACGGCAAGTGGCGTTGGATGCTCTACGATTTTGACTGGGCTTTCATGCTGCAATATTCGGAAAAGGATATGATTCAGGCTCATATGTTTGACGAAAAGGGTCACGGTTCGGGCAACAATATGAGCAACCTGTGGTCTCGCAGGCTTTTGAAAAACGAGGATTTCCGCAACAGGTTTGTCACCGAATACATAAAGGCTTTGAAATACGTGTTTAATTACGAGCGTTCAAGTGAAGTACTGGCAAATCTTCAGGGTACAATCAAATCCGAAATTCCGCGACAGGCAAAACGTTGGGGACAGCCCTCTGCATCGGCTCAGCAACGTCAGGTCGATAACATCGACAGATTTTTGCAGAAACGCTGTGCGTATATAAAAAAACAACTTAAAAGTCATTTTAAGCTGTCCGAAGCAGAATATCAGAGAATTTGGGATTCCGTTTGATTTTTGTTCAGCACAAAGTCCGTTGCTTTAGCGGTGTATTTAATCCGTCCTGTGGCTGTAACCACAGGACGGATTTTTTGACAATCTCAGGTGCACTGCTTTCATATTGTTAGTATAAAATCCCCCCTGTCTAAACGACAGGGGGGATTTGAGAATCTGTTTAAACTATGCTCTCTTTTTGAAAATCACAAGTGCCGCTGCGATTATTACTGCGGCAACGGGGAGCATTACGGCACTGCCGGAACAGCCGCCGGAGGAAGCCGCTGTGGTATTGTCGGTCGGTTCATTGACCGGCGTATCATTTTTCATCACGCATTTTACCGTAAATTCGGCGGTAAGTCCACTTGCGGTGCAAGCGGTAATTGTACACTCGCCCTCACCTGTTGCGGTGACGGTTGCCGTGACAACACCGTCCTCATTAACACCGTTGATTGTGACAGCCGCAACGGATACGTCAGAGGAAACAAATGCCACCTTGCCTGCCGCATCAACCGGCTCAACAATAACGCCGATGTTCTCTGTTGCGCCGATTTCCGTCATCTCAAGTGCTGCGTTTGTTGCGGTTTCAATACCGGTTGCATCGTTTGTTGTTTCGGTTGCCACTGCATCATCTGCAAACACAAGGTCGGAAATCGTAAAGGTAACGGTAATTACCTGAGGATTATCAATGCCGACGATATTAAGAACATTGTTTGCAACCTCAACCTCGTCAACATATGAGCCGTCCCATGAATTGAGGGGGTCATTGGTATCAAACTGACCGTTGCTCTTAATTGCGGATTTAGACTCTTTCTGGTTTACGGTAAGCGCTTTGCCGTCAACAACTACGGAATTCCAGAAAATGTTGCAGGATTCAAGATGTGACTTGTAATCGTTACCGAGGGTGATTGCATGGTCCTTAAGATAAACCGCAGTCAGATTGTTAAGTCCGGTAACGCCTGCGGACTTCGCGGCATCGGAAAGGTCCTTTCCGCAGTCAAATGTAAGGGTATACTGACCGTCCTGTGTTACGGTAACTGTTTCCTCGCAGTATTCGTTATTGTAATAACTTGCTTCGGAATCGTTGTAATAGACATTTATGCCTATTTCGATTGAGGGTCCTTCTTCGGAAACGGCAGCGGCGGTAACTGTTACCTTTACAACTTCGACCGCACCTGTTGCGGCGGAAACAGTCACATAAGCCGTACCTGCGGAAACTGCAAGCACCTTGCCTACGGGAGATACTGTCACAACGCTCTCATCGGAGGAACGATATGTGACGTAATCATTGCTGTTTGAGGATTTGAGAGTTACATCTAAGAACTCATATCCGCTTTCTTCAAGCTCGATTTCGCTCTTTGCGACTTCTACGGTCGCATCGCCCTCAAGAGGAAGAACGGTAACGGTAATTTCTTTGGAAACACTGCCGCTCTGAGAAACTACGGTAACAGTTGCCGTACCGGGTGCGACAGCTTCAAGATAGCCGCCGTTGAGAACGGTCGCAACGGTCTTATCGGAGGTCTTCCAGATAAGAACATCGTTTGAATCGGTGTTTGTGATTTTGGCGGAAAGCTTTACATTTTCGCCGGCAGTAACTGTAATGGCATCCTTTTCAATCTCGATACCGGTTGCCTCTACAATCTCGGCAGGTTTCTTTATGTCGTCAAGCTCCTTGCCCTCGGAGGCATAGAAACCGCGCATTATAGCCCATGTTGCTTCGGGATCGACAAGCTCAAAGGTTTCTCTGTCGATAAGCGCAAAAGCGTAATCGGGATCCATTGTGCGGTCATACCAGCCTGCGTCCCAGTAAATGGGGACAATCAGTCCGTACTTTGCACAAAGAAGATTGACAACCTCATGGTGATACTCGCGTTCGGGAAGATTGTTCTTGTTAATTGAACCGTACTCACCGATGATAACGGGGATTCCCTTTGAGATGAAGTTTTCTTTGAGAAGCTTAAAGCTTTCCTCAAGGGATTTGGCGTTCTGCTCGCTGAAGCTGGTTTTGCCCATGCTCTCATAAATGCCGAACTGCCAATCATAGTAATGGAACTCAACAAAAAGTCTGTCCTTTACGGTGTCGGTAGGCATTTTGAAGCCGTATGTATCGTTGCAGGTGATTTCGATATTCGTATAACGACCGGGGCAAATAAGCCAGCGTTCTGCATTGTTTCCACCGGTTGCACGTACTGTATCGACGAATATCTGATTCAGCTCATTGATTCTTTCCATATCGCGAGTAATAGTTGCCGTATCGCTGCCGGTGGTGGAAATTTCATTGAATGCGGCAAACAGGAGGTGTTCGTCATAGTCCTTGAAATATGTCGCGATACTGTTCCAGACACCGGCAAACTTCTCGTACACGGGCGTCATATCATCAGCACCCATGTCAAGCCAGTATCCGTTGTCTGCGCCGTCATGGTGAATATTGATAACTACATACATTCCGTTTTCGATGCAGTAATCAACGATGTCCTGAACGCGGCTAATCCACTTTTCGTTAATGGAATAGTCCTCGTTTATCATCGTACCCCAGGTGGTGGGAATACGAACGGTGTTGAAGCCGTAGTCGTGAACGGCGTCAATCAACGCCTGAGTGGTTATAACGGACTGCCACTGGGTTTCATTGGGAGTTCCGCCGGTGTGACCGTCCATTGTATTGCCGAGATTCCAGCCCGTACCCATTTCCGCAACCATTTGCTCTGCGGAAAGAACACGGTATGCAGGGGCTGTATCAACCTCGCTCGCCGCCGATACCCCGTAAACAGGCACCATAGCGGCAACGAGCATTACGCAAAGAAGCACTGCCGCCGCTCTTTTGAAAAAGTTTTTCATAGAGGTTTTCCTCCTTATAAGTTTTTAATCCATGCACAGGCAAGGTCTATCCAGCATTGGCACTGCGGTACAACGCCGTCTCCGTTAATCCATGCCGTCATTTCACTTGCCAGAGCAATTCCATGTCCGCCCGGCTGGAACATATGAAATTCCGTGGGTATTCCGGCTTTTCTCAATGCGTTTACATAAAGCAGTGAGTTTTCCGGGGGTACATAACCGTCCTCAAAGGTGTGCCACACAAAGGCTTTCGGTGTATCCTTGTTGACCTGATTTTCAAGTGACATCTTATCAACAAGCTCGTCGTATCTGTCGCCGAGCAGAGCGGTAAACGAGCCGCGATGTGCATACTCGCCCGACGTAATAACCGGATAGCAAAGCACCTGTGCGTTGGGACGGAGTATTTCTTTTGCAACGCCAAGCTCATCGGCTATGAAATCCTCGCTCCAGAAAACGCTGTAGCTTGCGGCAAGATGACCGCCTGCGGAAGCACCGCTGACAATTATCTTTTCCGGGTCTATATTCCATTCCTCCGCGTTTTCCCGGAGCCGTCTGACGGTTTCCGCCAGCTCAAGCATCGCGGTGGGATAAACGGCAGGCTTGCAGGAATATTTCAGCACGACGGCATTTATGCCCCTTGCAAGATATTGCAGAGCAAAAAACTCTCCCTCTCTGTCGGAAAGAAATTCGTAGCCACCGCCGGGACAAAGCACTATGCAGGGGCGTTTGTTTACTCCAACCTCGTCTGAACGGTCGATAAAGTATGTTGTAAAGGACGCATTTTCCAATGAGCCTTTAACATTCAATTTAATATTACGGTGAAGCATATCAGCTTTCCTCCCCGTCATTTTCTCCAGTGTCGCCGTTGTTTAACTCTCCGTCGGCTTCTTCTGTCTCGGATTCCTCTGCCTCATCGACATATTCGTCCTCATCGTCCGGCATTATGAGTATTCTGTCCTCATCGTAAATCGGAGTGTACTCACTGCCGCTTGCCTCCGGGTCAAACTCGGTATTTTTTCTCTTCTTTTTCTTTGCTTCTCTGATATTCTCAGGGTCAAGCTCGATTATTCCGAAAGTATTGCGTGCATAGTAACTTATCGTCAGAATAACCACAGCAGGTCCGAGAATCAGTCCGAAAAACCACATGGTCGTATTCCATGCGAATATGCATATCTCAATTGCAACGATTATGATGAGCACAATTGTGCCGACAAAAAACTGAAACGCAACGCTGATTGAATTTTTGATTGTTGCAACCAGTTTATTGTCATACCGTGCAATCAGAGGATATGTATATATCATCGCCAGCACCATAAAGAACGTGCATATGATGCCAAAAATGAAAAACACCATGGTCAAAAGCTCGCTCATGCCCTCAATTGCGGAAAGCTGGAAATCATAGTAAATTGCAAGTGCGACTATAACATTTAATATCCATGCAATTGTACCCTGTCTGAAATTCTCTTTGAAAGCCTTTACAAACTGGCGGAATATGTGACCCTCCTCATCGCGGACAATCTTCATTCCCACCGAGTACGCCGCAACCGTTGACGCACCGATTGTTATAATCGGCAAGCTGAACAGAATCCAGAAAAAATTCAGCTTTAACGTAAGCCAAAGCTTGCTCATGAACTTGTATAAAGGACCATCGACACTGAAAAACTTCATTTATTGTCTCCTTGTGTTAACTTTGGCAAAAGGCTGTTCGCAATGAACAGCCTTTTGCTCTAAATTGCGTTAAAATACGCAGTTTTTTGTGATTATTTAGCTGTTGAGTGCAGCCTGTGCCTCAGCATACTTACGTGCAGCTTCGCCGGTATAGAACTCGGTAAGCTTCTCGTAGCCGAGTGCATTCAATTCTTCGATGCCGGCAGAAAGAATGGACTCAAATTCATCCTCTGTCTTTGCTTCGATGCAGTTCCAGGAGACCTGCTTAACCTTATCGTTAACGGTCTGCTCTGTGAATGAAAGCTCGTCATCAAGAGTCTGCATTGCGAAAGTAACACCGGGATTTACGGTATAGTTACGTGCATAGAGGTAATCCTGCTCGTTAGCAACCTCTGTACCGGTAACATCAGATGCCCAATCAATCCACTTCTGCTCAATGTCAGAGGGAGATGCGGAAGTGAAGGAAGCCCAGCCCTCGCAGTTGTAGGTTTCACCGGATTCGGGGTTGATTGCCTCGTTTGTCCATGTGGTATTGTTCATCTGGTTAGCGCAGTTGGTGAACACGCCGGTATAACGACCGTTAGTCAGAGCACCGAGGTCAGACTTCGGGTCATTCTTACAGATAAGACCGACTTCGGTGAAGTGGGTTTTGCCGTCTTCATCATAGTACCAGCATATGTCCTTAGGACCGTAGTCAGCAGTAAGTCTGCCCTCAGGAGTGCAGAGCCAGTTGATGATAGCCATGCAGACTTCGGGATACTGTGTCTGAGAACCGATAGACCAGATTCTGTTACCGCCTTCAATGTTCAGACCGTAAACAATAGGAGCGGATTCATCGGGTGTTACTGTGAACATGCCCTTGCCTGCTTCGATGTGCTCGTTAGTATTGTAGGTCATATAACCTGCATAGTTGAAGATTGAGAAGAAGGTACGACCGTTCTTAACTTTCTCGGACATCTTATCGAAAGTCTGAGAAGATGAGTCGGGGTCAAGCAGGCCTGCTCTGTAGAGCTTGTTGAACCAACGGAGCATCTCAATGTAAGGACCGTCGGGATCCATTGCGGCATAATAGTTACCGGTGTTGGGGTCATAAAGACCGCCGCCGAACTCGTCGTAACCATAGTATGCGGTAGCCATGGACTTAACGTACATTACCATGGAGCCGTCCCAGTCAGGCCAGATGGAAACTGCATAAGTTTCGTTGCCATCATCACCGGTGGGGCAGATTTCTTTCATCTTCAAAAGAACATCATAATAATCATCGAGGTTCTTTATTTCAGGGCAACCAAGCTGCTCATAGAGGTCATAGCGAAGGTCCCAGGTATAGAAGAATGCCTCGTTGCTGTTGGAGTTTGAAGGAGCAACGTTGTGACCGAAGCCGTATACGGAACCGGTGCCGCTGATTTTTCTGTTGGACTCAAGAGCAGCGCCCATGTTCTCCTTGATGTATGAACCGTACTGACCGATAAGGTCTCTCTTTTCCCAGTCATAGAGATAGCCGTTCTGAGCAGCTTCAAGATAATCCTTACCGTTGTTACCCCATACAACGATGTCACCGAGGTTGCCGGATTCCATACGGGTAGCGTAAACGCCATCGGCATCGGGGATGATTGTAATGGTAACATTGAACTTTTCCTTAAGAACTTCCGCAAACCAGCCGGTGAGCTCACCGTTGTAGTTTGCAAGCTGACTGTAAACAACGAGGTTTACGGTTTCTTTCAGCGGGAAAGTTACGGGCTCTTTTGATGTGTCATTGTTATTGCCGGTGCTGACAGAACGACCGCAACCTGCAAAAACAGTAACCATCATAAGAGCTGCGAGAACTAATGCGATGATTTTTTTCATTCTCTTTTTCCTCCTAAATTGTTATATAAAGGCTTTCTTCACCGAAGCCTCCACACCAAAGAACAGTTTTACCGATTAGCCCTTAACAGCACCGAGCATGATACCTTTCTGGAAATAACGGGTCATGAACGGGTAAACAATCAGAATAGGAATAATCGTTACCATGGAAACGGTATATGTTCTTACCTTGCTGTTCAGGGATTCCTGAATAGCATCAATATCCGAGCCTGTAACACCCTGCGAGCCGCTTACAACCGCGCTGAGGTTACTTGCTTCGTTCAGGTAAGTATTGAGCTTGTGCTGGAGAGTCTGGAGCTTCGGAGTAGCACTGAAATAAATAACCGAATCCATGAAAGAGTTCCAGTGACCTACAGCACCGAATATTGCTATTGTGGCAAGAATAGGAATTGACAGCGGCCAGATAATCTTTCTGAAAATCTTGAAATAACCTGCGCCGTCTATAAATGCGCTTTCCTCAAGTGCAGGGGGAATAGACTCGATATAGGTCTTTACAAGGATAATATTGTAGGGAGCAACGATTGCGGGAATAATGTATACGAGGAACGATTCACTAAGACCCAACATAACGTTGTTCAAGTATCCGGGGATAAGACCTGCGTTAAAGTACATGGTAATGATAAGGAAACGATACCAGAATTTCTTATGCCACATCTCATTCTTTGTCATAAGGTATCCGATAAATGCAGATGCAGCCACCATTACGGCAGTACCGAGAAGTGTTCTTGCGATGGTGATAATAAATGCCTGACCAAGCTCACCGTTCTGAACAATCTTCACATAGTTGTTGATGTGTATTCCTTTAGGTAAAAAGTTTATCTGACCCTGCATGACAAGGTCGTTATCGGAAATGGTATTGATAAACAGATACCAGAACGGGAAAATGCAGATTATGCAGAAAAGAACGAAGAAGGTTACATTGCATATATCAAAAATATAATCGCCTGTGCTCTTTTTGATATGAGATTTTACTTTAATTGCTTTTTCTTTAGCCATTTTCACGCAACCTCCTTATACAATACTTTCGCCGCGGAACAGCTTTGAAATGCCGTTTGCGCAGAAGAGCAGGAATACGCTGACAACGGTCTTTGTCATACCGACAACTGTTGAAAGTGATATTGTCAACGGGTTTTTGGAATCGCCGAGACCGATGTTATAAACATAGAGGTCAAGAACTTCAATAGTATCCTTATTGGAGTTGTTTGCGAATACATAGTACTGATCCATACCGTTGCTCAGTATTGATGCAATGGAGAGAAGCAGCAGAACTGTATATGTGGGAAGCAGTCCGGGCAGTGATACGTACCACATCTTCTGGAAACGACCTGCACCGTCAATTGAAGCTGCTTCATAAAGCTGCTGGTCAATACCGGACAACGCCGCCACATAAGTAATAGCACTCCAACCTACGCCTTTCCACATGCCCCACAAAAGCATCTTAAACCAGATACCGCTGGCATCGCTCAGGAACAACTGCTTTTCATAGCCGTCAATCCACTGGGACAGAACGGTGTTGATAAAGCCGTCATTTGAGAATATTGCAAGTGCAA
Organism: uncultured Eubacteriales bacterium; assembly: GCA_964500965.1. Lineage (GTDB taxonomy): Bacteria > Bacillota > Clostridia > Oscillospirales > Acutalibacteraceae > JAISGQ01. The sequence goes on along the minus strand of CAZCQZ010000004.1, from coordinate 73,351 downwards.
CAGCGTAAACAAGAACCCAGGAAATAAAGTTAGGTATTGTTGTAACAGTCTGAATAACCTTTACAAACTTTGTGTTCTTGATTTCGGCAAGAAGGATTGCGATAGCCATCGGACACCAGCTTGTGAGAATACCGAGTCCGCTCATTACGAGGGTGTTTCTGAGAACTCTGATAACTATTGCACGATACGCCGGATCCTGAACGAACATTTTGAAGTACTTCAGTCCGACAAACTCGCCCATTCCCTCACCGAAAAGCATTGTCCATATGCTTGAGGTATTGACGATATTATTGTCATTTATCTTTTTAAAGAATGCAAAACGCCAGCCGTAAAGGGGCAGGTATGAGAACAGGAAGCACAGAACCGCAAAGGGCATAAACATAAGGAACAGCTTGTACTTCGTGGGCATTTCACACTTTGCGCCTTTTTCCGCTCTCGGCAGAATTACCTGTGCTGTAATAACAAGTGCACACACCAGCACCGCAAACGCAAAGAAGAAGTAAAATCCCGGAGGGAACATTGTTGTGAACTCTACCTTTTCACTTATAGAATTACAATAGTCAACGTAATTATTATAAGCAACAACTGCATTCTGATAGCTTACATAAATAATTGCAAGTGCGGCAAGCTCAACAGCAGTACCGCCGATGGTAACCCAGTTACCGATTTTTTTCAGCTTCAGGTTGCCGAGAGACATACATGAGCCGACGACAACGACAATGAGACCTAAAAGAAGAAGTATTGCCATGTAGGAAAGGACCACCAGTGGACCATCATCCATACCGCCCTCACGGAGGACATTATACAACTTTGTGCCAAGGAAATTTTCGTAAGAAATCGCGCTGGTAAGCAACGCGGTTTTAGAGCTCATATTTGTATAAACTCTTACAGGGTTGAATCCCGGAAAAAAGATAATAAGTGATGCGATTGCAACAACTATTCTCGAAGCAAACAGGAAAATGTTCGCAGTTTTTTCCCTGGGAGAAATAAGCTTTTTCATCCTCTACCTCCAGTGCCAAACCGACCGCTTAAAAGCTGACATCGATTGAATTATTTTCAGCAACGCGCCGTGCATTACTGCGACGCCGACTTTACAAGCGCCCGATTTCGCGGCATTTGCCATAATCAGCCCTCAGAGAGGACAGGTTGCCCCGTCCTCCGAGGGCTTCATTGTGTTACCTTACAAGGTCATTAAGACACTTATATGTAATCAATTATGCGCGCTTCTTGAAAACGAGAAGTGCTGCTGCCATGATAACTGCAGCAAGTGCGGGAAGTGCAACAGAACCGGTGCAGCCGCCTTCGGAAGCGGTGTTGTCGGTAGCGGGAGTATCGGTGTTGGTAGCGGTAACTTCAGGCTCAGTAGCAGGCTCATCGGTTACATCGCCGGTGGGTTCCTGACCCTCTGCCCAGTAATCGAAACCGGAAACATCAAAGGAAACCTCGATAGAGGTAACGTTGCAAGGCTCAGCAAGCTGGAAGAGATCCTTGCGGTCGTTGTTCCACTGATTCTGGAGAAGAATGTTGCAGTATTCCTTATCATCGGGGCTGAGGAATGCTTCTTCTTCGTCCCAAACGGTCTTGTTGTTGACCTTTACCTTAACGTTGGAGAAGGTAATGCCTGCATCAAGAGGAACGTTGGTGGAAACGAACAGAAGGCTGAAGTACTGCTCATCCTGGAAGTCGGGGTCAACAAGAGATACGGTGTAGGTGCCGTTGCCGTCGATGTCAGCATCGGTGAAAGTACCTGCATAGAGGGACTCTGCGCCTACAGACCAAAGACCGTCAAAAGCGGTAACGCCGGTTTCTTCATGAACCATGCCGATACCGTAGGTGCCGTCGTTAACAGCGTTACGGAAAATCCAAAGGGTGGTGCAGGTCTGAACGCCGAGGTATGCATGATAGCCCTCGAGCTCTTCAAAGGTGGTTGCGGAAACGGTCATGCCGGCAAACATAGCTACGACCATTACGCAACAAAGGAGCATTGCTAAGATTTTCTTCATTTTTTCTTCCTCCAAAAGTTTATTTTGTACCAAGTGCCAATCACATTCGGTACTAAGTATTAGTTTATACTATGTAAACAAATATGAAAACACTTGATTTTTGACATTATATACATGACTTTTTTTACCTGTTTAGTGCAAATAGTCAAATGATGGGCAATAATTATATGGATTCTTCTCAATAATTACCATTACACGGTTGCGCAACTGTAATTTCTTGTGATTTTCACAAAGGAAAATTCTGTTTTTTGACAAATATTTAACTCATTTGTCCGTTTTTCACTATCATATTAGCACAATTCTCTTAAAAATGCAACCGAAACAGATTGATTTTCTGTCAAATTTTTCGGTAATATTTGTTTGTTTTGTTTCTTAGGTTTGATAAATATGTATTAAATCGCAAAAGCGGAGCTGTTCTCTTACCTACAGCTCCGCTTTCTATATATAATAGGTGCATCAAAGAATGTAACCGACTATCGCAATATAGTGCATAACGCTTCCGGCAAGACAAAACAGATGAAACATCGAATGCATATATCTGTGTTTTACTCCCAGACCGTACAGCACCGCTCCTGCGGTATATGCCACGCCGCCCAGGAATATCCAGAGCAACGCCTCCGTGCTCATTGCCTGCATTGCGGTTTTTGCCGCGATAACTATGCTCCAGCCCATACCTATATAGCACACCATGGAAAGCGCGCTGTATTTTTTCAGGTCTATTGCGGTGAACACCGTTCCGATTATCGCACAGCCCCATACTATTCCGAAAAGCGTCCACGCCCATATGGGAGAACACGGGCGAAAAGCGCAGAATATAATCGGGGTGTACGTGCCGCCTATAAGAAAGTATATAGTGCAATGGTCGAACACCTGCATAACCTTTTTGCCGGTGCTTTTCGGCAGTCCGTGATACACGCTTGACATGGTATACAGCAATACCAGTGAAACGCCGTATATCGCTCCTCCGACCACGCCCCAAATATTGCCCCTTGACGCCGGTACAAGCACACACGTTATCAGCGCGAACACGCCGAATATCGCTCCTGCCGCGTGGGACAACGTATTGAATATTTCTTCGCCTACGGTATAATCCGGAAGTACTCTGTCACAAATTTTGGTTCTTGTCATTTTAACTGCTCCTTTTAGATAATACTGCCGTCTGTCGCGGCTCTGTTTGCAGTATATCCTCCTGAGCTTAAAAAACTCAACCTACTCCCTTTTTCTCCGCCTATACCGTTGGCGGTAGAGCTGTAGAGTTTAAATTCTACAGCTCTACTCACAGTAGAATCGGCTTGTTTATAGGCTTTTCGATGCAAAAAGCCTGCGTAGCGGCGCAAAGCTCCGCACACAGGCTTTTAAGCAATCTAATATGTCATTCCGGCGAATTGCCTTTGACTTTTGACCACGCGATAATAATTATCTGCCCCGGAATTCCCAGCAGATACAGTTGCCACAGATTCACACCGGCAGGCAAAAACGACAGATGCAACGCAACAAGCAGTGACCACACGAGAATGGAAATTATCAGATAATTTTTCCTGACATCAAACCATATACTGTTGAAAACCAGCCACACAATCATGGAAACCGGCACTGCATAAGCAAGCATAAGCCATTCGACAGGAGAGCCCTTTGTTGCTATGGAAATCACAACAAAGGCGATAAAAGCAACCAGCCACACAGTCAAAACCGACAGCGCCGCCACAAATTTACGGTTGTAATTCTTCTTTTGCTTCTGCTTTTTCGGCTTGGGCTGTTTATGTTCCTCCCTCACAAGGTAATCGAGGGTTACGTCGAACATATCCGCAATCTCTACAAGCACCGAAATATCCGGCATTGATTCCGCACGTTCCCATTTTGAAACAGCCTTATCCGAGTAATTCAGCCTTTCCGCAAGCTCAAGCTGGGTCATGCCTTTTTTCTGCCTAAGCTCCGTTATATTTTTTGCCACAATGGATTTTATGTTATTCATTGAAAACCTCTTTGAAAATTAAATTGCCGTTGAAAACGCTACGCTTTTTTATTCTTTTCCTTTGCGCGTTTATCATTGATTATCTGCATATGTTCGGCGGTTATAAGCTCAACGCCGTTTTCCTTTGCCCAGTCAACACAGCCTTTAAGCACCAGAGGCAGGAAAACTCTGGGAACTCCCAGCACTGTAGTAAGGGCTTCATCTGTAAACTTCACCTTATCGTCTGCACGTTTTGCGGCATATCGAACGGATTCAAGGGTGGTTTTGCGCACCTGCAAAAGCTCCGTTTTCATCTTTCTTGCCCTGTGATACCAGAAGTTTTTGCTGTCACGATAGCCGTAATCCACCGGCAGACACGGGAAATCCTTTGCGCTGACGCCGTTTATTATGGCATCTCTGTACTTTTTCTTCATTAAAATTTTGTCAACTCTCAGGATAAAATGCGCGCCGAACTCACTGGTTATACCGTTGAAATCGTGATACGGCGGCTGATAGCCGTTTAACTGACCCGGTTCGTCTCTGTCCGCTCCGTCAAGCTCACGCATCCAGGTGCATTCAATTGCTTCTATTGCATCTGTAAGCACCATAGGTCGCTTATCTTCAGGATTTTCCTCCTCAATAAGGCTTTTTTCAAGCTTGAATTTGCACTTGGGCATCTTCTCCTCCGGCTTATCTCCGGGCCATGAAAGCTTGACTGCTTCCTTGAAATTCTTCGGAGAATCATCAATAAAATTCAGAGTACATTTGCCGTTTTTGAGAATATTCTGCGCTGTATTCGAGGAATTTCGGCAACAGAGAAGCATGGCGTAGTAATCCTTACCTGCCACATAGTACGGCTGTACAAGGGAATATGGACCGAGATTTGTACTTCCGTCCTCGCAAAGAGTGCTTACGATAACTGTGGGCATCGGAAAAAACAGAGAGGTCTGATAAAAATTATCGACTATTCTTAAATTCTCAAAGCTGCTCATTTTCATGCTCTCCTTTTCAAAGCTTTTTAAGAATTTTACCATTTTATCCTTGCATTGTCAATTTTACGCTACAGCTTAATTAAGCTGTTTTTATAATCCTTGACGTAATACTTTATGTTTTTATTACCTTTTGTAATCACAATGTGTCCCTCTGCTTCAAGCAAACTCTTTTGCTTTTCTACAGCCTCCGGATATTTTGCGTTCAGCTCTCCGTCGGATTTCAGCACCCTCCAATACGGAGTGATGTTTTCACTTCTCTGATAGCTCGCCCACGCGACAATATTTACAAATATTCCCGCTGTCATGGGGTCGGTAAAGTCCGCGCCGATTTGCTTTGCAAGATACTCTCTCATCTGCGCCACGGTAAGCAGCCTGCCCTCCGGCACTTTTTTCATAAGCTCGTCATAAAAAATCGGCGGCGCAATTAGCATACGATTGCCGCCGTAGCGTTCTATGGTTTTAATATCGGTTATAATCTGAATTTTCGGCATATCCTTGCTGTTTGCCAGCATGGCATTGAAATCCTTTCGGCTTTCCTCAGACATAATATCACCTTTCTTTCCTCTGTGTTTTAAAGGGGCTGTAAAAAACTTGCGTTTTTTACAGCCCCTTTAAACATTATGCCTTATCTGTTAAGAATAAGCTTGGTAAGCTCGACAGGCTCAACGATTGTATCGCCCTTATAAACACGCATATTGCCGGAAGCAATTTCGTCAATGAGAATTACCTCACCGTTGTTATAGCCGAACTCAAACTTGATGTCCCAAAGGTCAAGACCGATGGTTTTCAAATCGTCCGCGATTATCTTTGTGATTTTAAGGGTCTGCTCTTTCATGCTTGCAAACAGCTTTTCGTCCATAATGCCGAGAGCCGCAAGACCCTCACCTGTTACAAGGGGGTCACCCTTTGCATCGTTCTTGAATGTACACTCAACATAGCCGCCCTCAAGAACAGTGCCGTCCTCAATATATTCGCCGTATCTGCGGATAAAGCTGCCGGTTGCGACAAGACGGCATATAACCTCAAGCCCGTGACCGAAAACCGTTGCAGGGAGAACTTCCATGGTAGCTTCTTCGATGTTTGCGGAAACATAGTGTGTCTTAATTCCGGCATCTTTAAGCTTCTCAAAGTAGTAAATAGAGGTTTTGAGATTTTCTCTGCCGATGCCCTCAATGGTAAGACCTACACTGTTTTCACCGGGGTCAAACACGCCGTCCTTGCCGGTACAGTCATCTTTAAACTTGAGCAGCACATTACCGTTTTCAAGCTTATATACGTCCTTTGTTTTGCCCTTGTAGATAAGTTCCATAGCAATTCTCCTTTTATAATCCTTTACAGTCGCAAATGCGCCTGTTTACGGGTTTTAGGATAGCATTTCATATCTGCCGTGTCAAGTTTTTCGCCTCTTCGCAGATGAAAAAATTTCAGGCATTTTGACAGTTAACTTTGTTTATTTTTCATTATAAACACATTTCGGAATATTTTTTATGCTACTCGCTATCAGGTTGAATGCGCTTGCGATATTCGGCAGGGCTTTCTCCGGTGATTGCACGGAATTTTTTGTGAAAATAATCAACACTTTTGTACCCGACCTGTCTTGCGATTTCATAAACTTTCATATCGCTGTCCCTGAGCAGCTTCATGGAATGCTCCACCCTCAACCTGTCCACATAGCTGTTAAAGCTCATGCCTGCCGCCTTGTGGAAAATCTTGCCTAAATAGGCACTGTTATATCCGAACAGAGAAGCAAGGGTTTCCAGCTTTATGGGGCTGCTGTAATTATGGGAAATATAGTAAAAAATATCATCAAGCACAGAATCGCGTGATGTTCCTCCGATGTTGGACATAATAAGGTCAAATTGCTCGGAATAAAAAGCAAGCACCTCATAAAGAAAGGTTTTGCGCTCAATCAGCGTGAGTATTTCCGAATTTGATGCAAAGGGAATGTTCGCGCTGGTGTAAAGTCGCATAAAGGCTTCTTTGATTTGCAGCAGCAGGTCTGTAAGAAACAGCTTTGCCTCCGCGCAGGACGCCTGTGTAGATACAAGATAATCTCGCAGAGAATCGGTAACGCTCTTGACATTATGCCGCTTGAATGTTTGCAGACAATCCAGAAATTTCCGGCAAAACAAAGACATCTGCGCTTCGGACAGGCTGTCGCATTTTAACGCCGCAGTGCTTTCATAGGTTAAAATAAATGTATCGACGGAAACCAGAAATTTTCGCTCTGCGGCGTATTTAGCCTGCGAATACGAGAGGTTCACGTCATCAAGTGAAGAAACGGCGTTGCCGAGCGAAAGAAAAAATCCGGCACTGTCCTTGGCGCGGACACTGAAATCGCGAAACACCGCATTCGCCGCTTCCACGGATTGAGCACCCTTTATCAAGACAACCTCCGCATCGTCGATTGCGAAGCTGTTAAATGAAATTCTGTCTATTCCCGAATTTTTTACCAGTTCGGAAAAAGTGATGTGTGCCACACGACCGTCAACGGAAATCGGCTCAAGTATTGCAACCTGATACCGGTCAGCCTGCATTTCAAAGGCGTTGATAACCGTCACATCCGGAAGCTTTCCGTTTGTTACCGTTTCACGGAGAAGCTCTCGAAAGGTGCATTCTCCGCAATATTTAAGCATTTCCGATTCTTTCTTCTGTTTTTCCATGCGCTGCCTTAAAAGCTTCAGCTCCGCGGAAAATTCAGCAGGCTCAATCGGAGTGACAATATATCTGTCCGCGCCGTATTTGACGGCAATCTGCGCGGCTTTAAAATCGGATTTTGATGAAACAAGAAAAAAATGCCCCTCAAATCCCCTGGCTCTTGTTATCTCCAAAATGTCGCGCAGCTCGGAAAACGCAATCGCCGCATCAATGATTACAAGAGACGGAGAACGGGATATTATCGCGGAAACGGCATCATCACGCCCGTGAATTTCGGCTAACAGAGAAAAGCCGTTTGCATTCCAGTCCGCAAGCTGGCGAAGCTTTCGTCTCGAGCTGCCCTCGCCCGATACTATAATAAGGGTTTCCGTTTGCTATCCCTCCCAAATGGTCTTTGAAAAAATATATCGCTAATAAAAACGCGACAGACAAAGCCATAAACAAATCAGACCGTTTGTAACCGAATATTTTTATTAAACAGTAGTATAAAATAAACCGCCCTCTTTGTCAAATATATTGCCGTGTCTTTTTCTTTGTATAATAAATCCCAAAATATTTTGTACAGGTATTGTAACCTGCGGCTGTTTGTGCTAAAATTTTACCGGTATTAAATGGAGGGATGTTAAATGTTCAAAAGATTTACAGCATTATTACTTGCCGCAGTAATACTTGCCGCAGGCTGTCTGACAGGCGGCACTTTCACATCGGTCAGACCGGTTTACGCTACGGAAGTAAGCGGTTCTGACATTATATCAAGCTCGGACAACGCTTCCGCTACCGACCCCGTTCCCACTCCCGATTTTGACGAGCTTACGGTCACGCTGGAAGCTGAAAGCGCCGGCCACAACAGCATTGCTCTTTCGTGGAACGCCGTTGAGGGCGCAGATTCCTATGAAATCTGGTGCGCCACCTCCAAAGGCGGCAGTTACTCTAAAAAGCTGACCGTTGACGGCAGTGAAACATCATGCACAAACAGCGGCAGGACTTTTAACAAAACATATTATTACAAAATGCGCGCGGTAAATTCCGAGGGCGTGTACACAGCTTTTTCAAATATCGCTTCCGCCAAGGCTCTGCCTGCACAGCCGAAAAATCTTAAAGCTGTCCGCTATTCGTACAGCAGCATTAAGCTGAGCTGGAGCAAGGTTGCCGGTGCAAGCGGATATACCATATACCGTGCAACATCAAAGGACGGCACATACACTGCTTTAAAGCGCATTACAAGCGGCTCTACTCTTTCATGGACAAACACTTCCGTCACCACGGGCAAAACCTATTATTACAAAGTTCGTGCCTACAGAAATTCCGGTAAATCAAGGGTTTACGGACCTGCCACAGACATTGTTACCGGTCGCGCATATCTGTCCGCGCCGTCAACACTCACTCTGAAAAAATCTTCCTATTACATCAACGTTTCGTGGTACGCCGTCAAAGGCGCGACCGGATACAAGGTATACCGCTCAACCGACCCGGACGGCGAATACAAGCTGCTGGGCACTACCGGCTCAGGCAAGCGCTCCTTTAAAAACACCAGCGTTGTACCGGGCGTGACTTATTATTACAAAGTTACCGCAACACGAAGCGGCTCCGAAAGTGCCGCAACTGCGGTTAAGAGCATAGCGCCGGTCATGTCTAAACCCTCCTCCGTCAAGGCTTCAAGCGCCTCATACAACAGCATTGCCGTAAGCTGGGGCGGCGTTTCCGGTGCAACAGGCTATGTTATTTACAGAAGCGATTCCTCCGACGGCGAATATACGGAAATCGGACGTACCACTTCAAAAAGCTACAAGGATGCGGGGCTTACCCTCGGCAAAACATACTATTATAAAGTTGCGGCGTATCGCACCAGCAGCGGTCTTACGGGAATCGGCACTAATTCCGCCGTTGTGTCCGCAAAGCCTGCTCTTTCCTCCCCTGCGATCTCTTCCGTTAAAAAGTCCGGCGATACCGCTCTCACGGTAAGCTGGAAGCAAATCAGCGGTGCCGACGGCTACTATGTCTACCGTGCAACATCTTCAAGCGGCACTTACAACCAAATCGGAAAGACCGACAGTGGCGACAATGTAAACTTTACCGATAATGACCGCACCGTGAACAAGGCGTATTATTACAAGGTTCGCGCATATCGCAATGTCGATGATACCGAGGTTCTCAGCTCATACAGCAGTGCCAAGAGCGGCAAAATAACCAAAAAGGTCGCATATCTGACTTTCGATGACGGTCCTTCCTGCAACACATTTAAAATTCTTGACATTCTTGACAGATACGATGTTAAAGCAACATTCTTTGTTATCGGTAAGAGCGGCAGAGATGCAGAATATAAAGCGATTGTCGAACGCGGTCACAGCATAGGACTGCACACCTATTCGCACAATTATTCAAAAATTTACGCCAGTGAAAGTGCGTTCTTTAAAGAGCTTGATAAAATTTCCGATAAGATATACAGCCTTACCGGTGTGCGCTCAAACATCATTCGTTTCCCCGGCGGCTCAAGCAACACCGTTTACAAAAAGTACTGTTCCGGTCTTATGGCAAAGCTGAAAAAATCAGTTCCCGCAAACGGCTATTATTATCACGACTGGAATGTTTCCAGCGGTGATGCCAGCGGTAATAACATTGCCAAAAACACGATTATAAATAATGTGAAAAAGGGCTGTAAAAACAAAACTACCGTAAATATTCTGATGCATGACACCGGTTCGGGCAAAAGGACTACGGTTGAGGCTTTGCCGGCAATTATCGAATATCTGCTTGCACAGGGCTATGACATTCAGCCTATAACCGAGGATTCCGTTCTCATTCAGCACTGACATAACTCGGTTTTCGTTATTGCTATAATTTGGGCTGTAAAAGCGAAAGTTTTTACAGCCCGTTTATTTACCACTCTTAATTTCTAACACAAAAATCTAAAAAGGAAGATTTACATGAATTTACATTTGAAACTATTGAATCCCGATTGTGAGGATTGGACAAAATTAGACGCAATCAACAAGGAGGCATTTCCTCCCTCCGAATATATGCCGACAGAGGAAATGTTTGATTTTGCAAAACACACCGGCTCGGATATTTTTGGTATTTATGACAGAATAAATCTTGTCGGCTTTATTCTGTTTTTGAAAAACGAAGAATGCGGTTATATTTTCTTCCTTGCAATCGACAAATCAGCACGGTCGATGGGCTACGGCGGTGCGGCTCTAAAGGCACTTTCCGAAGCCTATCCGCATCTTCAGATAATCCTTGATTTTGAAGAAATCGACGAAAGTGCCGAAAATATCGAACAGCGGATTCGACGCAAAAATTTCTATCTGCGAAACGGCTTTTGCGAAACCGGTCGATATACCATTTTGAGAGAAAACCGCTTTGAGGTCGTCTGCAACAACGGTTCACTGCGTGCCGAGCCCTTTAAACGGCTCATTACCGTAATCCACTCCCGTTGTCCGTACTTCCCCGATGTGCTTATTTAATCGGCAAATGAGCTGTAAAAAAGCGCAGACCGCATAAAACAACTATATCAAACAGATAATTTAATATATTGTTTTGCAGTAACCGTAATGAAAAGTCATTAAGGTTACCGCAAAACTGTCAAGATTCTCATGTTTTATGCTACGAACAAACCTCACCTCTCGACGTACCCTTGTACGCCTTCGGGTTCGGTTTGTCCGTTCTGCATCTTTTTTCCTATCCCCCAAAAAAGTGGCTGTAAAAAACTTTCGTTTTTTACAGCTCATTTTAATCTTCTAAAATCATTTCACTTTATTAAGAACATAACCGTCAAATGTCAGCGTTTTCCCACCGTTATCAACTGTTGCTACAACGGTTTCGCACATTGCATCAAGGTCACCCTGGGTTATAAGACCGGCGGCAAGAATTTCGTTAACGCCCATGCCAAACGCTTCTTCGATTTGCTCGGTTCCGTCAAGATGTATCGTCAGAGTATTTTCCTCCAACGTATATTCAGCCTTAAACTTAACACCGCCAATATCTGCCGTACCGCTTCCGTCGGTTCTGAAAACGTAGGTCAACGTTGTTCCGTCAATCTCGGCAGACCATGTACCCGTTATATCAATCGCCTTGCCGCTATCGCCGCAGGCGGTCAAAATGCACAGCGTCAATGTAATTGTAATAATCGCAATGATACGTCTTTTCATGTGATTCTCCTTTTCATTCAGCTTATTCGATTTCGCACAAATACTCCGTAATACCGTCATGCATTAAAATAAGATACCCTCCGCTCAGGGCAAATTTACCGCTTTTTGTCGCATGTAACGTACTTTCATCAACAAGATTTGCCGCAACGATTTCGTCAATATTCATTCCGAGCATATTCTCATATGCCGTTGTTGCATCAATATTAAAGACGTAATTTCCGTCAGATGTTTCCCATTTAAGTTCAAATTTCAAGTTGTACACTTCAATATAGCCGTCCCCCGACGGCTTCAGCACATAAGTATATTCAACGCCGCTTTCATCGGTTTTGTACCATGTTCCCGAAATGTCGGTTCTGACTTCGGCTTTGCCCGTATCCGCTTCCGGGCTATCGGATTTACCGCCCGAACACGCACTTAATGTTAAAATCATAATTAAAATTACGGTGATTATTGCAGTGAGCTTTTTTGCCATACTACCGTCCCCTTTGTAAGTTATAAAATGAAACTCTGTCGCTTTGACTGTTGCAGGGGCTGTAAAAAACTTTCGTTTTTTACAGCCCCTGTCATTTACAGAAAATCACACGGACTTATCCGATGATTTATTTTCCGTTCGGGACTTATGCTTCTTCTCTGCGCTTTCTGAAAGCGAGGAATACGGTAATTACAAGTATTACCGCCGAAGCAAGCATAATGTTAATCCAAAGAACCTTGTTGAAGTTGTCTCCGGTCTTAACGATAACATCGGTATCATCGTTGTTATCCTTATTATCCTCGTCCTCAACCTTGGACTCTGTAGATTCTTTCTCCCAGATTGCATAAAGGTCATCGCTGTACTCGACATTGATAATCGCTCTTGCGCGTTCGCTGTTGGCCGCAACAACGGTGAAGCCATCGCCGGGGTTGTATTCAACTGCGCCGTCAGGTGCGGTTGACCAGCCGAGGAACTTATAGCCCTCACGAACGGGTACGTTCTCGGATATTACAAAATTCGGCGTTGCCTGCTTTGTAATATCTTCGGGCATATTGGTTACTTCGGCATCGGTTGCTTCATCGCCGGTATTCTCGTGGAAGTAGAGGCTGTATGTGGTAACTGTCTCATCTTCCTCAGGAATTTCTTCCCAAACCGCGTACAGGGTTACTGTTTCCTTGCAGACAGCGGTAAGGTTGGAAACAACCTCCTTGTCGGCATAAACAAGGTCTCCGTCGGCGGAAAGTGCCCAGCCGAGGAATTCGTAGCCGTCTCTGGTGAATGCGTTAGCATACAATGCCTGGGGCTCATCATAATCAAACACCTGGATTTCCATTGTGCCTTCGCCGCCGTTAGCGTCAAATGCTACATAGAACTTATGAATGATTGTGAGAACGCCGTCGTCAACAACAACCTTGTGGTTTTCGTCGAATGCGATGCAGGTTACATCATATTCGCCAACCTCAACAGGAAGTGCACCGTTGATGGTGAGAGTGTTTATCTCGATTCCGTCAAGTATCGCTGTCAGCTTGTCAATTGCGGCATTGTAGGTATCGAAAGCTTCCTGAACATCGTCAAGCTTGCCGTTAAGGGTTGCAAGAATCTTGTCGGCAGCCTTTTCGATAGTCGCTTTCAGCGTTTCAAGAGCTTCAGCCGGAGACTCGATGTTTGAAATCATGTCCTTGAGTGATGCAAGCATAGCAAGTGCTGCGGTTACATACTCGTTTGTTCCGAGCTTATCGGCAAGAGCCTTAATCTCTGCTTTGATTTCATCAAGTTTTGCGGCTATTTCGGCGGCTGTGTCACTGTTGACAAGCTCGTCCTTAAGCTCTCTGAGCTTATTGATTATCGCCTGAACTTCCTCGTTTGCAAGGATTTCATTCTTAATCTCCTCAAGCTTTGCGATTGCCTTGTCGATGATGTCGGTATTTTCAAGCTTCTCCTTGAGAGCTTTAAGCTCCTCGATAACAGCCTGAACATTCTCGTCATTCTCGATTTGGTTCTTCAGTGCTTTAAGCTCTGCGATTATCTTCTGTACTTCTTCGTTTTCAAGAAGCTTGTCCTTCAGTGCCTCAAGCTCTGCGATTGCCTTATCGACAATTTCTCCGCTCTCAATCTTCTTAAGAGCATCAATGATTGCCTGAACGGTTTCGCTGCTTGCGACCTTATCCTTGAGAGCCTTGAGCTCATCAATGATTTTCTGGATTTCTTCGCTGTTGACGACCTCATTCTTAATCTTCTCAAGCTCTGCAACAAGCTTATCGACTATCTCATCAACATTGATGTCGTTGTAAGCCTTTTCAAGCTCTGCGATGATTTCGTCTACAGTCTCTCTCAGGTTGACATCAACCTTGAGTTCTTCAAGCTCCGCGACAATCTTGTTGATTGCGGTATCAACATCGTAGCTGCCGCTTTCAACGCCCCATGAATCGGGAAGAATAACGTTAACATTGTTGTCCTCGTCAACGATTACGGCAATGTAATCCAGATTTTCGGGGTTGTTGAGCTTTGTAAACTTGCCGTCTCCGGTGTAACAGGTGGTCGTATCTATGACCTCGAACTCTGCCTCGGCAGGCTCGATTGTAAGTGTGCCGATGTCAAGTCCGACATACTCACGGTTGCCGTTTTCGTCATATTCGACATAAACTGCGGTCACTACGTAAACACCTGCATTTACGGGAGCTTCGGAGCTGCGATAAAGACCATCGGTCAGGTTTACGCCGGTATAGGTAACGGTAAGGTTGTTAAGACGTTCGCCGGTAATTTCATTGCCTGCAAGGTCGGTAACCTTAATATCAACAGCATGTGCGTTGCCGTCATAGGTAACCGTCTTATCGGTCACTTCAACGTCAACAGTCTGCTCAACCAGAATAAAGCTTCTGATAATGGGCTTTGCCACATACATGTCCGCACTAATCTCATCAATGATATATGCTACCTGAGTGTAGATACCGTTGGGGAGATTAGAAGCGTCGTTTGTAAATACTGCATTGCCGTTTTCATCAACGCCCACAATGATGTACTCGATGCGAGCTGTAAGTTCATCGTCTGCCACACCGTCAACAAAGGCTATTGCGTTAAGGTCTACGATGTCCAGAACAGGTCTGGTAATAATGCCGTTAAGGTCATTATAATTCCACTGAAGCTCAGCTTCGGTAATTTCGGGAATGATGAACAGAGTGCCGATATCCGCATCTGCTTTATAATCGGGGTCCGTGATAACCGCCGCAACGACGTATGCGCCGATAGCTACGGGGTTAATCTCGGAGGTTTCCTTGAATGTGAGAGTTACGGAATCGGGCATAGCGGAAAGCATTTCGATAATGTCGTCAATAGCGGCAGTATCAATGCCTGCACTCTCAAGTGCGGACTTAGCTTTCTCAAGTGCCTCGACAAAGGTCTTGACGGTTACACCGTTGGTGTAAGCATCGGGAATGACATTTGCAAGCACCTTGTCAACACGCGCGGGGAAGTCAACGTTTACAACGCCGTCAACAGCCGCAAAGCCGTTTTCGGAGAAGTCTCCGTTCACATCAATGCCTGCTACGATGACAGTCATCTTTGCATCGTCGGGTGTCTTTGTAATCATGTCCGTAACCTTAACGGCAGTGCCGTCATAGACATGAACAACATTGTCAACGCTGATTTCGGCATCGGCAGGAGCAATAATCATTGCGCCAACCGCAACACCTGCATGAGTGTGATTCTCGTCAAGGTAAACAGCGGTTACGGTGTACGCGCCTGCGGCGGTAGGTGCTTCGCTGCTGTAATAGCCCTCGGCGTCACCCTCGATGCCGATGTAGTAATAAGTGATGTTGCTGCTGTCAAGCTCATTGCCGTCACGGTCAAACGCCTTGGCAGTCATGCCCTTGGGTGTGCCGTCATAGGTGAATATGCGGTCGTTGTTTTCATTGCCGTTTTCGTCGATAAACTTAACGTCAACAAGGTCAGCGATAACAACATATGCACGAACGATAGGCTTAGCCCATATTACTTCATTACCCCAGTCAACAATATATGCTATCTGGGTGTATGCGCCGATTTCCGCGCTGGGCTCGTTGGAAATATAGAATGTTCCGTCGGTGTTAATACCGAGATAAATATTGTGGAGACGCTCGGTTGCGGTAGCGTGCTGTGCGTCGGTAAGACCGTTCTTCTCAACGTGTGAGCCGAGGTCATAATCGCCGCTGAGAATGCTGCCGCGTGTGATTATTCCGTTTTCGTCGTCGATATTGAATCCGAGAGTAGCCTCTACGGTATCGGGAACGATAACGAGATAGCCTACGGAAGCATCGGTGTTGTAGTTGTTGTCGGCAGTGACAGCACCTACAAGATAAACGCCGCTGTTTTCGGGAACTATATTGCCGTCAACAGTTACCTTAATATCCATATCGCCGACACCGTCAAGCTCCGAGATGGTACGGAGTGCGGAAACAAGGGAATTAAGAACCTCTGTATCAATGTTAATGGGAAGCTCGATACCGATTATGTCCTCAACGGATTCAAGTGCTTCTATTGCAGTTTCAAGATAATCTGCAAGCTCGCTGAGGGTAAGGGTGGAATCAAGTCCTTCGTTAAGCTGATTTACAATAGGCTCAATGATTGCCTTGACAGTCTCGTTTTCGATGCTGTCAATATCAATGATGCTGGGCAAATCGACATGGACATAGGACTTACCCTCTGCAACGTTAAGACCGACAACAAATGTTATCTTTTTAACGCCGTCGGGATCGGTGTAAATCATGCCGCTTACCGTATCGCGCTGAGCATAGCTGACAGTCTGCGACTCCACAACGACTTCGCAGTCAGCCTTTTCAATTGTAAATTCAACGCTTCCGGTTGCCGGTGCATACTGTGCGTTGCCGGCATAAATTACTGTAACTGTATAAGTGCCTGCATTAAGCGAATCAATGGTAAGGGAAATATCCTCACCGTAAACAGCTTCTATATTATTGCCGTCCTCTCCGCCGATGAGAGAATCAAATACAAGCTCAAATACATCTTTCTCGGTAAGTTCGGGAGAATATACCGTGCTCTGACCCTCCTTGAGAGTAAGCAGAGCTTCCTGGCGGCTATCAACGATAGTAACGGTGATAGTTGCCGTGGTTTCGGGGTATTTGTCGCCGTCTGCATCATAGGTAATCCTTACCTGCTCGGTTTCGTTTGCACCGAATGCGTGTGCAAGAGGAGTGAGCGGAGAATAATCAATGGATTCCCAGAGAGCGGTTTCAAATACGGGAACGATACCTGCATAATAGGTAACCGTGAATGTACCGTCATCAGAGGGTACGGGAACACTGCTATCTGCATCTACCAGTGCAAGAATAGCTTCGATAATCTGCTCGTTTGTTACATATTCATTGACACAGATTTCACCGTCATGAGCGGAAAGAACGGCATTGCCGGTTACAACATTTACAGTGTAAACGGTATCTCTCTTTGTGCTGAATGTTACGGTTGCGACTGTTCCGTTGAATGTAACATCTGTATCACTTGCGTTTTCAACCGATACGGAAGAAATATATTTGCCCGAATCGGGAGTTACGGTAAGTGTAACCTTATCTTCTTCGGCTTCAACTGTTACAGCACCGTCTGCAAGGTCAACATCTCCGCGTTTTACTACAGAGCCGTCAACTGTGCCGTTCTTAACTGTAGCGGTAAAGTTGGGCTTTACGATAGTAATTGTCGCGGTTGCGGTGTTTGAATTGTGATACTCGGCAGTTTCGTTGAACGTTGCGGTGACAGTGTATTTGCCGTAGCCGTTTTCATCAACGTCGGCGGCAACACATGTTACGGTCATGTTCTCAAAGGCTGCGTCTATATCGGTGTCGTTTGCTTTGAGGCTTACGAACACTTCGTTATAAGCAACTGAAGCTGCAAGAGCATCGGTAAGCTCATAAACCTTTTCCGCGTTCTTGAGAGTAAGAACGGGAGTTTCGCGGTCATCTACACACTTGACATCGGCATAAACAGTTACATCGGGGTAACGCTTATCGGTACTGGTGTAGATTACGCGGATTTTTTCGGTTGTCTCGGTTTCGTCACCGGAGGGACCGAATGTGTAATTAACCGTTTCCGTGGTGTTCGCAGTCAGGTACCAGTAAAGCTCTGTACCGACTACGGGGAGAGTAGCGTAGTAATAGCCGTAGCTCAGGTCATCGGTGCTGATACCGTCTGCGGCGGTAACAAGCGCCTTAATCTGAGGCAGTGCATCATTAGCCGGGCTCATCAGCTTATTGTAGCTGATAGTACCGCCGTTAAAGGTGATTACCGGAGCGGTAGTAACCTTTACGGTGTATACCTTTTCGCCGTCTGCATATGCACCGGAGATAAATGTGCCGGCATAAACGCCCTTAGATGTATAATCGCCGGTGTGAGCAACGGTTTTGCCGTCCTCGTCTGTTACAGTAACAGAACTGATGTAGCGATTATCGCCGGGTGTGACGGTGAATGCCGCTTCATAGCCGCCGGTCTGAACAGAGGTATCGCCGGTTGCGGTTGCGCCGTCTGCCTTGTATTCAATCTTACTGAATCCGGGAACGTTTACAAGAGTAATTGTCTTTGCCGCAAATTCGGTGGGCAGATAAGAAACATCGCCGCTGAATGATACGGTAAAGTCATAGTTACCTGCGCCTGAAAGGTCAGGACTTGCGGTAACGGTAAGCATACTCTTATACTTGCCTGTTACGTCCTTTCCGTCGGGGTCAAGGACAGTAACAAACTGCAAAACGTCCTTTGCAGTGTAAACATCGGGGCTGTAGCTGTCCTCGGTGTTGTTTGAATAGTATACGGGATTCTTAACATCCCACTTAATGCTGAGTGTATCGCTGCGGTTTTCAACAAGCGTTACGGTCTTTGTAACCTGTGCATAGGGAAGGTTGCTGTCCTCTCCGCCGCCGTTGTAGGTTACGCGCACATCAACAGTTCCGTCATTCTTAAACTTCTGAGCCATTGTTGATTTTACAAGGCTCGTAGCATCAAGACCGGTGTTTGAACCGACAAAGCTTTTTCCGTCAAATACATACCATAGTACGCCGTTTGTTGTAACCTCAACGGTTGCACCTGTGGGCTTGATATCGGTAAGTATCTGAGAAAGCACATCGGTTACTTCCATGTGCTCGTTGTAGCCGATTGAATCGGGAATACCGCTTATAACAGGCTCGCCTATATCTACGGTTACATTATAGGTCTTTCTCTTGCCTGCCTTAAAGGTATCAACGGTAAATGTACCGTTATTCCATGTTCCCTCGGCTTCGACATTGTTGATATAAACCTTGCTGATATAGGTGTTGTTATCAACGGGAGCAACGGTAATAACAACTTCGGAATCCATCGTAACATCTACGTTTCCGGTCATTGTTTCGCCGTTTAAAGTGTAGGTTGCCTTTCCGTCATTTGTAACTACGGATTTCGTGGGCTCCATTGTCAGCGTAAGGGTTTTATCAATCGATGTTGCCGCCTTGTAATCCGCATTACCGTCAAAGCTTACAACGAACTTGTAAGTGCCGCCGGAAAGATTCGTGGCTTCGACTTCATTTCCGTATTCGTCTTCGATGTATGCGGTTACGGTAAGTCCGCTGAGCGAAACATCATTACCGTCTTTGTCTTTGACCTTTACATATGCCAGAACATCTTTGGCACTGTAGATGTCGGCATCGTCGGTATCCTCGGTTTCCTTTGAATAGCCCTTTGAATACCAGAAATTTTCGGGCATTTCGGTCCATTCAAGAGTAACCTCTCCACGGGGGTCATAAACCTTAACGGTCGTTTCATAAGTGCTTTCAGGCGTTTTGTCAGTTGCGTCACAGGTAACAGTAACCTCTATAGAGCCGCCTGCAAGCTTAGACTCCAAACTTGATTCAAGTACAGAAAGTGCTGTACCTGTAACCGCAGTTTTGTTTCCAAATATTTCCAGGTAAAAGTTTTCACCGTCAAATTCATAAGTGCCGGCATTAGCCTTTACCGCTACAGTTGCCCCCTCGGGCTTGACAGCATCGACAATAGCTTTAAGAGCCTGAGCCGCGGTCATTGTTTCGGGGTTGTAGGGTATGGATTCGGGAACACCGCTTATGACAGGTGAGCCTGTCATAACGTTTACGGTGTAAACCGCGCTTGTCTCATCTGTGGTAATCTCAAAGGTGTATGCACCCTTACTCCAAGTGCCCTTGGTTACTTCCTCATCACCAAGGGACACCTTTGTGATGTAGGTGTTGCTGGCAGGGGTGACAACAACGGTTGCGGTTGTATTGGCGGAAACCGTCACATCGTTTGTTGCATCGGTACCGTTAACAGTAACAGCAGCGCCGTTTGTTGTACCGGCTTTTATTGTACTGTCGGTATTTGCCATGTAGGAAACCGCGACTGTCTTGTCCTCGGTTACCGTATAGGTCTGGGTATTAGTTGCGCCGAGAGCGGCTTTATTGTCGCCGACTTTCGCATAATACCCCTCTTTGCCTGCCGCCTTAATGGTAATGCTATTACCATGGTAAACCTTGTAGGTAGCGGATTCGGCTGTCTGTGGTGTGCCGTTAACAGTAACATCGGAAAGGTAATCGGTAGGTACTGTTACTTCTACTTCATAGTAAATCTTAACTGTGAAGGTATCGCCGGTTGCGGTGTATACATTTTCGTATACTGGAAAACCATATTTATTAGTACCAGTTTGTACACGTTCCTTTGTATACAGATAATAGGTTGTGCCTTCTTTGAGGTCTTCGTGAGTGTTACCGGAAGTTATTGACGTAGTATATGTTATTGTCTCGAAATTTGAATCTTCATCGGCTTTTGTAGCAAAATAATATAATTTGCTACTGGACAAGCCGAGCGCATTTCTAATTTCTTTGTCAGTAAGACTTCCGCCATGAGAATCAATCACAACATTGGTAGCCGCATCTACTGTCCTGAACAAACCGCCGCTTTTGGAAAACGCCGTAGTCATACAGGACGCAACCATGAGAATTGCCAAAAGAAATGCCAAAAACTTTTTGGATAATTTCTTCACGATTAGATTTTTCCTCCTTTTTATTAAATTTCGCCGGAATGTCCATGGCATAGTGAGTTTTTGCCCATCCACAAACACCCTATCGGATTTGTTACACAGATACCTTTCCAACTCTGTGTAACAAATAAATAATATCACGTTATTTTCATCATTTCAAGATATTAGTTTCGTATTTTAAGAAAACCGCAGCCGAAAAACAGCGTTTGATTTTGTGCATTTTGCATTGTTTATTTCTAAAACAGAATTAAAATTTCCAATTCGTAAAGTTTATTTCCGAAACAGAAAGTTGTTTTCGCAGTCCGAACCGGTGATTTATAAGTTTGTTTTATTTTGTTTCGTTTAAAATCACAATTGCGATTTTTGCCTCACAACGCACAAAAAGAGTGACATATATGCACTCTGTCATATGTCTTAAAAGGGTGAACTAGTGGTGATTTTTGCGTACTTTTGATAAAACACAGGCTAAAAGCTCAGTTTTTGCACATATAATCGGATGTGTTTCGCTTTATGTAATTATATAAAATTTGTATGGAAATTTCGATTCCAGAAACCCGGCACCGACTGCTTTCAATTTTGAAACGCAGCAAAATATTTAATTTATTAGTATAATTACTAAACCTGTTTTTTACGCATAGCGCGTTTGCATATACGTTTAATTTCAAACTTTCTGTTTTGGAAATTTTATATCATATTTGTATCATATTTTTATGTTTCTATTTTGGAAATATTTCGATTTTTATCGAGCAGGCAGCATGTTTTCGCAAATTATAACAATTTTCGGATTTCAGGTGACAAATCCGAAATTTCC
Source organism: uncultured Eubacteriales bacterium (assembly GCA_964500965.1). Classification (GTDB taxonomy): domain Bacteria; phylum Bacillota; class Clostridia; order Oscillospirales; family Acutalibacteraceae; genus JAISGQ01. Next base: position 51,822 of record CAZCQZ010000004.1, on the reverse strand, counting down.
GTGTATTATATATGACAAAGCGATTCTTATACTAATTCCAAATAAGACGTATGGCATAAAAATCCTTCGCGTCAGTCAGAAAGCAAGACTTTCCGCTCGGATTTTTATTGGCTTTCTAATTTGAATTACAATTATACGGAGGTATCACATGAGATATAAAAACATCATTTGGGACATGGACGGCACACTGCTGAACACCCTTGACGACCTGACCGACTGTGTTAATGCGGCTCTTTCAAAATACGGACTACCGAAAAGAACGACCGCCGAAACCCGACTTTTTGTCGGTAAGGGACTGCGCCACATGTTTAACTGCTCCGCTCCTGCCAACCTCGACAGCGACAAAGCAGACGAAATTTTTGAATTTTTCAAGGACTACTATTCAACTCACAGCCACATTAAAACCGCTCCATACAGCGGAATTTGCGAAATACTCGAAAAGCTTCACGCCGACGGCTTTAAAATGGCTATCGTTTCCAATAAGGTTGACGGCGCGCTAAAGGATTTGGCAAGAGAGTTTTTCGGAGAAAGCATTGATTTTGTTATCGGCGACCAGCCGGGACTTGCAAGAAAGCCTGCGCCCGATATGGTTAATAAAGCTCTTGAAGCTCTGGGCGCGGACAAAAGCAATTCCGTTTACATCGGAGATTCCGATGTTGACCTGGCAACCGCGCAAAACTCCGCGCTTCCCTGCATTTCCGTGCTGTGGGGTTTCCGCACCGAGGACGAGCTTGCCGCAAAGGGCGCGGACACATTCTGTCGGACACCCGACGAGCTTTATGAGTATTTGATAGGTTGATTATTCTCGGTTTCTGCTTTCGGTGATTTGAGATTGTCGGTAGATACTACAATCCCTCAGTCACTTCGTGACAGCTCCCTTTACACAAGGGAGCCTTGGATTTTGATAATTTTAAGCTTGTTCTTTAAATATCTCTCCCTCAGTCAAAACCTGCTGTTTTGACTGAGGGATTGTTTTGCTCGGATTCACGTTTTCGGTTACAACTCAGCTTGTCGGTTAACTTTACAATCCCCCTTATTGAAGCCATAGGCTTCAATATCCCCCTTTACACAAGGGGGACTTGGATTTTTGATAAGTCAAAGCTTATCGGCAAAGTCTGCGGTGGGACGCCGAGGACATCGCTTCCTACGCTGTGCGCATTTTATACTAATTTCAAATAAGACGTATGGCATAAAAATCCTTCGCGTCAGTCAAAAAGCAAGACTTTCCGCTCGGATTTTTATTGACTTTCTAATTTGAAATAAGTATCAAAACAAAAAGCACCCGAAAGGCAGGCAATCGTGCCGTCCTTTCGGGTGCTTTTATTTAAATTTTTATCAGAACGTTTTAATATTAACAAGTATAGCCTTTTCAGGTCCTGCATATCCGCTGTAAACTGCCGGTTTTTGTGAAAATCTTATTGTATTCAGCACGTCACCGAGCTTACCGGCAATGGATATTCCCGTCACGGGTATGGTTTTCTCGCCGTCATTATAGTAAGCCAATCTTACCTCGCCGCCGATATAGTCGTTATAAAAATCCACCTGCAAGCCGGACATTGATACTACTTCCAGATACTTGCCCTCGGAAAATTCGCCGTTCTGCGCAGTGCCCATATCAACACAAATACAGGGCAGCACGCCTGTAGGCTTCTCTCCCAAATACTGTCCGTAGCGGTTTGAACCGAAATAATTCACCGCCCTGCCGCCGTCAATCAGTCTCACGCTTCCGAGCGAAACGCCGTCGGCATCAAAGCTTGAGCTTCGCACACTGCCCTTTGCCCGACCGCTCATTGTCACTCCTATAAGGTCGCCTTTCGGCTCTTTCTGCACCGCATCGCCCTTTTTATACAGGTTCGATTGAGAGTAAACAGAGGAATAATCAAGGTCATAGGCAAGGGTATAAAACAAATCGGCAAGCTCCTGAGTTTCAAGTATCACCTTGCAGTCGATTTCAAAATCGGGCTTTACGGCATTGTAGCGTGCTTCTACAGCCTGCATTTTGTCTGCGATTTCGGCTATAACCGTCTGCTCGTCAAAGCTTGCGAAATTATACTGCTCGTAAAGCTCAACACTCTGCTTTTCGCCGTTGTATGTAGGAATAGCTTCGACCATTGCATCGTACTTTACCTGCTTTTTATAAAGTCCGCGGCTGTTTTTTACTTCCTCCGTGCGCTTGTTTATAAATATCTCAACGGAATTAAGTGAGCCGTTTTTCACGTTATTCGCCTTGAACACCGCTTCGGAAACGGCAGTGGCAAGCTCCATAGGCTCATACTCGGCAAAATTGCTCTCCACCTCGTATTCACCCTGCTCGGCTTCGGGAAGCTCATAGTGCTTATTGTTTATGATAAGTGCCTTTTCCACCGCTTCGTCAATAAGACGCTCTATCTCCGCTTCTGTGGTTGACGGATAAATAAAAAACTGAGAATCGCCGGTAAATTCGCCATGCTCCACATATACCGTTACCTGTCTGTCACAGGTGTCGGTATGCCTTACCGTCTCCAGCTTTCCCTTTACAAAGAAAAGCTCGCTGCTCTCCTTTTTATTTACGTTGATTTTATATCCGCTTACGCGGCTGTCCTTTTCAAGATACTCAATAGCTGTTTTCAACCCAACTTCACCCTCGCTTTCAATGCAGGTCCGCCGTCGCTGACGCGCACCCATTCTTTATAGCCCTTTCCGCACTGTCCTGCCCCGATAACATTAAAGTCATCGGAAATCATGCTTATTGATTTGAGCAGGTCGGGAACATAGCCGCTCATAACCACCGGCGAAACGTAATTTTCGGTGAGCTTACCGTCAACTATTTCTATTCCGTACTCCGCAACGCACTGAATCGCCCAGTTTTTCGGGTCCTCCATGCCGTTGTTGGTTTCAAAAAGCATGTATCCGTGCTTTATGGAGGCTATCATATCTTCAAGCTTATCCGTTCCTTTTTCAAAAAACGTATTGGTCATTCGGGAATACGCCTTTCTTCTGGTGGATTCTCTCCTGCCGTTGCCTGTGGGCGCAAGTCCGAGCTGAACGGCAGAGGCAAGGTCGGAAATTCCCGTAACCAGTATACCGTCTTTGATTATCTGCGTATCCCCTGCCAGAACGCCGTCATCATCAAAGAAATAGGACGCCGCGCTGAGAACGGAAGCCGCTCCGTCTTTCATATTGCAGATGGGTGACGCCACATATTTGCCTACAAATTCTTTACCCAATGCTCTGTCCTTTACAAACTGGTCAAGTTCCACGCCGTGTCCGAACGCTTCGTGAGCGATAAGTCCGGTAATGGACGGGTCTGTTATGACGTCGTAAACTCCCGGCTCAATTGGCTTTGCAAGAGTGAGCATATGTGCCTTGTGAAGAAGCTTATCCGTTTTCTGCGGCAGTTCTTCAAGCACCGAGCTTATAAGGTTATATGCCGCTCCCTCCCTTGCCTGCACCATTTTGTCGTTTTCTCTGTAAACCGCTATCATATAGCCGTTTACCCAGGTGTAGTGCTGGTCAAGCTCGCGGTTTTCGGAAACAAACAGCTTCGATACTTCCAAGGTGCCTATCATCGCAATTGCATTAAGCACGTTTTCACTCCTTGAAATTATCTCACCGCATCTGTCTTTACAGAATTTCAGCAGCGTATCATCGGAATATTTCTCTAAATCGTCGGGGCGTTCAAAGGACTGCACCAGCGGTTCGTCCGTCAGCTCCACTGCTCCTATGGTATTGTTGCTCAGCTTTTCGTTAAGCTCAAAGGCATGAGATATTTTTGCGGCAAGTGCTGCAATATCTCCGTCAATATCATCAAGAGAATACTCGAAAAACACCGAGCCGTTGCTCAGCTTTACCACAAAGCCGCACTCCGTATCTCTTGCAGGCGTAATATTCGATACGTTTCTGTCTGCACGGACACTTTTTGCTTTTATGTCGGAGCCGAGTATGCCGACATATTTAAAGCTTTTTCTCAGCTCGCAAACCAGTGCTTTTGCCGCACTGCGCCTGGAATCCAAAAATTTTGAAAAGCTCATTTATATCCCTTCTTTTTCTTTTTGATGAGCAGATTGTACCATTGTTTCCGCAAAAATTCAACGTTATCGCCGCAAAAACTTGACATCACTGTATTTTCCGTATATAATCATACTTGGAAATTTATATGTATTTTTCCTTAAAAACCGTAAAAATAGTGTTAGCAGACAGAAAAGTGTGAACTTTTTGTAAATTCTCTCAAAATCATGTCACATTTTGCCTTTCTGAATTGTGTATATAGGTGAAAGGCTTAATTCATAAAAAACGCAAGGAGGAATTTCATGAAAAGAATACTGTCACTGGTTTTGTGCTTCATTCTCATTATTGCATGTGTGCAATTGCCCGTTTCCGCTTCTGCGGCGGCTACCAAACCGCTTACCGCACGTTCGGCATATATAATAAACGTAAGTGTAGACGTTACAAAAAGCGGTTCAAACATCGTTCTTACCGGTTCTCTGCTTTGCAATGCCTCTATCGTTACCTTCTGTAACATATCTCTTTCGTTATTATGCCGCGACAAGGGTTCGTCCGATGATTGGACAACGCTTAAAACCGTTTTCGGCAATGGCACCTATTCGTGCAGCGCTTCCTATAAAACCGCATATGATTCCTCTAAGGAATATCGCGGATATATTTACTGTACAGCCCATTACTCAGGTGGAATTGAACATTCAAACAAATATTCAGGCATCTGTTAAAATTCAATTGACAAATTTAATTGCATTTTAATTGAATTAAGCCCACTGAATCGGCTGTAAAAGGTGAAAACTTTTTACAGCCGATTTATATTTTTGTGCATTATATACGTTTTTTCTCCATGAATTTTAAACAACCATACAACAATATTACGCTTTAGTAGACAATTTATTTCTTTTGCTATATAATTAGGCGTTCAATAACACATGGAGGTTCTCACCTTGAAGAAACTTTGGTATGACCACCCTGCCGAAAATTGGAACGATGCTCTGCCGCTCGGCAACGGCAGACTGGGCGCAATGATATTCGGCGGAATAAAAAGAGAAAAGCTACAGCTTAATGAGGATTCGGTCTGGTCAGGCGGTGAGCGTGACAGAACAAATCCCACTGCCGTGAAGTCGATTGAAAAGGTTCGCAGACTGATACGCGCAGGTGAAATCACCGAGGCACAGCGGCTTGCTTCCCTTGTTCTCAACGGCACGCCCACTCAGCAGAGGGTGTATCAGACTGCCGGCGATTTGGTCATTGATTTTGACAAATTCGGCGGTCTTGACAATTATCAGCAGATAATCGGGCTTGCTCCGCCCACCTCTTACGAGGTCGGCGGCTACAAGCGCGAGCTTGATATTGAAGATGCCGTTTACGGCGTTTCTTTTGAATCCGACGGCGTTGTTTACAAGCGCACTGCTTTTATATCCGCGCCCGATAATGTTGCCGTTATGCGCCTTTCCGCTTCCGAAAAGGGTGCGCTTAATTTCACCGCAAAGCTTGAACGGGGAATTTCTCTCGACAATCAGTTTACTGTCGGTGAAGATACAATAGCTATTGAAATCACTCAGGGGATTCCTTTCTGCGTCATGGCAAAGGCGGTTGCCGTAGGCGGCGAAATCAACTGCTACGGCGGCGTTATGAGAGTTACCAATGCCGACGAGGTTTTGATATTTGTCGATGTGGAAACCTCTTTCAGACACGAGGATTACAAGGCAGAGTGCGTAAAAGTGCTTGAAAACGCCTCCAAAAAGACGTTTTACGAGCTTTTCCACGCCCATGCCGAAGATTACAAAACATATTACAGCCGACTTTCTCTTAGCCTTGGCGGTGAGGATTTGTCCGGCGTTCCCACCGATGTTCGTCTCAACGGCTTCGCACGTGGGAATGAGGACAACGGTCTTATTGAGCTGTACTACCAGTTCGGACGTTATCTTATGATTTCTTCAAGCCGTCCCGGCACACTCCCCACCAATTTGCAGGGCATCTGGAACGATTCCCTCGACCCACCCTGGGGCAGTAAATACACCGTGAACATCAACACGGAAATGAATTACTGGCCTGCCAATATGTGCAATCTTTCGGAATTTCAAATGCCGCTGTTTGAGCATTTGAAAAGAATGTTGCCCAACGGCAGGAAAGTCGCAAGGGATATGTACGGCGTCGGCGGCTTTGTTTGCCACCACAACACCGATATTTGGGGTGACTGCGCTCCGCAGGACGATTGGCTTCCTGCGACCCACTGGGTACTGGGCGGCGCATGGCTCTGCACCCACATCTGGGAGCATTACGAGTACACCGGCGACAGGGATTTCCTTTCGGAATATTATCCCATAATGCGTGAGGCAGCTCAGTTCTTCATTGAATATCTGCGTGAGGATTCAAAGGGCAGGCTTGTTATTGTGCCCTCGACCTCACCGGAAAACACCTACCGTCACCCCTCCGGCGATGCAGGCTGTCTCTGTGAGGGCTGCACAATGGACCATCAGATTTTGAGACACCTTTTCACCGGCTGTATCGGTGCGGAAAAGGCGCTCGGAATCGCTGACGGTATCAGTGACGCTTTGAGTACAATCCTTGACAAGATGCCGAAAACCGCAATACATTCCAACGGTACAATAATGGAATGGAACGAGGAATTTGAAGAAGTCGAGGTCGGTCATCGTCATATTTCTCATCTTTACGGACTTTACCCCTCAGGTGAAATTACTCTTGAACGTACCCCCGAACTGGCTACTTCCGCTCGCGCCACTCTTGACAGGCGGCTTTCCCACGGCGGCGGTCACACCGGTTGGAGCATGGCGTGGATAATCAATCTGTGGGCACGGCTTCACGACAGCGAAAAAGCTTATAACTGCGTTAAGGCTCTGCTGAGCAATTCGACCTATTCCAATCTTTTTGACAAGCACCCGCCTTTCCAGATTGACGGCAATTTCGGCTCTATCGCAGGTATCACTCAAATGCTTATTCAGAGCATTGACAACGATATTATGCTTCTTCCGGCTCTGCCCGAAATATGGAATAACGGCTCTGTAAAGGGCGTTTGTCTGCGTGGCGGACTTACCGCCGATTTGTCCTGGCAGGCAGGAATCGCTACTTCTTTTGTTATATATTCCCCCTGTGAGCGTACCGTTAATGTTCACAACGGCGAACGCACAGAACAAATTCGGCTTGCTGCCGGTGAAAACAGGATAATTTAATATGTGCAAAATTAAAAGCGTGGCAGTAAAAAGTTTTTGCTGCCACGCTTTTGTTTTTATCAAATAGTGCTATCGGAGGATTTCTTCCTTTGTAATTATGCCGTCTGTAATGTAAACAATTCTATTACACATTCTTGCAATATCCAAATCATGTGTAACAATAATCACTGTTTTTCCCTGCTTATTTACATCTGATAGTATTTTCATAACCTCTAATCCCGTACTCTTGTCCAATGCACCCGTCGGCTCGTCTGCAAGAATAATTTGCGGATTATTAACAAGTGCCCTTGCAATTGCCGTTCGTTGCCGTTGACCGCCCGAAAGTTTTCGAGCCAATGTATATTTTTTCTCATATATCCCCAGCTTTTCAAGCAATTCGTCAACGTTTGCCGCTTTGATTTTTTTGTCTTTACTATATGCCAGCGGAATTGTCACATTTTCAAATACGTTCCAATCTTCTATAATCGCAAAGTCCTGCATAACATAACCGAATGTACTGTTTCGTATCCTTGCCAGCTCCGAACTGTTAAAATCATCTACAGCCCTGCCATTTAACAGATATTCTCCTCTCGTCCTTTTGTCAAGGCAGCCAATTATATTCAGCAATGTTGATTTCCCTGAGCCGGACGCGCCCATTACAGCTACCATTTCTCCCGACCCTACCGATAAATTTACGCCGTTTAAGGCATGCACTACAGCTTCTTCTTCACCGTCGTAAACCTTGGTCAAATTTCTCAGTTCTATCACCTGTCATTCACTCCTTCTCAACAGCTTTGTTATTCCGTTCCTGCGCAGGCTGATAACAGGAATCGTCAAAACAGCTATTGTCAGTATTAAAAAAATCAGCAACAAATATAACATCACCGAAGTATCGGCATAAATAATGCACGCTATCAGGCACGCTAAAAGATACATTGCGCAAATTTGAAAAAACATTCTGAGATTTATCGAAAAATATGTCGCGCCGTACATAAAATGTATCGCAAATTCTCTCATATGCTTCTGAACATACACCAGCATCGCCGACGCCATACAAACCACACTCAATGCAATTGACATAACAATAAATACCAATGCATACCTTACTCCTTTAAGCTCCTGCTCAAATACTCCGTCAATCTGATGAGAAACACTTGTAAATTGCAATGAATATAAACCAAGCTCACTTGATTTATTTACTATTTCATAGAGGTCATTGACATCATCGGTAATAATATGGGTGTTGGTAATTGCTGTATTCAACTCATATATCCCCGATGAGCTGTTTATAACGCTTATACACAGAATGCTTTTATTAAGCGTCAGTATGTCAGGCGAAAATGAGGGTTTTAAATAAAACGAATCTTTTTTGAGGACTCCGACAACCTTATAACAGTCAGCTATCGTGTCTCCGATTTTATATACATTTCTCAATTCATAACCAATTGCAACCGGAATATATCCCCCATACTCTCCTTTCAAAAAAGTCTCCGTATTTTCCTCAGATAAAAAACCTATTTCAAAAATATCCATTGCATTTTCGTCCATTGTAACAACATCAACATCTCCTATCGCTTCATCGTATACACTCCCGATATACGACACTCTGTAATGCCGATACTGCCCAATAAAGAGAAAAAGCTCATACAACCGTTCTCTGTTCTCGTTTTTCGCAATTTTATTTATATATGTATCCGCATCTGTTACATCGCTGATTATATAAGTGTCATCTTCGTTTATAAGTCTTGATAGGGTGTTTTTCATATCGGTCAAATCACTATATGTTGAAATACAGTAACCCAACAGTACAAATGTTGTCAAGCATAAAACGAATTGAGTTATGTAAAAACGTTTATTCTCGATTATATCCATATAGGCATATTTAAGCTGTGCAAGCATTTTTTACCTCCTCAATCTATAATACTTTTTTATCTGACAGTAAACTCTTTATGTGAAAATACGCCTCAAGTAATCCCAGCAGATTAGCGATTATCAATACCGCAAATGCCAATATCGCATACGGCGCTGAAATACGATTCATGCCGATTCCGAGTATTTTACTGCCGATTATTGCAACAGCGGAAATGACGCCAATCAGGCTTGAAGCTGTTGTTACCGAGATAAGCTTCAGTAAATATTTTCTAATTACGGAGGTTTTTGTTGCACCGACCATCAATCTGACAAGCATTTCCTTTTTCAGCGTGTAAACCCATTGCTCGGCTACACTTTCCAGGCAGAGAAGTACAACCAACAGTAATGACAGAAATATTATTACTATCATTCCCGTATCAACAATTACCGATTCGGATTTTTGCGACAATGAGCTTACAGACATATTTGCAGTACTGTCGATTCCATGCACATATTCCTCCAGCTGTTCTGCTACTACGGCTGTATTGCTCCCACAATCCATCAGCATAGTCATAGACACTGCCTGTTCCCTTTCATCATTGAGTGATGTCATCAGCGGTGTAATACAGTCGTATTCACAACCGTCAATAGTCCCTATTATTTGATAATAGCTGTTTCTGTGAAAATACTTTGCGGATTTATCTATAACATGGTAGCTCGAAGAAACCAGTGCGCTGTGCTTTCCTGTTTTAATTTCAACCGCCGAAAAATCGCTTCCGCTTACGACCTTATATATTCCTGACAGCTTTTCTTCATTGCTATAATAAATTTCGATTGAATTTTCAAAATCGTTTTCCCGAATCAATACAATGTCAGAAGTCGAAGCTATAAATTCAATCATATCACCGTATAAAAACGGGCTGACTTCGTTTTGAGAAACAATTTCAATATTGACCGCATTCTCCGACAGAAAACCGTTTATCGACTGTGCGCCACTGATACCGCTGATTACAGGTATCGAAAGCGTCAAAAATAACGCCATTGATATGTATAATATTACTATGCCCGTATTTTTTTGAAAGCCGTTCATTTTTACAGCCCCTTTGCTGTATTTTATTTTCAGGAGGCTAATAGTATTAGTACTTTCTGCTAATGATTTCATTAAGCCCCAAAGCACACTCATTGAGCTTTTACAAATATCATTTTAATTCATCATCACGTTAAAGCAATTATCATGTTAAAACACAATTAGCTATTTGTCAAACGGTATTTATTAAATCGTTCTGACCGCTTTAACATTGTATGCTCTTTGTTGTTGCATAAATCACGGCTTTCTACACAAGCTACTCGCAGAAAGGATGTGCTGTGTGTGAACTTATCTCCGGAAGAATACAGCCGACTGGCTGATGAAAAATCGCCGCCGTCACCGAGCGGCAAAAACTATGTCAACGCCTTTTGGATAGGCGGCGTTATATGCGTTATCGGTGAATTGATGACGAAATTTTACGAATATATATGTAAGCTGGAGCTTTTGAAGGCGCGTACGGCTACCTCCGCAACGCTTATTGCCCTTGCCGCCGCTCTTACCGCTTTGGGACTGTTCCACAAAATCGCAAAGGTTGCCGGAGCAGGTACGCTTGTGCCTATAACCGGCTTTGCAAATTCCGTTGTTTCCCCTGCAATCGAGTTTAAGCCGGAGGGACAGGTTTACGGCATAGGTGCAAAAATATTTACCATTGCCGGTCCTGTTTTGTGCTTCGGCTTCTCCGCAAGTGTGCTTTACGGGCTGATTTACTGGCTGTACACCCTGATTTTCGGAGGCGGCGCATAATGAAAATCGGAAAGGGAATATTTGAATTTGAAAATCCGCCCCGTGTGCTCTCCTGTGCGGCGGTAGTCGGCAAAAAGGAAAGTGAGGGGCCTTTAGGCAAATACTTTGACCTGACACATCAGGACAACACTCTGGGTGAGGACTCCTGGGAAAAGGCGGAAAGCAGGCTTCAGCTTGAGGCAGTTACCACTGCCCTTAAAAAGGTCAATTTGAAAAGCAGTGACCTTGACGTGCTGTTTTCCGGCGATTTGCTCAACCAGTGTATCGCTTCTACCTTTGGTCTGCTGACACTCGGCGCTCCGTTTATCGGAATGTACGGTGCCTGTTCAACTATGGCTTCTACTCTTATGAACGCCTCTGTGTTTGTTTCCGGCGGGTGTGCGGATATTTGCGCGGCTATAACCTCGTCACATTTCTGCTCCGCGGAGCGTCAGTACCGTATGCCTCTGCAATACGGCGGTCAACGACCGCCTACCGCGCAATGGACTGTCACCGGCTCAGGTGCCGTGATTTTAAGCGGCGATGAAAAATCCTCACCCGTTGGCATTACCGCCGCCTGTGCCGGCATAATTAACGATTTCGGAATCAAAGACCCCAACAATATGGGAGCTGCCATGGCTCCTGCCGCTTGCAGTACAATAGAGCGCGTGCTGTCGGAGGGGCACAGAAATCCGAACTCTTACGATGTTATCATGACCGGCGATTTAGGCTTTGTCGGCAATGAAATTCTGGTGGAGCTTTTGTCTAAGGACGGCATCGACTGCGGCAGCCGCCTGACTGACGGCGGTATGCTTATTTACAACCGAGACGGCCAGGACGTTCACGCAGGCGGCTCAGGCTGTGGCTGTTCCGCAAGCGTTCTGTGTGGCTACTTCCTGCCGAAGCTTTTAATGGGAGAAATCAAGAAAATGCTGTTTGTGGCAACCGGTGCGCTCATGTCACCCACAAGCTCTTATCAGGGGGAAGCTATTCCTGCGGTGGCTCATGCTATCGAGTTTTCCTATTTGGGGTAATAGTCAAGGAGATGTAAAAAACTTGCGTTTTACATCTCCTTTATTTCGTAATATTTACGGTGAATTATACCGATTGTATTAGTGCCGTTCAAACTCGTCACAGTATCGCTGGCAGAATCTTCCCGCAAAGGACGGATTCATATTTGCCGCATAAAGATGTGAGGTATCGCCATAGCTGTTGACGCGGAAGTTTACGAAGCCCTTTTCCCTCTCCTCGGTGTAAATAGTCGTCACCGATGACGGCGCTGCCGCAAAGCCGTGCCAGAGCAACACCGGGGAAATATTCAGCAGGTATGAAAGAATAGCACAGCCTGAGCCTAAATGACACATAATAACTATGGTATCTCTTGAGCCGTCACCGTCAACGGTGAAATGCTTTCCCTCTTTTCTGTAGCCGTATCTGAGCAGCAGCTCGTCAATCCCCTTTGTGACCATGGGATACCGCTCGGTTGGGTTTATGCCGTCGCATTCCACCTGCATAATACCGCTATTGAGCCAGGTATCAATTGACAGAAACTCATCTACGGCAGTCCACACTCTGGGAGGATAATCCCACGGAATGTCGCGCAGCTTATCTTCATCGGGCAATTTCGTGAACGCATGAAATTCCTCCGCCCAGGGAAGTATCTCCGCTTCCTTGCCGAGCTTTTTAAGGGTAAGAGACAAGGTATCCTTTGCTCTGCCCATAGGCGAGCAGTAAAAGGCGTTTATATTCTCTTTGCAAAGCCGTTTTGAAAGCTGCTCCGCTTCTTCCCAGCCCTTTTCGGTCAGCGAATCAATCGAATAGTCCGGGTCGGCATGACGTATAAGCAGAATTTTCATTTTACATTTCTTCCTTTCTTCCGTTTTCAAGAAGCTCCACAAATGTGCCGAGCGTTGAAACGGCGTTCATATAAGCATATCTGCCTGAGCCGTCGCCGTATTCTCCGAACTGCTCAAGGCTCATACCGTTGGTCATACAGGTCATAAGCTTATCTCCCAGACCGTTTACCGCAAATGCCACGTGATGTATTCCGTCGCCGTGACAATTCAGAAAATCTCTCCACACCGACGGCGCTTCGCTGGGCTGTATCAGCTCAATCTGCAAGCCGTTTGAGAGATTGAAAAAGGTGAGCAGGCAGGTCGCATCGGGGGCAGGAGCACCCCTGTAATTGACCTGAGTTGTCTCAAATTCTCCCCCTGTCCACGTGGGCGGCACTTCAACGCCGAGCAGCTTTGCCCATTCTTTTTTCTTCGCCTCAATATCGGAAACCACTATACCTATCTGACACAGGCGGTCAGTCCCCAGCATTGACATTGCACAGACCTCCCTATTTTAACAATGTAATAAAGCTTTCCCTTTCACTGCCGTTTCCTATTGCATATGATAGCACATGTACACCGGCTTTTCAAGATTCCCATTTGGGTACGATTGACATATTTATCAGGAAAGAGTATAATTATTCCGACAATAATAACCGAAAACATTCAGGAGGTTAAAATCATGGAACTTAAAAACCGCAAGGAGATGGATTCCGCTTATCAGTGGGATTTCACCGACATCTTTGAAAGCGACGAGGCGTGGGAAGCCGAACTTAATGCCATAGCTCAGGAGATACCCAAAATCGCGTCCTATGAGGGCAAGCTGGGCAAAAACGTTAAAACCCTGAAAGAAGCCAGTGACTTTCTTGCCGAAATATCCCGCAGAACGGAGCTTGTGTATATCTACGCAATGCTTCACAAATCCGCAGATGCCAGTGACCCCAAGCATCTTGAAATGGACGGCAAGGCAACAATGCTGTTCGTTCAGGTTTCTTCTGCCTGCGCATTCATCAGCCCCGAAATCCTCGCTATCCCCGAAAAGAAGCTCAACAAATTCATGAGCAACAAAAAGCTTGCTCTTTACAAGCAGATGGTTGCCGATATTACCAGAACAAGACCTCATACCCTTGATGCAAAAACCGAAAAAATCATGGCTATGATGAGCGATTTCACCGGCACTCCCTCCAATGTTTACGATGCTCTCACCGATGTTGATATGGAGCTTCCCGTCATTAAAGACGAGGAGGGCAACGATGTCCAGCTCACCAGCGGCAACTTCGGCGTTTTCAGAATAAGCAAATCAAAGGAAGTCCGCGACGCTGCATTTAATGCGATGTTCGGCACTTACAAGAAGTTCAACAACACCATCGCCGCAAACTATGCCGGCGAAATCAAGTCCACCATTTTCCGTTCCAAAGTCAGAGGATACAGCTCCGCCTGCGAAAGTGCGCTTTTCGGCAACAACGTTCCCGTTTCCGTGTACGACAGCCTTATTGAAGCCGTTCACAACGCTCTGCCGACTATGAAGCGTTACATCGAGCTTAGAAAAAAGGTTCTCGGTCTTGAGAAAATAGATATGTACGATATGTACGTCCCTATGGTCGAGGACGTCGAAATGAAGTTCACCTTTGAGGAAAGCAGAGAGATTATCAAAAACGCTCTTGCACCTCTTGGCGAAGAATACGGAAAGCTTCTTGACGAAGCCTATGACAACAAGTGGATGGACGTTTACGAGAACAAGGGCAAGACCTCCGGTGCGTTCTCCTGCGGCATCTACGGCGTACACCCCTATGTACTCCTTAACTACACCGAAACCTTTGACGATGTTTCCACCATCGCCCATGAGCTGGGCCATGCAATGCACAGCTATAAGTCCGCAAAGGCTCAGGAATACATCAACAGCGATTACAAAATAACCGTTGCCGAGGTTGCATCTACCGTTAACGAAGTGCTTCTGGCAAAGTATATGCTCAACAAGGAAACCGACCCGAAGAAAAAGGCTTATCTGCTCAACCACTTCCTTGAGGGCTTCCGTACCACCGTTTTCCGCCAGACCCTTTTTGCGGAATTTGAAAAGAAAGCTCATGAGCTTGCCGAAGCAGGCACTCCTCTTACCGGCGAAACTCTCAACAAGCTTTACAGAGAGCTTGAATGCCTCTACTATGACGGCGCGGAAGTTCCCGAAATGGTCGATTACGAGTGGTCCTATATCCCCCATTTCTACCGTTGCTTCTACGTCTATCAGTATGCAACCGGATTCTCCGCCGCAGTTTCAATCGCCGATAACATTCTTTCCACCGGCAATGCGGATAATTACCTCAAGTTCCTTTCCACCGGCGGCAGCGATTATCCTCTTGAGGAGCTTAAAATCGCAGGCGTTGACCTGACTAAGCCCGATGCTGTCGGCAATGCAATGAAGGTCTTTGAGGAAACTCTCGATGAGCTTGAAAAGCTTATGGAAACCCTTTAATATTCAGACTGAAATAATGAAGCCGCCATGCGCATCAGCACATGGCGGCTTGTTTTATTAAACAGCGGTATAATACTTATTTCAAATTAGAAAGTCAATAAAAATCCGAGCGGAAAGTCTTGCTTTTTGACTGACGCGAAGGATTTTTATGCCATACGTCTTATTTGAAATTAGTATAAGATTGTTTTTGAAAAGTCGAAATTTATCGCTGAATATTTTTATTAAGTATTACTCTCCGAGCCTTTCGGAAATGTAGGCAGGCAGTGTTATACCTTTGCTTTCGCAGTCGTCAAGTATGCGACTTCTTATTGCCGATTGCTTTTTCTCACTGCGCAAAGTACAGCGTCCGATGAAAAATTCAATAACGCATATGATGATTGCAAAAGTCAACGTATCGTACCAGGTGCTTGTCAAGGCAGTTTCAACCACGGCAACGGCAGTGAGCAGAACAAACAGTGTGGGAATACCTGCACCTATAAACTTTTCGGTAAACTTTTCCTCGTCCTGAAGCTTTTTCAAAAAACTCTCCTCTGTTACCTTGCCCCTCTTTAAAAGCTTTTCATAACGCCACTTCCAGCCTTTCAAAATCGCATTCTCTATGTCCTTGTTTTCGAGGTTTTTGTAATAACTGCTCTGCTCAAGCTGCTTTCTGGTATTCCTCAGAGAGCCGTAGTTTTTAAGTCTCCATATCGAACGCACAATAATGTAGACAAGAATATAAAATCCGCTTGAAATAATAAGAGAATGAATGGGAACAAGCACGGAATAATCACCGAAAAAGTAAACTCCAAGCCCTACCAGCAGTACGAAAAGTACAAGAACCAGAATGTACCAGACGATACCGTTTTTGTTCTTTTTCTGTTTAAGCAGGAGCGGTGCAAAAATCGAGCTTGCAATAAAGTACATCAGCACCGATATAATCAGTCCTATTCCATATCCGGAAATATCCGATTTGAGGGTAAAAAAGTTTTTAAAAGCACCGTCCTCGGACAGCCATGCAATACATTCAATGATAAATATAAACCACGCCGTACCGTAAATGCTTTTGGGGATTGCTTTAAGCCGCTCCCACACTGTCAGGTCTCCGAAGAAATCTCTGTAAAACCCATTTGCATCTCTGCCGATGAGCTTCTGTACAGGCTTATTCTCGTTTTCGGCGGTGATGAGCAGGTCGTAAAGCTCACCCAATTTGTCATCGCATATGTCCTCCGGTATGCTTTTCATGGTGCTGTAAAGCACTGCCTTTGAAAATACCTCGCGATACTCTCCGCTTAATTGAGTTTCCATTACCGCATAATCCATTATAACACTCTCCTTTTATTCTTCATAAAACAGAATTTTGAATGCATTCTTCGTCACTCGTCTGTAGCTTTGCTTAAATTCTTCAAGATAGGCACTTCCTGCATCGGTTATCGTATAGTATTTGCGAATTGGTCCTAACGGGGAGCTTGCTTTGCGACAGGAAATAAAGCCGTTTTTGTCAAGACGGGTGATTATGGGGTACAGTGTGCCCTCTCCCAATCCGTCAAACCCTGCGTTTTCGAGCTTGCCCAATATTTCATAGCCGTAGGTTTCACCCTCTGCGATTATTTCCAGCACGCACCCCTCAAGCACTCCCTTTAACAGTTGAGTATCCTCCATGTCTTCATCCTTCCCCCAACTACTTTGTTTTGCTTAGTAGCTTGATTGTAGTGTATCACAGCTACTATGCTTTGTCAAGTAGCTGTGATACACAATTTTATTTTTATAATCATCCAAATAAATCTTGACAAGCAGAATTTGATTTGATATAAATAAAAACAGATTGAGTGGTGGCAATCCAATATAATGAATAGAGGTAATGTAAATTGACAAGAATCGACAATATGGCAAGTCGGCTTGAAAGCCGCATTGCAGAATGTGAAGAAAAAAGGAATCAACTCATTTCCGACGAAAGAGCCGATGAAGCAAATTTTGAGAAAATCAAGGCGAATATATATGATATATTCAAAACCGTGCTGTGCGTGGCAAAGAATAACTGCGACGAGGATTTTTCGGCGGTTAAGGACTTTTTCCTCAAAAGGCTTGAACAGATTCCGGCTAACTGGCACGCGTCTTACGAAAAGGCTCTTGCCCACGATGATGTCGAGAAGCTTCGCATTGAAAGCGTTAAGCTTGAAGTGATAGAGGACATCAAAGCCGAGTTCACAAAAATATCGGAGGAATTGCAATGACAGAATCAGATGCTATAAAGCTGTTCAAATGCCTTGCGGACAAATCACGTCTGCAAATTTTAAAATCACTTGCAATTGAGGATATGTATGTTGAAAGACTGGCCGAACGGTTGGGAATAACCGCGCCGACAGTGTCCTTTCATCTGAAAAAGCTGACGGAGGCAGGACTGGTGACGTCCTACAAAAGCCAGTATTATATGATGTATTCCCTTTGCAGAGAGCTTCTCGAAACGACCATGCTTGAAATTGTCAGCGAAAAATCCGATGAAGCGGAGCTTCAGGCGGAACGTGACGAAAAATACCGCCAGAAAGTTATTGACAGCTTTTTTGAATACGGCAGGCTGAAAGCTATACCCACTCAACGCAAAAAAGAGCGCATTGTTCTTGAAAAAATCGCGGAAGCTTTTGAATTCGGGCAATTGTACAGCGAACGTGAGGTCAACGAAATCATTATGCGGTTTCACGATGATTACTGCACTATCCGACGTGATATGATAGGCGAAAAACTGCTGAGTCGCAACGCCGGTGAATACAGAAAAATTTAATATTGTCTCGGAATTTTTTCTTTAGATGTGATATTTCGGAGCAAATCCATAGTACATAGGTGAAAGGAGGTTGATACCTTGTCAGAGGACAGCAAAATCATTGAATTATTCTTTGCACGCGCGGAACAGGCAATCGCGGAGCTATCGGCAAAATACGGAGCTGTCTGCAATCGAATTGCAAGGAACATTTTGAAAAATGACCTTGATGCGGAGGAATGCGTCAACGATGCATACCTTGCGGCATGGAACACTATGCCGCCGCAAAATCCAAACCCGTTGCAGACGTATATATTTCGCATTGTCCGAAATATCTCTATCGCGAAATATCACGCCAACACTTCCGCCAAGCGCAACAGCCACTATGATGTGGCTCTGGACGAGTTGGAAAGCTGTCTTGCCTCTCCCGACACCGTGGAGCGGGAAATCACCGCAGACGAATTGTCGCGGCAAATAGACCGTTTTCTCGACACGCTGGATAAGGACAATCGTATCATGTTTGTACGCCGTTACTGGTATTCGGACAGTATTTCCGACATCGCGAAAATGTTTCAGACTAACAATCACAATGTATCGGTTCGCCTTTCACGGACACGTGATAAGCTGAAGGCACATCTAAAGAAAGAGGTTATGAATTATGACTAGGCAAACTATTTCCGAGGCTGTAGGCAAAATCAGCACACGCCATGTTGAAGAAGCCGCTAACTACGGCAAAAAACACAAAGCGGTATGGATTAAACCGGCAATTGCCGCTGCCTGCCTTTGTCTTGCACTTGTAGGAATACTGTGTGCAAAATTCGGTGGGACAGCGCAGCCTGAGAATACAGCTTCGATTGTCGTAAACGAAGTCAACGGCATTGCAACCGCAGATATGGACGCACAACTTTCTTACTACGATACCCTTTCCGACCCCGATAAGGAAACGATGCTCAAAAATTTTGAAGCCGACACAGGATTCGGCTACGATAATTTTACCGCAAAAATGCCGATTAGCTTCGCAATTTCCTCCTTTTATTCCATGGACGTTCCGGCAGATAACGCAAAAACGGAATACGTTCCTCACGATTATGTATTTGAATATCAAACACAAAACGGCGGTGACATCAGAATTGCAATCTGCTACGGCGAAAAGCCTTTGAGAGATTGTTTTGTCGAATGCGACAGTCCCAGGCAATCCGAAGTCAACGGCGTATATGTTACTGTTTACGGTTATCAAGGCTCTTACATGACATACTTCTCACACGAGAATATTTACTATGATATTGAAGCAAAAAGCATCACACAGGCAGAGCTGGAGGAAATAATAACCTGTCTGGTAAGTAATTGAGCATAAAAATCGTGACGAAAATCGCAAAATAATATTGCGGCTTTCGTCACGCTGTGTTATTATTGAGAAGTAAAACAATATAAATAAAAGGAGTATATTAACCGTGAAAATCAACAAAACTATCGTTATTATCTGTGTTGCGGCAATACTGCTTTGTGTGGCTGTCGGCATTACAACTTATAACATTGCCCTGAACAGCATTGGAAACGGAAAAAATGTTGATAGCCAGAGTGGTATTGAAAATTCCGACACTGCGTCCTTTACGCTGGGTGAATACACCATGCACTTCGGAACATACAAGGGCTATGCAATTACATATGACTGGGACGATGATTTAGGTCAGGCGGTGGAAACAGGCAGAAGTGAAATCACTTTGAAGCTTAATTCCGACAGCACCTACGAAATAAACGGAGATATTCAAAGCTACTCGGTTGACGGTGCAAATATTATCGCTAACGGCAGCGGCACTGTAATATTTGACGCAACAGGCAATGACACGCTTAACTACCACGCCGGAAGCGGCATTGAGCTGACCTACTGCGGCGAATAACGATTTTTACCCGAAATGTTTAGGGACTGTAAAAAACGAAAGTTTTTTGCAGTCCCACTTTTCACAGCTTAAAGAATAATGCAAATCAAGCCGTTGCAGCCCTCGTTGATAACCCTTTCGATTGTCTCCTGGAATTTTGCCCTTGCGTCCTGAGGCATACGGCTCAGCTTGTTGTGCAAGCCCTCGTTAACAAGCTCGTGGAGAGATTTGCCGAACATATTTGAATCCCATATGCTGGACGGTTCTTCCTCAAACTCGTTAAGCAGGTAACGCACAAGGTCCTCCGACTGCTTTTCACTGCCCACTATCGGTGCAACCTCGGTGGTGATATTCGCTTTCATCATGTGAATTGACGGTGCGGAGGCTTTCAGACGGACACCGTATTTGCCGCCCTGCCTCATCATTTCGGGTTCTTCAAGGCTCAGCTCGTCAAGGGTCGGCATAACTATGCCGTAGCCTGTTTCCTCAACCTGCGCAAGGGCGGACGCCACCTTATCGTACTTGCGCTTTATTTCCGCAAGCTCAAGCATGGAACGAAGCAGACCTGCCTCGTCTTCAATTTCAAGCCCCGTGTTTTCTCCCAGTATCTTATAAAACAGGTTGGGAGTTATCGTGACATCAAGCTTGATTTTGCCTGAGCCGAGCTCGATTCCGGCAACCTTTACGCTGACGATATGCCGACATTCCGACAAAGCGGTGCAGATACTTTCAACTTCGCTTATCTTTTCCGCTTCTCCTGTGCTGCTTCTGACCGCCGAAAACACCTCGCTTTTCAGCCAGTGTCCTTTTTCCAGCGCACACAGCCAGCGCGGAAGATTTATCGCCACGGATTTCACCGGAAATTCCATAAGAATTGTCGCAAGAATATTGCGTATTTCCTGCTCGGTTATGCTCTGACAATTCACCGCGATTACAGGCACACCGTACTTTTCTCTCAGCGCCTTTGCGATTGTCTGCGCGTTATCGCCGGTCGGGTCGGTGCAGTTGAGCAGCACCGCAAAGGGCTTGCCAATCTCGCTCAGCTCGTTTATTACCCTTTCCTCGGCTTCTTCGTATTCCTCTCTGGGAATGTCTGTGATACTGCCGTCCGTTGTAACCACAAGCCCTATGGTGGAATGGTCGGTTATTACCTTTTTCGTGCCGACCTCCGCGGCAAGATTAAAGGGTACTTCCTCCTCAAACCACGGAGTTTTTACCATTCGCGGAGCGTTTTCTTCAATATACCCCAGTGCGCTGGGCACTATGTAGCCCACGCAGTCTATCATACGAACGCGAAAGGAAGCTACATCGTCAACATTGACTTCAACCGCTTCCTCCGGTATAAACTTCGGCTCGGTGGTCATTATTGTCCTGCCGGCGGCAGACTGCGGAAGCTCGTCAATGGCGCGTTCCGCGCTGTACTTGCTGTCGATATTGGGTATGACAAGGGTATCCATGAATCTCTTTATAAGCGTTGATTTTCCCGTTCTCACAGGGCCTACAACGCCGATGTAAATATCGCCGCCTGTGCGCATGGCTATATCTCTGTAAATTCGCATGTTGTCCATTTGTCTCTCTCCTCTCCGCTTTATATTGAAATGAGCAGTCTTGTATTGTGCTCTAAAATTTCGCTTTGCAGGTCGTTGTCCTCCATTATCGTTTCTACGCTTGAATTATGCGCTCTTGCAATGTCCCAAAGCTCCTCACCAGCATCTGCGCAGTACATCACAACCGCCGCATCACCGCAGGATTTCGGTTTTTCCTCGTCCGGCGTTACCGCGCATATTGCAGAAATTATCACCTCGTCATATACCGCCGCGTTTATTCCGAGATTCAGCCGCACCTCCGGCTTGCCGCTGCCGGTGATTACGTAGCTGCAATCCGAAACCGTTACGCGGCGGTCAAATTCCGGACACTTGACCTCAAAGCCCATTACGCTCTCGGCTGTAAACTCCGTGAGCTTTTCACAGTATGCGCACTTGCCCTCGGCATCTCTGCCGATTATGCTTACCAAAACCGTACCTCTCACATTGGCTCGGCTTTCGACTGCTGTAATTTTGCAGTCTGTAACCTCGCATTTCACGTCGTCAATAGCAGAAAACACGGTTTCACCGGTTTCTATAAGCATCGGAGCTGTTACGTTGTCATTTATACAACCGCAAAAGCGTGTAAATCTCACCTGTCTGCGCTCAACCTCTACCTCGTAATCAACCGAATAGGCATCGCTTACTATGCTTGCGAAAACATCTCTGTACGCCTTAACATCGGCAAAAACGTGAATATCCACATTCATGCGCCTGTATTCGCCGTTTGAATCGGTGCGAAGTCCGATGTCAACGCCCGAACATTCCGCGCATATATCCCATGTACAGCCGTCGTCAATCCCCGGTACGTCGATAAACTCATTAAAATCAAGGGTGTAATTCATATGCTGCACGCCCTCGCCGGATTCGCCGCAGTACACAAGCTCAAGGGTTGCTTCCCCTTTCACGACCAGCTTGTTGCTTATCGCCTTGCATTCGGTTATTCTCACCTGTGCGTCGTTTCTGATAATGCTTCCGATAGACGCCTTGTCATCGGAAATTTCCAAAGCATCACTCACCGTAAAAGTGCTTTGCGCCATTCCGACAAGACTGCTCAGCTCACATTTTTCACATCGCACCTTGACCCCTGCGCCCTCTGCTCCTGAAACTATCTCCGTTTCCGTGCCTGCCGTAACCTTTGCGCTAACGGTAAATGCACCGTGAATATCAAGCTTTCTCTGGCTTACAGCCCGACAGTTGACGTATTCAAGCTTCAGACATGCAGTTGCTTTTCCGCCCTGTGGTATTTCACGCAGCTTGTAATTTGCGGAAAACGGGATTTCATGCTCATAGCAGCAAAGCGCGGCGTTTTTTCCGTCGGAATACAGCACGATTATCCTCGTTATTCCCTCCACTGTAAGCCCGTCACCGCGCAGAACACGGGACGTTACCTTCGGCACTGCTCTGCATTTGAGAATTTTGCCGATGTCGGAACAGTAGTCCGGCAGTGTCAGCTCTGCATCTATCGGCTGCTCGCTTGAGCCTTCGTACACTGTTTCGTTTACCAAAACCGTTTCACGTAATAAAGTGCAATCCATTTGTTTCCTCTCCTTTTCGGTTTTCTGTGTAATGGATATTCGCACTTTGTCCGATATATGCACGGATAAAAAGAAAATAAGTGCAGACTTTCGTTTGTTCCTACTTGCTTATAGAACTGAAAATGCGCAGACACAGGGGTTTTACCACCCCGTGTCTGCGCATTTTATTCACCGCACAAATCTATTTCACCTTTTTGATACCGAAAAATGCTCTGAGAATACCGCCTAAAAATTTCGGACTTTTCCAGACAACAACTTTCATAACATGACCTCCTATGTAGTTTGGGCTGATGTTTGATTCATCTGCCGTTCACTACATATTATTACATTTACTCGGCTTGTGTGTCTGTTTTTGCCCTGATTATGAGAACTTTTCCTGCATGAACGGTTATTTTGCAATTTTCCTCATCGGTTATTCTATTGCTTATGCCGAGGGGCATATCCGCGGAAAGCTCATAGGTATCAAGGGGATATTTCACTCCCTCAAGTGTGACTGTGGCACACTCTACTCCGAATGGAAACACGGAAATCATATCGCCGTAGGGTCTGAGCATATCGTCCTTATCAGGCTCATAATACTCTCCGCTGCCCAGCATGAATACCGCGCATTCATCGTCTATAATAATGCCGTTTACATCGTGCTCATGCATATAAGACAAAGCGGTAACATTGGCAAAGGCATGGTCGAATCTTCCGCCCAGTGCGCCAATCATGATAAACTGCTCGTAGCCTTTTTCAATGCCTAGCTTTACCGCAAGCAGTGTATCCGTATCGTCCTTTTCGGGCGGATAGCTCACACATGGGTAGGCTCTGCCCTCTCCCGGCGTCAGTGAATCAAAATCGCCCACTATAGCCATTGCTTCCAGTCCCAGCTCGGAAAGATGCGAAAAGCCTGCGTCTGCGGCAATTACCGGTGCGTTTTCCGGTATAAAGCCCCTTATGAAGCTGTAGTCGGCAATTCTGCCTGCGGATACTACAACACATACCTCCATTTTTTCAGCTCCATTCCTTTCTTTCCTTTGCCTCACGATAAAGGGCACAATAGCTTTCGTGCCTCTGCTTTGCTATATCTCCGCGATTGACCGCTTCGACTATCTCACAGCCGCGCTCACAAAGATGAGCGCAGGACGTAAATTTGCATTTACCTATATACGGCTCAAATTCCGGAAAGCAGAATTGTAAATTATCCTTATCAATAGGCTCTCCGAAATCGCCGTCAAAGGAGGCAAAGCCCGGCGTATCGGCTATTTTGCCTCCGAAGCTGAGGTTGAAAAGCTCCGCGCTTCTGGTCGTATGCCGCCCTCTGCCCAGCTTGTCGCTGATTTCGCCGGTTGCAAGCTTCAGCTCCGGCTCAACGGCGTTAATAAGCGTGGATTTTCCCACACCGGAATTTCCGGCAAATCCGCTTACACAGCCTTTAAGCTCAGCCCTGATGCGCTCTATGCCGTCACCTGTTTCGTAATCTATGCGCACCGTATCAATACACGCTTTTTCATAAACCAGACTTAGCTCCTCCGCCGAAGCCAAATCCGTTTTTGTTATGGCTATAATCGGCTTAATTCCCTTATCCACCGCCGCAGAAGTCAGGCGGTCGATAATCAGATAATTGGGTCTGGGCTTGCACGCGGAGACAACGATTATCAGCTTATCGAGATTTGCAAGAGCAGGGCGCACAAGAATATTATTTCTCGGCAAAATCTCCGCAATTGAGGCGAAGCCGTTATCCGGCACTTCGATTCTGCATCTGTCTCCCACTGTGGGGGTAATATTCTGCTTTCTGAACAGCCCTCTTGCCTTACATTCATATACGGTTTCGGCGACTTCTACATAGTAGAAGCCGCCTATTCCTTTGATGATTATTCCCTCAAAAGTGTTCATACGTCACGCATCCGAGCCTGATACATTCGACGACTGAGTATCACCGTCGGGTACAGTGGTTGTTGTAGTCGTTGCCGTTGTAGTTGTCGGCGGTGTAAATTCATAGGACGTGGTAATCGTATAATTACCGGCATCGAAATTTACACTGTAATCCATATAAGGGTTATCGTTTATATACACCCTGACAACCGACGTACCTGTTCCCGCAAGGGTTATATAATAGGCATCTGTAACAATGGGGTTAACCGTTACGGATTTTTTCTTTTCACCGTCAAGATATATCGCCATTGAAAGGTTCTGGTCAACTCCGGAGGGAAGCTTTACTTCGACCTTTACCTCTTTCTGAACGGCTGTACCGTTACTTGTATAGAAGATGATAGTCTGACCCTCCTCAAGCTCTGTGCCGTAGGACGGCTCCTGACTTACGACAGTACCCTCAGGACGTTCGCTGTCAATGGGATTTGCCGCCGCAACGGTCATGCCCATGGCAGTCAGATAGCTCTTTGCTTCATCATAGGTCATGTTTATGCAGTTTGGCATTACAAGGGAATCGGGCTTTGCTCCCAGGCTGTAATACACGTCAACTGTATCGCCCTCAAGCATATCTGTATTGGGCTGAGGATAGGTTGCGATTACCGTACCCGATTCGTAATCCTCGTCATAGACAAGACAGAGATTGTATTGCAGTCTCAAACCTGTGAGCAAATGGATATACTCGTCATAATTCATGCCCTCATATTCGGGCACCTGCAAACGTTCGGGACCCTTACTTACCGTAAGCGTAACCTTATCGTAAATGTATACTTCGGAATAAGGCTTCGGATTCTGAGAAATTATACAGCCGTCCGCAACCTCATCGCTGAATTCCTTGACAAGTACAAACTCAATTTTATCCTTATACTGCGGAAGCTCGATGACCTCCATATATACCATGCCGGTGAAATCCTCAATCTGTATCTGCTCCTGCTTCTGTGCAAAGAAGCCGCTTATATCCAGTGCTACCCACAAAAACACAAGAGCAACCAGCACAAAGGCAACCGCAATACCGGACAGCACGGGAATTACCGGGCTTTTTTCGTCCTCCTGTTCCTCGTCAAGCTGCCGTCTTGCGTTTTCGTAAGCGTCCATATATCTCTGAGAGGTATTGTCCACCATATACTGATACTGAAAACGAATGGAGGGATTGCGTTTGAAGTCCTCAATATCAAGAAGCATGTCGGAAGCGCTCTGATAACGGTTGCGCGGATCCTTCTGCATTGCCTGAATGGTTATTTCCTCAAGTCCCTCCGGAATATCCGGGTTAATGGAACGGGGCATTTTCGGGTCAACCTGAAGCTGCATAACAGCTACGGAAACCGCATTTTCCGCCTCAAAGGGAAGCTGACCTGTAAGCATTTCATAGAGCATTACGCCAACAGAATAAATGTCGGCTCTCGCATCGGTCTTTCCGCCCTTTGCCTGCTCCGGCGCAATATAGTGTACCGACCCGATTGCCTTATCGGTCATTGTTCTCGTTTCGCTTCTGGCAAATCGTGCTATGCCGAAATCCATGACCTTAATTTCGCCGTTCTGCTTCAGCATTATATTCTGCGGCTTAATATCACGGTGGACTATACCCTTTTCGTGGGCATGTTGCAATGCGCCGAGTATCTGCGTGGTAAAATGCACTGCCTCCTTAGCGGTAAGCGCGCCCTGTTGCTCGATATACTCCTTGAGGGTTATACCGTCAATATACTCCATTACAATATACTGGAGATTTCCGCTGTTGTTCATGTCGTAAATCTTTACGATATTCTTGTGGTTGAGCAGTGCTATTGCCTGAGATTCATTTTTAAAGCGGCGGCAAAATTCCTCGTTTGAAAGATATTCCTCTTTCAGAATCTTTATAGCAACATCGCATTTTGCGGTCAAATCGCGTGCCTTGTAAACAACTGCCATGCCTCCTACGCCTATCACCTTTTCTATCTGATAGCGTCCGTCAAGGCGTTTGCCGATATATTTATCCATGTACTTGTCCACGATTTAATCCTCCTTTTTCTGAAGTGTACACATAATCACTGCCGTAATGTTATCGCCGCCGCCGTTTGCGTTTGCGGCGTCCACCAGAGCCTTGGGAAGCCTTGCGGCTTCTGTGCTTCTGAGCATTTCATATATTTCACTGTCCGAAAGGAAATTAGTCAGCCCGTCGGAACAGAGCAATACCGTTTCATTTCCGTCAAGGGTGTGAACCGAAAAATCTATTTCAATCGTGTCCTCTACGCCCAGTGCCCTTGTTATCACATTTTTTCGCGGGTGTACCCTTGCTTCCTCCTGGGTTATCTCGCCGCTGTCAACCATTTCCTGTACAAGCGAATGGTCCGTTGTGACCTGCTTTAAACCGCTGCTTGATGCAACATAAGCTCTGCTGTCTCCCGAATGCGCCAATATCAGCTCATTGCCCATAATAACTGCGGCAACAACGGTTGTCCCCATTCCTCTGAGCGTTAAATCAGCCTGTGAAGCGTTAAAAATAACGGTATTTGCCTCGTTAATGGCATCGCACAGCACGTCCTTGACCGCTTCCGTATCGGCGGCTTTCGGCAGCTCTCTGCCAATATAATCGGTCATGCTCTCCACAGCCGTGCGACTTGCGTAATCGCCGCCGTTGACACCGCCCATTCCGTCACAGACAACTGCCCACGCGAAGTTTTCGTTGACCTTTCCCTGAGCGAATGAATCCTGATTGATGCTTCTGACAACACCTGTGTCAGTTATGCCGAAAATATCCATAATATTTCCTCCATGCAGTGGGTGATTTTTAATACAGGCTCACTGCTCGCCTAAATGCCTGCGCCGCAGTTGTCCGCATGATGCGTCAATATCAGAGCCTAATGTCCGCCGCACCGTAGTTTGGATGCCTTTTTCCTCAAGCAGTTTTTTAAAGGCTTCTATCTGCTTCATATTTGAACGGACAAAGCCGTTTTCACTTACGTTGTTTACCGGTATCAGGTTGACGTGGCACAGCATTCCCCGAAGCTTGCCTGCAAGCTCCTGTGCACACCTTTCGCTGTCGTTCACTCCGCTTATCAGGGAATATTCAAAGGATATTCGCCTGTGGGTTTTATCCGCATAGCGGCGGCAAGCCGAAAGCAGCTCGTCAACGTTCCACCTTTTATTTACCGGCATTATGGTATTTCTTATCTCGTCATTGGGAGCGTGCAGTGACACCGAAAGGGTGAACTGCATATTCTTTTCCGCAAGCTCGTCGATTTTATTGACAAGTCCGCAGGTGGAGAGAGAAATATTTCTCATTCCTATGCAAAGTCCATCCGGGTGGGAAACAAGGTGCAGAAAACGCAGAACGTTATCGTAATTGTCAAGAGGCTCGCCCATGCCCATAAGCACAATGTGGGATATGCGCTCACCTGCGTCTTTTTGAGCGGTCATTACCTGCGCCAGCATTTCGGAGGGTGCAAGGTTTCGCGAAAGTCCGCCCAGTCCCGTTGCGCAAAAGGCACAGCCCATGCGACAGCCTACCTGTGTGGATATACACAGCGAAAGCCCGTGCTTATACCTCATCAAAACCGATTCCACACACTCACCGTCGTGAAGCGAAAATAGATATTTTACCGTTCCATCATACTCAGATACCTGTTTCTTTTCAATGACGGCATCCGATATGTAACACTTTTGTAACAAAATTTCCCGGTCATTTTTGGACAAATTGCTCATTTCATCAAAGGAAGTTACCCCTTTTTGAAGCCATGAAAATATCTGTTTTGCACGAAATTTCGCCATTCCCAGACCTGTAACAAAATCGGTAAGCTCCTGCATATCCATGCTTTTTATGTCTGTCTTTTCCGTTTGTATCAGTCCTTTCTGCGAAATTTCGATATAAAGAATCCGTCGGAGCCGTCACGGTCGGGGAAAATTGTAGCCATTCCCTTTTCGTAATCGGCATTGACCCATTTGGGAATTTCAAAATCAATGGGCTCAAAGCTCGGATTTTCTTTCAAAAACCACCTTGCGTTTTCCTCATTTTCGGCAGGATTTAACGTGCAGGTGGAATATATCAGCACGCCGCCTTTTTTCACCAATGAAGCCGATGCGGTGAGAATACTGCGCTGAATGCCTGTCAGTGTTTCCGCTTCGCTTTTGGCTTTAAGCATTATGTCCGGCTTTCTGCGTATAACTCCGAGCCCGGAACAGGGTACATCGCACAAAACGGCGTCCGCCTGTGCTTTTTCCGCTTTCGATGCGTCTCTTACCATTGCTTCGACATTTGATAATCCCAGTCTTTGTGCGCCCTGTTTTATAAGCTCAACTCTGTGAGGATAAAGGTCACAGGAAATAATTTTTCCGGCGTTTTCCATATACTGCGCTATTGTAAAGGTTTTTCCTCCCGGCGCGGCACAAACATCGTAAATCACTTGATTTTTCTCCGCTCCCAGTATTTTGCAGCAAAGCTGTGAGGCTATATCCTGCACGTGAAAAAATCCCTTTTCATAAGATGAAAGCTTGTCAATTGCGCCCGATGAGCTTACCTCTAATGCGTTTTCAAGTTTTGTTTTTTCAGCCGCTACGCCCTCCTCGGCAAGAAGCTTGCATAGTTCTTCATCATTTATCTTTGTCGCATTCACGCGCAGATAAACAGGCGCACGACCTTTTATTGTGCCGAGTATCTCTTTGCATCTCTCGATTCCGTAGCTTTTAATCCAAAGCTCCGTCAGCCAGAGCGGTGCGGAATATTCAACGGACAGGCGCATTGTGGGGTCGTTTTCCGTTTTGCTTATATCAAGCCTTTTGCCGTTTCGGATAAAGGCTCTGAGCACACCGTTAACAAGACCCGATGCACGGGGGGCAAATTTTTTCGCAAGGTTTACGCACTCATTTACCGCCGCGCTGTCCGGAATTTTGTCCATATACATAAGCTGCATAACGCCCATGCGCAGTATTACCCGTACCTCCGGCTGAAGCTTTTTAACACTCTTGCCGGTAAGCTCGGCTATTACTCTGTTGGCAAGCTCGGTGTTTTCAAGAGTTCCGTACACCAGTGCCGATGCAAGTCCCTTTTCTCTCTCGTCCTCAATCTTTGAAAGCTCTGAGTTTAAAGCGATACTTGAATACGCTCCGCCGTTTTCAATACGCATAAGCACTTTGTATGCCGCTAAACGTGCCTGTGTCATGCTTATCTTCTCCTGCTGTTTCCTTTCACGATAAGAAGCACTCTGATAAGTGACATAAGTGAGGTGAGCAGTGCGGCAACATAGGTCATTGCGGCAGCGGAAAGCACCTTTTTTACGCCCTTTGAATCATTGCCTTGTGCAAGATTCAAATCGACTATCAGCTTCTTTGCTCTGTTGCTGGCGTTAAATTCCACCGGCAGTGTTACGAGATAAAACACAGTAGACGCCGCCATAAGAATTACGCCTATCATTGCAACGGTTTGGTTGACCATTAAAAGTCCTACCACTATAACTATCCATGAAATGGAGCTTGCAAAATTGACTACCGGAACCATTCCGGAACGGAGCTTTACCGGCAGATAGCCGTTTGCGTGCTGTAATGCGTGACCGCACTCGTGCGCCGCTATGCCCATTGCCGCAACGGACGTGCCGTTGTAAACCTCCTGAGAAAGAGAGACAACGTTGGTTTTCGGATTGTAATTATCGGAAAGCTCTCCGCTTATCATCTGAATCTGAACACCGTGCAGTCCGCCGTTGTCAAGAATCGCTCTTGCAACCTGCGCTCCGGTAAGTCCACGTCCGTTGGTGACCTTTTTGTATTTTGAATAGGCACTTTTCACCTTTGCCTGTGCTATAAGACTGAGAATTATGGCAGGCAGAACAAGTACCAGATAGTAATAATCCATAGCTCAAATCCTCCTATTTGAATCGTGCGTTTTCTTTCAACGGGTGTCCTCTGAAATAATCCTGCGCTTTCATTCTTTTGCCGCCCTGTGCCTGAAGCTCGCAGATTTCAAGCACTGTGCCGTTCCCACAGCACACAAGCAACGGCGATGTGCCGATTATTTTTCCTGCGCTTTCGCTGTGGTTTAAATCGCGTCTGCAAACAGAAGAATGTATTTTCATAAGCTGACCGTCAAGCTCCGCTGTTGCCACAGGCCAGCCGGCAAGACCGCGTATTTTATTATGAAGTGTCTGCGCTTCTTCCGAAAAATCAAGAGGGCATATGCTTTTGTCAAGCATCGGCGCATGGGTCGATAAGGCTTCGTCCTGTGGTTTCGGCTCAAGCTCGCCCTTTTCAAGGGCTTCAAGAGTTTTTACCGCCAGATGTGCGCCCATTTCGGAAAGTCTGTCAAACAGCTCTCCTGCTGTCTCGTTTTCGCCTATTTCCGTTTCTTCGACAAGAAGCATATCGCCTGTATCAATGCCCTCGTCCATTTGCATTGAGGTAACGCCCGTTTTATCTTCGCCGTTAATCACCGCCCACTGAATAGGTGCAGAGCCACGGTATTTCGGCAAAATTGAGCCGTGAATGTTTATGCAACCGTATTTCGGAACATTTAATATTGCTTTCGGAAGTATCTTTCCGTATGCAACAACCACCGCCACTTCAGGCTCAAGACTTTTGAAAAACTCCAGAGCTTCCTCTGTTTTAAGGGTTTTAGGCTGATAGACGGGAATGTTTAATCTCATCGCTTCAACCTTGACCTCCGGCGGAGTAAGCTCCTGATGCCTGCCTCGTGGCTTATCCGGCTGTGAGTACACCCCTATTACCTCATGCCCGGCTTTTACAAGCTCTCTTAGCACCGGCACTGCAAAATCGGGCGTGCCCATGAATACTATTCTCATATTCTCTCCTTAATCCTCGTCTGCTTCAAGTTCGGAGGGGTCTACCATTCGTATGACAATATCGGTGTAAAGTATGCCGTCAAGGTGGTCTACCTCGTGGCAGATTGCCTTTGCAAGCAATCCCTCACCCTCGATTTCCCAATCGTCGCCGTTTCTGTCGGTATACTGCACTTTGACTTTCATCGGTCTGCGTGTAAGTCCCCATTCGCCGGGAATCGACAGACACCCCTCAACGGTTTCCTGCTCACCCTCGCGGCTTACTATTTCGGGGTTTATCATTATTATAGGACCTTCTCCCACATCTACGATAACTATTCTGCGCAGTACGCCCACCTGCGGTGCGGCAAGTCCTGCGCCCTTTGCGTTCTCCAGGGTTTCAATCATATCGTCAATGAGGGTATCAATACGCTTATCTATCTTTGTCACCGGACGGGATACCTTTCTGAGGGTGTCCTCGTCCTTTCCCAGTATTCTTCTTAATGCCATATATACACAGCACCTTTCCTTTACATTACACTGTCCGGATTTATATCAGCCCACGCCGTAACCCCGTCATTTGCTCTGTCTGCTCCGAATGCAGTCAACACTTCGCTCATAAGAGCACGAAAACGCCGATTGTTTCTGCACTTCAAAATCAGTTTATATCTGTACTTGCGGTTTATCCGTCCCACGGAAGCCGCAGAGGGTCCCAGAACACGCAGAGGCACATCGGTATATTCTCCGGTTGCTTTTTCTTTCAGCATTTCAAAAAACCTGAATGCCGCGCTCTTTACCTGCCCCTCCGCCATTCCGACAAAGCCCACAAGACATATATCCGCGTAAGGGGGATACAGCATTGCTTTTCGTATTTTTATTTCGCTTTCAAAAAATTTATCGTAATTCTGCTCAGCCGCAAGAGGAATTATGGGGTTATCGGGCTTTAAAGTCTGTATTATCGCCCGTCCTGCACTGCTTCCTCTGCCTGACCTGCCGACCACCTGGGTAAGAAGCGAAAAGCCGCGCTCCATACTTCTGAAATCGTCGCCGTACAGGTCAAGGTCTGCCATAAGCACTCCCACAAGGGTTACCCGTTCAAAGTCAAGCCCCTTTGCAACCATCTGCGTGCCTATCATAATATCGTACTCGTAGTTCCCGAAGCTTCCCAGCTTTTCTTCGTGGGAATTTCTGGTCATGGTGGTATCTGCGTCCATTCGCAATATCCGTGCGGACGGAAAGAGCCTTTCGACTTCTTCGATAACCTTTTGAGTTCCAAGCCCGGCGTACCGCAACTGGTGCTCTCCGCAGTCGGGACATTTATCGGTAAAAGGAACGGACATGCCGCAATAATGGCACATGAGCCGTCCGTTATCGCTGTGGTAGGTCATTGATACGCTGCAATTTTCACACATAAGCACATGACCGCATGAACGGCATGAAACAAAGGTATTATAACCTCTGCGGTTGTGCAGCAGAATGGATTGCTTGCCGTTTTTCAGATTTTCGCTCAGTGCTTCGTAAAGCTCATTGCTTATTATTCCCTCGCTTGTGCGGTTTCCTGAAATATCGACAACCTCAACCTCAGGCAAAACCGCCGTTCCGTAGCGTTTGCCCAGCCTTGCAAGGGCATACGCTCCTGTTTGCGTTGCGGCAAAATAGCTTTCCACGCTGGGGGTCGCACTGGACAAAACAAGCAGTCCTTTGTGATAGGCGCATCTGAAGCGCGCAACATCTCTTGCGTGGTAACGAGGCGTCTGTTCGGATTTGTAGGTGTATTCCTGTTCCTCGTCGATGATTACAAGTCCAAGCTCCTTAAAAGGCGCGAACACGGCGGAACGAGTACCTATAACTATTTGCGCATCGCCGTTTTTTACTCTTTTCCATTCGTCCATTCTCTGTCCCAGAGAAAGTCCGCTGTGGAAAACCGCGCACTTTTTTCCGTAATGACGGTGAAATTTATTAAGAGTTTGGGGTGTCAACGCGATTTCGGGCACCATTACTATTATGCCCTTTCCGCTATCCAAAACGCTGTCAATCAGCTTCATGAAAACCGATGTTTTACCGCTTCCCGTAACTCCGTAAAGCAATGTTGTTTTCGGTTTATCGCTGTTGTATTCGTTAATCAATGTATTAAAGGCGGTCGTCTGTTCCTCGGAAAGCTCGATTTCTTTTTCGTTTTCCGATACCTCCGCGCCCTCGTATGGGTTTCGGTAAACCTCATTTTCAAAGTATTCCGCAATGCCGTTGCCGACAAGTCTGTTAACAACGGCCGCTGTCACGCCGGTAAAATAGCAGACCTCTTTTACCGATGCGCTGCCTGCCGATTCCAAAAACTCCGTCACGCATCGCTGCTTTGCCGTCAGCTTTGCTTCCTCGGCATTTGCCGTAAGACGCACCATTTTAACTGTGGCATCACCCATTTTTCGCACAGCTTCATCGGTTCGCTCGATTATCCGTTTCTTTTCAAGAGCTTCAACCGCTTTTTCTCCGCCCTCTCCGACTATGCTCAGAAGCCGCTCGTAGGTCACTGCCGTTGCGCCTCCGCGAAGTGCGTCGCAAATCATTTTTTCCTGCTCCGCAAGCGGTTCGTCGCTCTCGTTTTTTAATCGGTAGGAACGAACTATATTTATGTTTATACCCGACGGAAGCATAAGGCGCACCGCTTCAAAAAGGGTACAGTAATAATTCTCCCTGAGCCAATGCGCCATGCTCAGCATTTCATCGGTAAGCAACGGTTCTTTGTCAATCTGCTCCGATATGGGTTTGATTTTTTCAAGCTCGGTGTCCGTCTCAACTGCAAAGACCATGCCCTGACGTTTTTTGTTGCCTGCTCCGAACGGAACGGTAACGCGACAGCCCGGTCGCAGGGTTTTACTCAATTCGCCCGGCACCGAATATGAAAACAGCTTATCAAAATGGTACGCTGTCTTTTCTATAGCCACTGCCGCAACGTTCATTTAAGTCCTGTCCCTTTCTGTTTCAGCTTAGAAGCCCAGCAATTCGCTTCTATCATCAATAACTATTTTAATTTCGGTTTCGCTGATATTTTCAAGATGCGCTTTGTCCTCCGAAAGGTAACGGAGCACCATATTTACGGGCTTTTCATTCAGAGTGACATTGTTAAGCTCTGCACTGTCCGCAATTTCTCGCGCTTTCTTTGCAATCGCGCCTACAAGTGCGTAGCGGCTGTCTGCTTCTGCGAAAATTTCATCAATAGTCTTTTTCATTGTATATTACCTCTTTTTCAATATTAAAGAATTTCTTTCCGGATAATTTCATACAGCTCGTTTGCCGCTGTTTCCAGGTCGTCATTTACAATTCTGTATTCATATTCGTTTTGATGCTTCATTTCTTCAATGGCACGATTCAATCTGAACTTAATTGATTCCTCGGTATCGGTTTCCCTTGCGCGATTGCGTATACGCGCCTCCAGCACATCGACGGATTTCGGAAGAATGAATACGGTCACACAGCCGGGCAGCCTTTCTACCACCTGATTTTTTCCGTTTAAATCTATATCCAGTATTATCGGTTCGCCGGCTTCGACCGCCGCTTCGATATTGCACATCGGTGTCCCGTAATAGTTTTCACCGTATTTATTATATTCCGCCAGCTCTCCGTTCTTTATCATTTCACCGAATCGCTCTGCCGTTACAAAATGATAATGTACGCCGTCGATTTCCTGCGCCGACCTGCCACGTGTGGTTGCGGAAACGGAAAATCTGGTATTTATTCCCTGACCGGCAAGCTTTTCGCTCACCTTTCCGATAAGCGTACCTTTGCCCACTCCCGACGGACCTGACACGATTATGACGAGCCTTTCCTTATTCATCGTCAAATTCCTCCTCGTCCTCATCGTCGCGGTCGTTAAGTCTGTTGGCAATCGTTTCCGGCTGCAACGCCGAAAGCACCACATGGTCACTGTCGGTAATAATCACGGCTCTTGTTCTTCTTCCGTAAGTTGCGTCAATAAGTGAGCCGCGTTCCCTTGAATCCTGTATGATTCGTTTTATGGGCGCGGATTCCGGACTTACTATCGCAACAAGACGGTTTGCCGAAACCATATTACCGAAACCGATATTTATCAGCTTCATATTCTGTCTCCTTATTCGATATTCTGAATTTGCTCTCTTATCTTTTCAAGCTCTGCTTTAATATCGACCACTATGTGTGCAAGGGTTGCGTCCTGCGCCTTTGAGCCGATTGTGTTGACCTCTCTGTTCATTTCCTGAACAAGAAAGTCAAGCTTTCTTCCTATTGCTTCGCCTGAGTTCATCATTTGAGCAAGCTGGTCAAAATGGCTGCGCAGTCTGACGGTTTCCTCGGCAACCGCCACCTTGTCCGCATAAATCGCAACCTCGGTGATAATCCTCTGCTCATCAACCGTCGCGCCGTTTAACAGCTCCGAAATCTTGGCTTTCAGCCTGTCCATATACTCCGAAACGGTTTGGGGTGAGCGTTCCTCAATAAGGGAAACATATGACTTGATTGTTTCCGCTCTGCCCTCAACATCTGCGCGCATCTTCGCACCTTCGTTTTCACGCATTTCGATAAAGCGTTCCATCGCTTCGCGAACAACTGTCATGATACTTTCGCAGACCTTTTCCTCATCGTCAACTGCCTTGCGAACGGTGAAAATATCCTGAAATCTTGCAATTGATGTATTTGTAATATCGTCCTTAACCCCTGTTACCTCCGAGATTTTTCTTATCGCATCGACATAGCTCTGCGCAAGAGCTTCGTTTAATACTACCTCGCAGGAGGGGTCATCAACCGCTACAACGGTTAAAAACATATCCACCTTGCCCCGTGATATTCTGGACTGCGCATAGGATTTCAGCTTTTCCTCCATAAAGGAATAGCCCCTTGAGGTTCTTGCCGAAAATTCAAAATATCTGTGGTTTACCGATTTGATTTCAACTGTAATATCCAATCCGCCTACGACAGCCTGTGCTCTGCCGTAGCCTGTCATACTCCTGACCATTGCAACGCCACCTTAAAACTTCGATTTAATCAACATATTTTACCACATATACTATAGTATTGTCAACTCGGCATATCACGCTATTACGCCGTTTTTCTGCGTTGTAAAACCACGAAACCACCCTCTCGCGAGGGTGGTTTCGTGGTTTGTGGATGGGGAACGATTATGAAGACGTAATCAAATGTAAGGATTCGAGGTGTTTTCCCTCTCATCACCTGTATTATACATTTGCTTTTCCTTTTTGTCAACACATTTTGAGTATATTTTTTTATTTTTAATCAACAATATACAATTTACAGTCTGTATTCCGCAAAAACACCTTATTCGGCTGCGGATTCGCCGTCTTCTTTCATTGCCGGGAGACGGATAATTATTCTCATGCCCTTACCCTTTGATGATTCCGCCATACATTCGCCGCCCAGCTTTTGCAGAACGCTTCGTGTAATAAACAGACCCATGCCGGTTCGTGTGTCATCGGGATTCGGAGCTTCATCTCCCATGAACCCGGCGGTAAATACATAGGGCAGCTCATCTTCGTCAATGCCCTCACCGCTGTCGTCTATGATGAGGTCAACGTAATCATCGGTCTTTTTTGCCGAAACCGCAATCTTTCCGCCGTGAGGCGTAAATTCAATGGAATTGAATATAACCTGGGTCATTGCAAATATAAACCAGCGTTTATCGGTAACGACGTTTACATCAAGCCCTTTCCAGAGCAGGCTGATTTTCTTCTCCGTGAAGAAAGGCGAAAAGCGCTTGAGACATTCCTTAACAAGCACGGAATAATTATAAACCTGCATATTCAAAGCCTGGTCTATCATTTCAAGCTGAGTAAAATACAGCATTCTGTCTATCATGGCATTGACGTATTCGCAATCTCTGCCAAGCTCACCGGCAACTTTTTTATCTTCGATGTTTTTAAGCTTGTCCAGAATTTTGAGCATGGGGTTCTTTGCCGCACTTGACCACACTTCAACGCAATCGCGGTAAATAATATCCTCCTCGCTCATATCCGCATAGAAAGATTCAAGAGTTTGTCCCGGTGATTGAGAGGCAACCACCATACCCGGAGCTACATCTTTGAGAAGCAGGGATTTTTCAGGCTCTTTAACAGGCTCAGGCTCTGCGTAAGTCTCCTGCGAAACGCTTTCCGCTTCCTCATAGCCGAATTCTTCAAATTCAGCTTCGGCAACCTCCGCCGTCGGTTCTTCGCTTATCGGCTCGACCGGCGTAATATCGCTGATATTGTCATCGGGCACCGGTTCACCAAAGGCTATAACGGGAGCTTCAAACTCAACGTCCGAATATTCCCCGTCATCGAAGCTGCTTTCAAAGCCGTCATCAAAGCTGTTGTCATATTCAGGCTCTGCCCAGTCGGTTTCTTCCTCCGGTTCAAAGCTCTCCTCTTTCGGCTCGGTATTCTGTCTGCCGAAAAAGCCCTTTTCGCGGAGCTGTTCGCTGGGCAGTTTTGAAAACCTGCCGGTTTTCGGCTGCTCGACAATTTCCTCCGGAGCTGTCTCAAAGGCTTCAAAGCCGTTATCCTCCGAGGTAAATCCGCTATCCTCAAATTCCGATGCGTCAAACAGCTCATCGGCAGTCTCCCTGCCTCTGCCGCGTCTTGTAAAGCGTTCCTCGTCGTTTTCTTCGCTGCTTTCGGTATTGCCTTTTTTCATCATAAGATTACAAATCAGAAAAACCCCGGCAGCCAGGACAATACCCGCTACAGCACCGACAAGTATTACCCTGCCGCCGTTGTTGGTAAGTATGTCCAGCACTACGGAAATAATCACCGCACCTGCAAAAATGCCCAGCATTATTACAAGCAGATTCTTTTTCTTCGGTCCGAGAGTATTCATTTTCTCCCACAACCCCCTAAAAATCATTATATGTGTCCCTTTACAATAGTTACGTAAATTACAAATTTTCGATTTATTATACGCCTTTTGAAAGTTTAAGTCAACGAAAAATCTGCCTGCGGCTTGTCAAAGCAGGCAGATTTTACACCATGTTTAAAAAATACACAAAAAGTTTACAATTTCAATTACACAAACTGGCGGTCAACTGTAATAACGGTATACCATGTTTCGTCAATTGCACTGACAGCCTGCGACAGTTTTTCTTTAAATTCGTTTTCTTTCATTCGTGATTCGTAAGGAAGCACGGCATCAAAGATTAGATTTGTATGCGTCGGTCCTTCCACCATGCGAAAATCGTGAATGGTCACGCCTGTTTCGATTGCGTTTGCCAGCTTTTGCACCTTTTCGCGGACAGACACCGTTTTTTCGCAGTCATCACTTACCGGGTCCATATGTATTGTGAGCATCAGCCCCAGTTCTTCGCTGACATCTTTTTCAATACTGTCAATCAGGTCATGGCTTACCATAACGTCTTCGGAGGACGACACTTCAACGTGCAGCGTCGCTATGGTTCTCGTAGGACCGTAGTTATGGATAATCATATCGTGTATACCGAGTACACCGTCATAAGCCATTATTTTGGAATACAGGTTCTCCACCAGCTCCTTTGACGGCGGCTCGCCAAGCAAATTTCCGAGGTTTTCGCGGATAACGGTTATGCCCGACCAAAGTATGAACAGTGCGACAACAAGACCCATCGCGCCGTCTATTCTTCCCGCAATTGCGGCAGGCAGGTC
The DNA here is from genome assembly GCA_964500965.1 of uncultured Eubacteriales bacterium. GTDB lineage: Bacteria > Bacillota > Clostridia > Oscillospirales > Acutalibacteraceae > JAISGQ01. The sequence goes on along the minus strand of CAZCQZ010000004.1, from coordinate 12,688 downwards.
AAGCACACTGAGTACAACGGTGGTAACAAGCACTACCCCTGTGGAAATACAGTCGTTTATCGAATCCTTTGCCGACGCTTTCAGCACGCCGGATTCTATTGTTTTACCGAGTTTGCGGTTGAAAAAGAACATCCAGAGCTTGACGAGAATCGACAGCACCAGCACCAGCACAAGCACCGGCGAACAGCTTACGGCGGTTGGCGATATTATCTTTTCAACCGAGCTTTTTCCAAGCTCAAAGGCTACCAGAATAATCACCACGGCAACTGCCATGGTTGTAAGATATTCGTATCTTCCGTGCCCGAACGGGTGGTCTTTATCCGCCGGACGTGCCGCCAGCTTCATTCCCAGAACAGCTACACAGCACGAGCCGAGGTCGGAAAGATTGTTAAAGGCATCTGCGGTAATCGCAATACTTCCCGACAAAGTACCGACTATCAGCTTTGCGGCAAAAAGCAGAAGATTGCAAACCATTCCGCACACGCTTGACAGCGTTCCGAATTTTTCGCGGCAGTGAGGGTCTTTCGGGTCAATATTCTTTATGAACAGCTTTATAAGCAGACCTGTCATTGAAATCAGCTCCGTTGGTTGATATAGCAATAAGTTTACATCACATATCCCGGTTAGTCAAGGCTACACTTTTATACTATATATATTTACCGCTGTTCAAAATATTCCGCGCAGACAGGCAGTCTCATCATATCTTCCGGCGGCGGACAGGCAAGCTCTATGCGCTCCCCTGTCATCGGGTGGATAAACGCCGTAAAGCCGCAATGCAACGCCTGTCTGTCTATTTTCTCCCTTGAGCCGCCGTACATATCGTCGCCTAAAAGAGGCATTTTCATATAAGAAGAAAAATGCACACGTATCTGGTGCGTTCTGCCGGTTTCCAGTCGGCACTCAACAAGAGTTGATTCACCGTCGGAGACAAGGGCTTTCCAGTGAGTTATACTGCGTTCACCGCCGTCACCGACCTCTCGCTGTATACCGTGGTCCTCCTTAATTCGTATGGGGCAGTCGATAGTCCCCTGTCCCTCAAGCTTTCCCGTGCAAACAGCATAGTAAATTTTTTCCGCGCTTTCCTGCAAACGCGCTGCACTGAAGCTGTCCTTTGCCACAAGCACAAGACCTGTTGTATCGCGATCAAGACGGTTTACCGGTCGAAAAGCCACATTCGGCATATATGCCGCAACGGCATTTGCAAGGGTGTCACTGCCGTGACCGTGAGTTGGGTGTACCGGCATATTTGCAGGCTTGTTGAGCACAAGAACATAATCGTCCTCGTAAACTATGTCGACAGGCATGGAAACCGCTTCCACACAGTCCTCATCGGGAATGTGCAGTACCACCACGGCTCCGCCTTTCAAAGCATCTCGCGCCTTAACAAGCCTGCCGTCCACCGTTATTCCGTTTTCAACATGCTTTAATTTCGTATGAAGCCGCGCAGATATACGGCAAGTGCCGCGCAGAAAGCTGCGGACGGTTATTCCGTCCAGCTCGCACGGCACTTTAAATTCCAATGTTTTCACTTATTCTACAGGTACTGTCCAGCCGAATGTATCTTCAATCTTGCCCCACTGAATGCCGGTAAGGGTATCATAAAGCATCTGCGATACTTCGCCTATTTCGCCGTTGTTTATCTTCATAACCTTGTCACCGTACTTCAGCTCGCCAACGGGAGATATAACGGCAGCCGTGCCTGAACCGAACATTTCCTTAAACTTGCCCTGCTCGTACTTTTCGATAACTTCGTCAACGGAAAGCAGACGTTCGGAAACCTTGTAGCCTTTTGAACGAAGCAGCTCGATACAGCTTGCACGGGTAACACCGGGCAATGTTGCACCATCAAGCTCAGGGGTGACAATTTCATCGTCGAACACGAAGAATACGTTCATTGCGCCGACTTCCTCAATGTACTTATGATGAATACCGTCAAGCCAAAGCACCTGGGAATAATTCTGCTTTTCCGCTTCGTCCTGCGCTCTCAGGCTTGCGGCATAGTTTCCGCCGGTCTTTGCATAGCCCATTCCGCCGCGCACTGCACGGACGTAATTATTTTCAACATAAATGCGGACAGGTGCCAATCCGCCGGGATAATATGCCCCCGACGGAGCAAGAATAACTATGTAGTAAAGCTTCTTTGCAGGGTGTACGCCCAAAAACGGGTCGGCGGCAAAAATAAACGGTCTGATGTAAAGGCTTGTGCCCTCCGCATGAGGTACCCAGTCCTTTTCAACCTTTATAAGCTCCTTCAAAGCCTCGATGCAAAACTTTTCGTCAACGGGAGGAATGCAGAGACGCTCGTTGGAAGAATTGAGACGGGCAAAGTTCCTGTCCGGTCTGAAAAGCTGGATTTTATCATCGGCGGTGCGATATGCTTTAAGTCCCTCAAATACCTCCTGACCGTAGTGGAAAACCATTGCGGCAGGTGAAAGGGATATATCACCGAAAGGTACTATTCTGGCATCATGCCAGCCCTGACCCTCATCGTACTCCATAATAAACATATGGTCCGTAAAGGTTTTGCCGAAGCCCAGCTTGGATTCGTCGGCAGGCTTTGCTTTCGGCGCAGTAGTTTTGGTGATTTTTATTTCCATCGCTTATTACTCCTTGCATATATAATTTGTATGCATTGTAGTTTATCACTTTAACGTGTAAAATGCAATAGCTATTGCCGCCCTATTTTTCAAAAAAATTCGGTTTTTTTGTTTTTTGCTATTGACTCCTGCGGATATATGTGTATAATAAGAATCGTAATAGGAATGATTCTTAAAAAGGAGGCTGACCTATGACAAAGCAGCGCCGAATCATACACAGCATTATCAACAATTCCTGTGAGCATTTGTGTGCGGACGGGATTTACCTTGAAGCGAAAAAGCAAATGCCCGGAATAGCAATTGGCACTGTTTACAGAAATCTGGGACTTATGGTCGAAGCCGGCGAAATACGGAAAATCCCTGTTGCCGGTCATCCCGACCGCTACGACAAAAGCACAAAGCCTCACGACCATATGCTCTGTGAGGAGTGCGGAAGACTGGTAGATTTGAGCATCGGTGATATATCTGAGCTTATTGAGGATAAAACGGGCACTTTTGTCAAATCCTATGAGCTGTATGTCAACGGCATATGCTCCGACTGTATCAAAGCAAAATCAACAAAAAATTAAAAGGAGATTATCAATTATGAAAAAGTTTGTATGTTCTGTTTGCGGTTACGTTCACGAGGGTAACGAAGCTCCCGAATCATGCCCTGTTTGCAAGGCTCCTGCCGATAAATTCGTCGAAATGGACGAGGGCAACAAGTTCGTCGATGAGCACGTTGTAGGCGTTGCAAACGGCGCACCCGAAGATGTTATCGAGGGTCTGCGCATGAATTTTACCGGTGAGTGCACCGAGGTCGGCATGTATCTTGCAATGGCAAGAGTTGCCCACCGCGAGGGTTATCCCGAAATCGGTCTTTACTGGGAAAAGGCGGCATATGAAGAAGCCGAACACGCAGCAAAATTCGCAGAGCTGCTCGGTGAGGTCGTTACCGATTCCACCAAGAAAAACCTCCAGATGCGCGTTGATGCCGAGTGCGGCGCCTGTGACGGCAAAAAGCAGCTTGCGGTAAGAGCCAAAGAGCTCGGACTTGACGCAATCCACGACACCGTTCACGAAATGGCAAAGGACGAAGCACGCCACGGCAAAGCATTTGAGGGTCTTCTCAAGAGATATTTCGGTTAATTCCGAATTTTTGAAAACAGGCAGTGAAAAACTTTCGTTTTTCACTGCCTGTTTTACATGTGCTTACAATTTTTAATCAGGAAAATATTTTACCCACGGTGAACACAAGCTGATTTTCAAGAATATAGCACTCGGAAATTGTGATGTCGAATGTTTTTTCATAGCTGTAGCTACCGCCGAAAATGCTTGCGCCCCAATCAAGGAAGTCTTCCGCTCCCGAAAGGAAATCACTTGAACGCATATAGTTTAAGAATATCTCGTTCAACGCCTCGGTGTTATAGGTAAACTCCGCGCTTTCCGCATTAAAGGCGATATTTTCGGGGTAATCCACTCCGTCAAGGGCAGTGGTAATCAGCTCATTCGGAACTTCAATCTTTCCGACCTTTATTTTATTAAGAACAACACATACATAGGGTTCTTCATAGTGAACATTAAGTATGATTCTCACCGGGAACTGTATACCTTTGTACTTGACCCTTGCGTAATAGGTTATTTTATTATCGCTTATCAGCACAAAGCTTTCCGTAAGCTCTGCTCCGAAGCTGCTTACCGCCTGTTTTATACTCGGCTCGACTTTCCGATAAATGCCGTTAATTTCCGAGGTGGAAAACTGCATACGCCCCGAATCGGTGGCAAATTCGACAATGGTATTGTATACAACCGTTGAAGTCTTTGTGTACTCGGTGGGAGCGGCAGGCATATCGTCATATATCATCAGCACGAACAGAACGCCTGCGGAAATTATCACAAGCATAATAATTGATATTATTGTTACCACGATACCTTTAATAAGCTTTCCTCTTTTTTTCTTCACCTGCTCCGGCTTTTTATCGACAACCTTTTTTACCTCCGTCGGCGTCGGCACGTAAGCCTCCGCAGGCGTATCAAAAGGTGTTGCGATAGTGCCTCCGGTCTGTTCTTCCTCCGCGGTTTCAACTATCGGCTCTGCATTTTCGTCTATTTGACCGCCCAATGATATAACCTTGTTTTCGTCTGACATATTGCCTGCCTCCTGTTATTTCAGTGTTATTATCGTAACTCCCGCTTCGCCCTCACCGAAAGTGCCCAATCGGAAGCTTTTTACATGGGGATGCCGTTTGAAATGCATATGCAGACCGGCTCGAAGTGCGCCGGTGCCCTTGCCGTGAATTATACGAATCTCTCCCAGATTCATTACGGCGGCTGAATCTATGGCGCTGTCCACTTCGATTATCGCTTCATCGACAGTTTGCCCTCTGACATCTATTTCGCTGACAGCATCTCTTGTCAGCTTTTTGATAACAGAATAGTCTCTTTGCCTGTTTTTTTCCTTTTTGTCCGGAGCAACAAGGCGCAAATCCGCAAGCTTTACACGCATTTTAAGCGCGCCTGCCTGCACCTCCACATTGCCTGCGGCATCAGGCTCTTTTGAAACCGTGGCTTTCTTTTCTATAGTAACAATGAGAACGCTGTCACCGACCTTGAGGGGACGGGGCAAAACATAATCCTCGTCCAAATCAAAGGAAGTAATGGGGTCTGCCGTATCCTCCAGACCTCTTATGCGGCTGCGAAGCTCCTGCTTTGCTTTAACGCTGAGAGCCGCCGCATCTGCACTGTTTTTAAGCTCCTTTCGCAGACTGTCAATTTCCTGAATGAGAGCTTCCGACTGTGCCCGTGCAGAGGAAACGATTCTTCCGGCCTCTGCCTTTGCAAGCTCAAGAATATCCTGTCTTTCCTTTTCAAGCCGCTCCTGCGCCTTTGCCGCATCATCGCGCACCCTTTGAGCCTCTATTCTCAGCTTTTGAGCCGCCGCCTGTTCGCTTTCCATGCTCTGGCGGCTCTTTTCAAGGTCCTCAACCACCTTTTCAAAGCGTTTATCTTCCTCGTTAATAAGCTCCTTTGCCCTTTGAACCACCTCGGAGGGAATACCCAGCTTTTCGCTTATTGCAAAGGCGTTGGAACGTCCCGGCATACCGATAAGCAGTCGGTATGTGGGGCGCAAAGTTTTGACGTCAAACTCACAACAGCCGTTTTCAACGCCGGGTGTGCTTATGGCAAACGCCTTTATCTCCGCATAGTGTGTGGTTGCCGCAATGGTGCAGCCCTGCATACGCAAATGCTCGATAATGGAGGTTGCCAGTGCCGCGCCCTCAACGGGGTCTGTACCTGCGCCAAGCTCGTCAAGAAGCACCAGTGCCCTTGAATCGGCTATTTTGAAGAATTTTATAATGTTGGTCATATGTGCGGAGAATGTGGAAAGGGACTGCTCTATTGACTGCTCGTCACCGATGTCCGCAAGGATATTTTCAAAAGTTGAAACCTCGCTGTTGTCGCTTACCGGGAGCATAAGTCCGCACATAGCCATAGCCGAAAGCAAGCCGAGGGTTTTAAGAGCAACCGTTTTACCGCCGGTATTCGGACCGGTTATGACGAGGGTATCGAAATCCCTGCCCAATCTTATGTCGGTGGCAACAACCTTATCACGGTTTATGAGTGGGTGACGTGCTTTTTTCAGGTCGATAATGCCGTCCTCGTTTACATTGGGTAGCGATGCTTTCATGTTATAAGCAAGCCTCGCCTTTGCAAAAAGCAGGTCAAGCTCCATAAGCATATTATATGAGGTTATAATACCGTCGGCACAATCTCCTGCCTGAGAGGAAAGAGCGGTAAGTATTCTTTCGATTTCGGCACGTTCTTCGGTTTGAAGCACGCGTATTTCATTGTTGGCTTCGACTACTGCGATAGGCTCAACAAACAACGTTGCGCCGGAGGACGATGTATCGTGTACAAGACCTGCTATTTCACCTCGAAACTCCGCTTTGACAGGTACGACAAATCGACCGCCACGCTGAGTGATTATAGCGTCCTGCAAGTGCTTTGAATGTTCCGAGGAACGAACAAGGGCATCAAGCTTTTCACGCACACGACTTTGTGCGGAACGGATTTTTCTTCGGATAGCCGCAAGGTCGGCAGAAGCGTTGTCGGACAGCTCGTCCTCATTGAGAATTGCGGAATTGATATTGTCCTCAACGGACTTATAGGGCACAAGAGCCATAAAAAGAGGGTCAATACAGGTAATGACACCCTCGCAATGACCGCGCCATTCGCGAAGTGAACGTACAATTCTTAAAACCTCGCTTATTCTCATAAGCTCAGGTATAGTCAAAACAGCTCCTGCCTGTGCCCGACGCACTGCATTTGTAACATTGCGAACACCGCCGAAGGACGGTGAGCCGAAACGACCAAGCAACATGTGAGCATCGGAGGTTTCCCGAAGCATTTCCCTGACCCTTTCAACGTCCGTTTCAGGCTCGATAGCTCTTGCCGCCGTCGCTGCGTCTTCGCAGGAACATTCCTTTCCGAGCATTTCAAGAACCTTGTCAAGCTCCAATGCTCTCATAAATTTAGTATCCATATTACATTTCCTTTTATTTCAGTTTAATCTGATTGTAAAATTCAAGGGTTTTAAAGCTTCTTTCAAGCCGGGCGATGAGGTAACGTTCACAGGCAACAGACAGTGAACGCAATGCCTGCTCGGCAAGAGAAAAGGAAAACAGCTTGTTCAAATCCGAAAGTGCACAGTGCCGAAGTGCGGTAAGTGCCCCCAATGACAACGGCACTCCGGATTCAAGAGGTGTTTTTTCCTCCGCACATTTTTTACACATCAAAAAGCCGCTCGCCGGATAGAACATCATAATATCGGCATCATATGCGCCGCAGGAGCGGCACATGAGCAAATCGGGCATAAAACCGGCAGTACACAGGATTCGCATTTCAAAGGCGGCTTTTATCAAGCGTTTGTCCCTTGCTTCCGAATTGAGATAATACAGCGCGGCACGGAGCAGACGGAGATAAGGCTCGGCGTTTGTACCCTCCGGTGCAAGTTCCATGCAAAGCTCGCAGAAATACTGTCCTAACGCCAGCGCTTCAATATCGCCGTGCATATCCGCGTAGCTTGACTCCGCATGGGATTCCTTTACCGTGAACGAATCCTTTGACGAAGTGAGCACATACGAGCCGTATGCAAACTGTGAGGTGGCGGCGAAGTTTTTACTCTGTATTCCCCTTGCACCGTTTGCAAAGGCATGGATAACGCCGTGATTTTCCGTCAGCAGATATACCACACGATTTTTTTCGCCGTAGGGCTTGCATTTCAGGACTATGGCGTTCTCTGTAAAGGTGGGCATCAGGCTTCCTCGTCCTTGAATCCGAAGCGGCGGAGGTTTGAAGCACTGTTGCGCCAGTCCTCACGCACCTTTACCCAAAGCTTCAAATTCACCTTACAGCCCAGGAATTTTTCTATATCCTCTCTTGCATATGAGCCGACCTTTTTCAGCATAGCTCCGCCTTTGCCGATTATAATACCTTTGTGACTGTCACGTTCGCAGTATATAGTTGCGTCGATGTCCACAATATCGCCGTTTCGCTCCTCTGCTTCCTGCGCGCCTGAACGCTCTCTCATTCGCTCTATGTCAATGGCAATGCCGTGGGGAACTTCATCGGAAAGCAGTCTCAAAAGCTTTTCGCGGATTATTTCTGCGGCAATAACTTTTTCCGGCTGGTCGGTGAGAGTGTCATCGGGGAAGAAATGAGGTCCCTCCTCGGCGGCGTTGCACAGCTCGCCCAGCAGCTCATCAAGCCCCTCGCCGGTAACCGCACAGACCGGCACAACCGCGTTCCACTCGTAAAGTCCGGAAAATACTGCGATTTTTTCCAGAAGCACTTCTTTGTTTTCGATAAGGTCGGTTTTGTTGATAACAAGTATTGCCGGCATACCGAAAGCACGGAATTTCTCGATAAGCTCGGATTCCGCCGGTCGAATGTCCTTATCGGTGGCATCTACCACCAGCATACATATATCGGTATTATCAACACTGTCCGCAATGGATTTCACCATGAAATCCCCAAGCTTGTTTTTCGGCTTATGCATACCGGGAGTGTCGGTAAACACAAGCTGGGCTTCGTTTTTGGTCAGCACGCCCATAATGCGTGTGCGTGTGGTCTGAGGCTTGGCGGAAACTATGGCGATTTTCTGCCCGATAAGGGCGTTTAATATCGACGATTTGCCCACATTCGGTCTGCCCACAATGGCGACAAAGGCGGATTTTGTATTATTCAAGGCGGTAACCTCCGTGATTTAATTCTCTATTTACGTCTTTATTCAAAATCAGTATAGCACGTTCCTGCGTTCAAATCAATAAAAAGGCTGAAAATTCAAGGCAAACGGCATTTTCCGCAGTCTGTACAACCATTGCATATAAGCCTGCTGCCACAGCACTCGCAGTTTTCCCCGAAGTAAGGCGTATAGGAAATCTCAATGGGCGTTCCCATATAATCGGTCAGCACCCAGCTTATGGGCTTGCCCTTAAAATTCATTCCCGATTTATGCGCCATTTCGGATTGAATCCGCTTATTCGGAATACGGTAACGCTTGCCGTCCTTTATAAAAACCGTTCCCGTTTCCATAAAGCAAAAGGTGACATTGTGAGCAACGCACTCATTGCGCAGTGCCTTTACCCAGTCGAAATTACAGGGACGTGCGCCGTCATAATTTTCACCGCCGCATACTACCTGCTCGATTTGACCCTTTTGCAGATACTTTTCAATACTCACCGCGCCTATGAACGGCGCGCACATAATACCCTTGTGCTTAAAGGGCAGTTCATGCATTATGGGAATACGCTCATCTGCTCTGCGCTGATTTTCACAGGTAACGTTGAAAAACACATTCTCCCAGCCATCGCCCCAATCGGGAGGCAGACATTTCTCCACTCGCTGTGGGCGTTTTGTCAAAAGAAAAAATTTCACGTCCGGTCTTTGCCGCATTATGCTCCACGCCTGCCAACGCCATTGGTCTGCTTCCTCCAGGAAGAAATCCGAGGTCATGCAAACTCTCAGCATTTCACCGCTTTGAATTTTAAATCTGCCGTTTTTGTCCTTTTGCAGAGGATATTTAAAACCTGCTCCGGTCTTGTATATCTCTCCTCCGTCTTTATCACGGACACGGTCGAGAAAATACATATAGCAGTGGTCACAGCCCTCGCTGATTTTCTTACAGCCGTGCCACGGATTCCATATATCGTGCATACGCTCACCTGCCCTGTATAATATACTCCAACCGATACAAAATTTCAATGCCGCGATTTTTCGACAACTTTTGAATTTGAGTTGTGTATTTACTTGATTATCCGATGCCGATAAGTTATACTGTTTCCAGAATTTAAAGCTATCCATTGACAGGAGCAGATTGTATCATGACATTCTCGAATTTCACCAAAACGGCACTGTGTCGCGCTTTTCAGGGGATTGCGCTAATTCCCTCGGTTTTCCCCGAAAAGGAACGCGACATACTCAAAGGAACAGGCAGTATCAAAAAACTTCCTGTTTACATAAAGAAGAAAGGCGCAGGCAGTGTGCTTGTGGTGACGGATTCCGCAGTCAAGGCAAGCGGAATTCTTGAGCCTATGTTTGAAAAGCTTGACGAGCTGGGCATTAAACACCGTCTTTTCGGCGGCGCAAATGTAAATCCAACCTCGGCAATCGTTGAAAAATGCGCACAGGCATATGCCGACGGTCAGTGCGATTCGATTATAGCTGTAGGCGGCGGCTCGGTTATGGACTGCGCAAAGCTTGCCGCCGTAAAAGCGGTAAGACCTAAGAAAAATGTTGCAAAATCCGGGCGGTTTATGCCGCTCGTAAAAGTACCGCCGGTCTATGCCGTTCCCACCACATTCAGCACCGGCAGTGAATCCGGCTACACCGCAGTCTCCATGAACAAAAAGCAGAAAAGCAGAAGTATTATTTCTTCCTCTAAACTGAAAACCGCGGCAGTCGTTATGGATTCCAACATTTCCTCGCTTTTCCCCGACAGTACCGCCGAACAGACCGCCATGGCGGCACTTTGCCGAGCTGTCGAAGCTTACATAAGCACCGTCGGCACAAAAAAAGCCCGTGAAAATGCTGTGCTTGCCGTCAAGCTTATTTTCGGAAATATCGAAAACGCTCATGACAGAGATTCTTTTGCCGAGCTTCAAAAGGCTTCTTATATTGCCGGCTCACGTGCCGGCTACGCCCATTACAGTGCGTTGGCTCTAAGTGCGGCACAGCGTATTCCGTATGCTCAGGCGGCGGCAATGCTGCTTCCGAAATTTCTGCGCGCCTACGGAGAAAGTGCCCATAAACGGCTCGCACAGCTTGCCGATGCCGTAAATATCAAGGGCGATACCGACAGCGAAAGGGCGGCAGCGTTTATATGTGCCGTCGAAAGGCTGAACGAAAGATTCGGTATTCCCTCCAATCCCGTACATCGCAAGGGCAACGGCATTTATAAGCTTGCACAGACTGTATCACGGCAGTGCAATCCCTCATACTCTGCTCCGAAGCAGTTGTTTTACGATGACATTGCCGATGTTTTTACAAAATAATTACCGATAAAAATGAATCCGGGACTACCCCGGATTCATTTTTTATCGGTGGGAATTCGCCGTTACAGCTTGTTCCGGTATTCCTCGACCGCATTTTTCAGGCAAACCGCAATACTGCCGTTCCTTTTGCGCCGTTTTTATTTCTTCTGTCTGCCCTCTGTAAGAGCCTTACGATATACACGGGAATCTTCGCCGTCTATGTCTTTATCCGTTTTAAAAAATTCATAACCGTATTTTTCATACAAGCCTGTATGTCCCGTGGAAATATACACATATTCATTTCCCATGATTGCGGCAATAGATTCCGCATAGTCTAATAAAAGTCCTAAATAACGATGACCTCTGTACTGCGGAAATGTATATGCAAAGCCGACCCACGGAGACATATCCGTCGGCTGTATGTCATCTAAGGGAGCAAGTGTGCAGAATGCAATAAGCTTATCTTCATCTACAAGCATCGGCACAAGCGCCGTTTCTCCGACAACACTTTTTAAACGATTGTCTTTGAGAAGCTGGTATAGATACTGCCCTGCTCCCCAATCGGATTTTCCTATTTCTTTCAGCCAGTGTTCTTTGTTTTCCTCTTTAAAATATTCTATGATTTTCATATGTATTTCTCCTCTTTACCGCTTTTCGGAAATACGCCCTCAGCCTTTTTGCTAAAGATAGCGTGAGACAAAATCACTTAAAGGCGGAATCTCCACTTCTTTGCGGTCCTGACCGATGATATATGCATCAATATCCAATGCGGACAAAATCCGCTTTTCCCTGCTTTTTCGTTCCTCCAGACATTGAATATATCCATCATATCCGAAAAGACCTTTCTCTTTGCCGTAGCCCTGTGTTGTGTGGTAGTCGATTACAGCATTCAGCCAGTCATTTCCTCTCTCCTCAAGCACACGGTCAATGGTCTGCTTTACATTCGGTCGATCAATGTAGATAATGACAGGATTAAGCGGTCGGATTATGTCCGCTATTTCCGAAATATAGTGCCGGGAAGCTTTTTCGTCCATGCCGAAGCGCATCATGGTTTCGCACATTGGATTTTGTAAGAAAATACAGTTAAACACATAGATTGTATCTGTGCAAGCTTTGTTGACAAAAGACTGCCACTTTTCTAAAATACGGCGTCTCTCCGTTTCAAAATCAGGAAAATCATAGTCGGCAAAATCAGCAGGGTGTGGGTCTGCTCCCTCATCCACGCAGATGACTTTTTCCCCTTTCTTGCGCAGCTCCTCGGCAATTATTGCCGCCGTTGTACTTTTCCCACTGCCGGGAAGCCCCTCTACGATAATCAAATTTGTTCGCATGGAAATCAACTTATCACCCCGTTTTCGCGCAGTAAATATTTCAATATATAAAAACGCTCGTTATGTATCGTTTGCTTTAGTATATCATCTTGTACTCCGTTGTCAATAGGCTTCAAAGATAAATTGCAAATACGGGAATAAAGGCTGATTTACAATACCTGTACTGCTGTTTGATAGTAAGGCTTTAAATGCCAAACAGGCTCTACAGCAGTCATTTTCTAAACTGCCGCAGAGCCTGTTATCGTTGCAA
>CAZCQZ010000003.1:25962-113425 GCA_964500965.1 uncultured Eubacteriales bacterium | reverse complement strand
TAGACATAGCCGTAGCTCATGGCAATCTGAGCAAGGTCTTTCTTCTTAGTAGCCTTACCTGTTGCGGCAAACTGTGCAACAGAGCCTACAGGAGTGGACTTGGAAGCCTGACCGCCGGTGTTGGAGTAAACTTCGGTATCGAATACGAGAACGTTTACATTTTCGCCGGAAGCAAGAACATGGTCAAGACCGCCGAAGCCGATGTCATATGCCCAACCGTCGCCGCCGAATATCCACATGGATTTCTTCGCAAGGAAGTCCTTGTCGGCAAGAATCTTCTTAGCTGCATTGCAGTCGCACTTCTCACAGCACTCAATAAGCTTGTCGGCAGCGGCTCTGTTAGCGGCACTGTCGTTGAAAGTATCGAGATATTCCTGAGCGGCAGCCTTTGTGCAGTCGCAGTCGGTGTTAGCGATAATCTCCTCAACGTAGCCGGAAAGACGTGCACGGATAGCGTTCTGAGCAAGGGTCATACCGAGACCGAACTCGGCATTGTCCTCAAAGAGGGAGTTAGCCCATGCAGGACCGTGACCTTTCTTGTTGACGGTGTAAGGAGTGGAGGGAGCAGAGCCGCCCCAGATGGAGGAACAGCCTGTTGCGTTGGCAATGTAAGCTCTGTCACCGAAAAGCTGGGTCATGAGCTTAGCATAAGGAGTTTCGCCACAGCCTGCGCAAGCACCGGAGTACTCAAGAAGCGGCTGCTTAAACTGGCTGCCCTTAACTGTCTTATCGGAGAACTTAGCTTTAACGGCTTCTTTCTCGTCAATATCAAGACCGTAGGTGAATACGTCCTGCTCGGCTCTCTGAGTGTCGATAGGCTTCATGGTAAGAGCCTTTTCACCCTTCTTGCCGGGGCAGACGTTTACGCAGGAACCGCAACCTGTGCAGTCGAGTGCGGAAACGGTCATAACAAACTTCATGCCGGGAACGCCGGTCATATCAAGGCTCTTTGTGTTTGCGGGAGCTGCCGCAAGCTCGTCCTCGGTCATTGCAACGGGACGGATAACAGCGTGGGGGCAAACATAGGAGCAGAAGTTACACTGAATGCAGTTTTCGGTGTTCCATTCGGGAACGAATACTGCGATACCGCGCTTCTCATAAGCGGCAGAACCCTGGGGGAATGTGCCGTCGGCGTCCTTAACGAATGTGGAAACGGGGAGAGAATCGCCTTTCTGAGCGTTGACGGGAGTAAGGATATTCTTAACAAAGTCAACAAGCTCTGCACGGTCGCCTTTGACCTCGTGCTCAACAACAACGTCCTCTGCGTTTGCCCACTCGGCAGGAACATCGACCTTGACAACGTTCTGATAGCCCTTGTCGATAGCCGCATAGTTCATGTTTACAATGTCCTCACCCTTTTTGCTGTAGGACTTGTAAGCGGCTTTCTTCATAAACTCAACAGCGTCCTCAATGGGAATGATGTTGGCAAGCTTGAAGAATGCGGACTGGAGGATAGTGTTGGTACGGGTAGCACCAAGACCGATTTCAACAGCGATGCTGGTAGCATCAATGGTGTAGAAGCTGATGTTGTTCTGAGCAATGTAACGCTTCATCTTGCCGGGAAGTCTCTTACCGAGCTCCTCAACGTCCCATGCGCAGTTGAGCAGGAATGTGCCGCCGGGAAGAAGATCCTCAACCATGTCATACTTGTCAACATAGGAGGGGTTGTGGCAGGCAACAAAGTTTGCCTTGTTGACGTAGTAAGTAGACTTAATGGGAGTCTTACCGAAACGCAGGTGAGAGATTGTGATACCGCCGGACTTTTTGGAGTCGTATGCGAAGTAGCCCTGAGCATACATATCGGTGTGGTCACCGATAATCTTTATGGAGTTCTTGTTAGCACCGACAGTACCGTCAGAACCAAGACCCCAGAATTTACAGCAGGTTGTGCCTTCGGGAGTGGTGTTGGGGTTTTCGGTGATAGCAAGAGAAAGGTTGGTAACGTCGTCCTCAATGCCGATAGTAAAGGTCTTCTTCATCTCGGCACTGTCGAGGTTGCGGTATACGGCGATAATCTGAGCGGGAGTGGTATCCTTGGAACCGAGACCGTAACGACCGCCGCAGAGCTTAACACCGCCGAAAGCAGTGCCTGCGATAGAAGCGGCAACGTCAAGATAGAGAGGCTCACCGAGAGCACCCGGCTCTTTTGTTCTGTCAAGCACAGCGATAGCCTTGACGGTGGAGGGAATAGCCGCAACCAGCTTTTCCGCGCAGAACGGACGGTAAAGGTGTACCTTGACAAGACCGACCTTTTCGCCGTTTGCAATCATATAGTCGATAGTCTCCTCGATGGTATCGCAGACAGAGCCCATAGCGATAATGACCTTTTCTGCGTCGGGGGCACCGTAATAGTTAAAGGGCTTGTAGTTAGTGCCGATTTTGGCATTAACCTTGTCCATGTATTCCTCAACGATGGAGGGAACAGCATCGTAATACTTGTTACAAGCCTCACGAGCCTGGAAGAAGATGTCGGGGTTCTGAGCAGTACCGCGGAGAACAGGGTGTTCGGGATTGAGGGAGCGGCGGCGATAAGCCTCAACAGCGTCCCAGTCAAGCATTTCGCCGAGGTCTTCGTAATCCCAGGTTGCAATCTTCTGAATCTCGTGGGAAGTGCGGAAGCCGTCAAAGAAATGCAGGAAAGGAACTCTGCCCTTGATAGCTGCAAGGTGAGCAACAGCACCCAGGTCCATAACTTCCTGAGGGTTGTTGGAGCAGAGCATTGCATAACCGGTCTGACGGCAGGCATAGATGTCGGAATGGTCACCGAAAATGGAGAGCGCATGAGAAGCGAGAGCACGTGCGGAAACGTGGATAACGCTGGGAAGCAGCTCACCTGCCATCTTGTACATATTGGGTATCATGAGGAGAAGACCCTGAGAAGCGGTGTAGGTGGTGGTCAGAGCACCTGCTGCGAGAGAGCCGTGGACTGCGCCTGCTGCGCCTGCCTCGGACTGCATCTCGGTTACGCGGACTTCGCGGCCGAAAAGATTCTTTCTGCCGGCAGCAGCGTACTTATCCGTCTCGTCAGCCATGACGGAAGACGGGGTAATGGGGTAGATGGCGGCAACGTCAGTAAACGCATAGGAAACGTGTGCGGCTGCGCTGTTACCATCCATGGTGTGCATAGTTCTTGCCATGTTTTTATTGTCCTCCTTTTAGGATAGTTAAACATACTTGTTGGCAGACATACTCAAAAAAGGTCTGCCACACCAAACAATATTTTAACACAAATATTTTAAGATGTAAAGTGAAAATACCGCTTTTATACCACTTCCTGATTGTTATATATAGATTAGAAAGATTAAATTGTCGAAACTACTGTCCTTTAAAATAATTATATCGCAAATGCTCTGCTTTTTCACAATATTATCGGGCGTAAAACCATTCCTGCCCGTCAATCAATCAGTATGCTTTCCTCGACGGCAATATCCTGATAAACCGAAAAATCCACAGTTACGGTCACGCCGTTTTTGTCTGTTTCGATTTGCTCACTGCGTGATATTATTTCGATTTCGCCAAGCTCAAGTATACGCTTTTCGATTTGTTCACGGGCACGGCTGACGGCGTCGCGTTCGGAAATATAATGGGTCATCTCGGCGGTTTCAATCCATGTTTCCTTAATATAGCTTATGGGAATTTCCAGAGAACCTATTTTAAGAGAAGCTTCACTGCTGTTTTTTATAAAGTCCCCTTTCGGAGCTTTGCCTATGTACAGCGGTATTTCCAGACCGAAAAACGTAAGCCGCCGCACGGTTATACACCGACCGGTGGTTAACGGCTCGGTTTGCTCAAAGGTGACGGTTTCCGCAAATCGGTAATCGGTGCGCGCAGTTACAGTGCCCATGGCGTGTACAATGCTGACAGAGCCGGAGGCATCGTCCACAACGCCGCTTATGAGTAAATCTCCGGGGGCTACAACGTCGCCCTTCCGAACCTCGGTTGAACCTCCGTAGGAAACGACATCAACAATAACGCCGCCGGTCGAAGCGACAATATTACACGGTTTGTCAATGTTGATTCGTT
Organism: uncultured Eubacteriales bacterium; assembly: GCA_964500965.1. GTDB lineage: Bacteria > Bacillota > Clostridia > Oscillospirales > Acutalibacteraceae > JAISGQ01. The sequence goes on along the minus strand of CAZCQZ010000003.1, from coordinate 109,402 downwards.
CCGGAAGCTGCTCATACCGGCGGACATCTACAGTAACGCGGCTGCCGTAAACATTGACGGCAGCCCAGGAAAGCTCGTTTATATTAAGCTCCAGCAATGTTGAGAGAGCTTCATGGTCAACAGTTGAACGAAGTCTGCCGGGAGTAAGTCCGATGCTGTCGGAAACGGAAATAATTTTATCGCTGAGGTCATCTTCAACATCGGGATATTCGATTATCCAAATAAAATTCGACATTGTGAAAAGCGTAAGGCAAAAGAAAATAAAGCCCAGCACAAAGCCGACCCGGTGACGGTACGGCAGCAGAGCAAAGGGCAAACCGTGTTTGGAAATCAAACGCATTTCGGTGTGCGTTTTGCGTGCGACAGAACGCAAACCCTTATAGTGTCCGGCAATTACGCAGGCGGTAAATCCGTCCTCATCGCGCTTTATGTCCCAGAGGGAAGCACTATTGCGCATTGCAAGGTTAATAAAGCGCTCCGGAAACTGCCCCTTTGCGGAAAACCGCACACTGCCGCAGAGAAATCTTAAAATGTGACTTTTCATAAACCGCACCACCGTTTCAGGAATATTCGATACCCGAAATCCGACCGACAATAACAATAACGTGTGTGAACATATTTCTTACCGCCAGCTCCGTACCCATGACGGAAACGGCCTGCTGACCTGCGCTGACGCGGATTTTAGTATCCGAGTACTCGATAATTCCGCGACAGCCCTCAATGAGAACTTCACAGCCGTTGTTAATTTCAATATGGCTGTCACGCCCTTTCAGCGACATGGAAAGGGAACGCAGCTTTGAACGGAGATTTTGCTTTTCCTCCGAAGTATTTTTGTTCATGCAAACCACCTCCGGTAATCATGCTTAATAATATGCGGCGTTTATGCATACCTATTACAGCGGAGAGTGATTATATGAAATACACCTTAACTGCACTGCTTTTTGTTGTAACCGCAATCTTTCCGGCACAGGCGGCAGAGGGGGTAAAAAGCGGTCTGGAGCTTTGCCTGTCCATGGTTATACCGTCACTGTTTCCGCTGATGTTCTGCTCATTGCTGCTTATAAGAACAGGATTAGCGCAGAAAATTTCAAAACCCTTTTCAAAACCGCTCGGAAAGCTGTTTGCATTGCCGGAATGTGCAGGTTTCGTGCTGTTTGCGGCAATGTGCGGAGGCTATCCGGCAGGTGCGGCGGCAGTAAAGGAGCTTTATAACAGAAATGCCCTGAGCGGAGAACAGGCACAGCGGCTTGCTTATATTGCGGTGTCCGCAGGTCCGGCATTTGTATTGGGAGCAGTCGGAGGCGGAATATATAAAAGCTCTGCGGCAGGATTGCTTCTTCTGACGGCTTTGTGTTTTTCCGTTGTGATAACGGGGATTATTGTGACATTGCCTGCAAAAAAAGAACCGGTACGACAGAGCGAAACCGTGAAAAAGGAGACGCATGATAATGCTTTTGTGACCTCTGCTCTTGACGCGGCAAAAACCCTGCTTTCCGTGTGCGTTTTTGTGGTGTTGTTTTCATGTCTGTTAAGTCTCGGAGATGCGTTGGGAATAAATCGCCTGATTTTCCGCCTGCTGACTGCGGCAGGAGTGCCCGAAACAGCGGCGCAGGCGTTGCTTCCGACATTTCTTGAGGTCAGCGGAGGGTGCGTTGCCGCATCAAAGGCAGGCTTTCCTCTTGTGGCGTTTGCGCTGGGGTTTGGTGGCTTGTCGGTACATTTCCAGATTTTTTCGGTGCTGGGAGAAATTCCGATAAATAAGCTGAAATTCACGGCAATAAGACTTGTTCAGGGAATAATCTGCGCATTTCTGACTGCTATTGCAATGCCGCTGATGCCTGAAAATACCGTGGAAGTGTCGGCAGTGAAAACGGGAATAATCGCAATGCCGACGGTGACAGGCTCGGTTTGTCTCGTAATAATGTGTCTTATGGCGGTCATGTGCCTGCCCGACCACTTGACAAAGGGCGAAAATAGTGTATAAAATTAAGAAAAAAACAAGGAGCAGATGCCCTGTGGCGAAGTATTTGTTCGACAAAAAAATAACGCCGGCGTGTAAATACTGCTATTATTGCAAGCAAAGTGACGGCGGCTTAAAATGCGATAAAAAGGGTGAAGTCAAGCCCGATGATAAATGCATGCGCTTTAAATATGACCCGACAATGCGTGAACCGGAGCTGCCGGTGTTGCCGAGGGAATATTCTCAGGAAGACTTTAAACTGTAAGGAATGACAAATAATGAGAATACCGGAGCTTTACAATAGAAATAAAACCGTTTTTTCACTGGAAATATTTCCGCCGAAGAAGACCACCGGAGTTGAAAAAATCTACGCCGCCATTGATGCACTCAGCGTAATCCCGGCGGATTATATTTCCGTTACATACCGCGCAGGAAGCGAAAACAATCACAACTTCACCTGTGACATGGCCAAACATATTAAGCAAACCTACGGAATTGAACCCCTTGCGCATTTTGCCTGTGTAAATTCCACAAGGGAGCAGGTGAGTACAGTTATAGGAGAGCTGAAAGAAAACGGCATTGAAAACGTTCTGGCACTCAGAGGAGACATCAATCCCGATACACCGAGGGTAAATGATTTTAAGCACGCAGACCAGCTTGCAAGAGAAATAAAGCATTCCTCCGACATGGCAATTTTGGGAGCCTGTCACCCGGAGGGGCACTGTGATGCTCCGAATTTGGGCGCGGACATTGAAAACTTAAAATACAAGATAGGCGCAGGAGTGGAAGCTCTGATTTCACAGCTTTTCTTTGATAATGACAAGTTTTACACCTTTATGGACAGAGCAAGAGCCAAGGGGATAGAAGTGCCTGTAAGTGCAGGAATAATGCCGATAGTGAGCAAAAAGCTGATTGAGCAGACGGTGACATTGAGCAGTGCCAGCGTTCCCCATGAGTTTTCAAAGCTGTTGACCCTTTACGAAAACGACCCGCAAGGGTTGTTTGACGCAGGCATTGATTATGCCTCGGCTCAGATAATCGACCTGATTGAAAACGGTGTGCAGGGCATACATCTTTACACTATGAATAATCCCGTAGTAGCGGAAAGAATATACGAAAATATAAAGAACAGTCTGTGATGATTTCGATGAATATAAATATGCCCGATGCTCCCGATATGGAAATGCTGCGCCGCTACCTGGGATATGCCGATGAGAATGTAATATCTCTTGCGGACAGCCTGTATAAAAGGCTGAAAAAGGTATGCGTGCCTAAATATACATACAGGGAGATTGCCGTCGAACGAAAAGGCGACGGCATTTATATTTTAAACCGTAAATTCGGCGGAGAAGATATAAAAAAGCACCTTGAAAATTGTAAAAGCTGTATTCTTTTTGCGCTGACACTGGGAATAGGCGCAGACAGCTTGTTGCGCACCCTTGCAAGCGGAGATATGTCGCAGGCGGTTGTGTGCGATACACTGGCATCGGTTTTAGCCGAACAGCTTTGCGACGAAGCGCAAAAGCAGATAGAGAAAGAATATCCGAACAGCTTTCTGACCCAACGCTACAGCCCCGGCTACGGCGATTTACCTCTTGAAACGAACGGGGACGTTGTAAGAATGCTCGATGCTCAAAAGCGCATAGGCATATCCGCAACCGACAGTTTCCTTTTACTGCCGAGAAAAAGCGTTACAGCGCTGATAGGCGTGTCGGATACAGAGGTTAAAGGACATTTGGCAGGCTGTGAAAACTGTCGTATGTATGATAAATGCACATTCAGAAAGGACGGAAAATCCTGTGGAAAAGATATTTAAAGAAAAAACGCTGATACTTGACGGCGGCATGGGCACAATGATACAGAGCATGGGATTTACGGAAAATACTCATCTTTTGAGTGTGACAAACCCCGATGTGCTGACGAAAATTCACAGAATGTATGTGGAAAGCGGCTCGGACATGATTTGCGCCAATACATTCGGAGTGAGCAGGATAAAGCTTGAAGGAAGCGGTTATACCGTTGCTGAGGTAATTACGGCGGCGGTAAAGGCAGCTCGAAAAGCATGTAATGAAAGTACAAAGGTAATACTTGACGTATCAAGCCTCGGTGTAATGCTTGAGCCGAACGGCACTATGACCTTTGAAGAAGCTTATGACTGCTACGCGGAAATAGCAAGAGCAGGTGAAAAGGCAGGAGCAGACCTTGTGAAAATAGCCACCATGACCGACCTTTATGAATTAAAGGCGGCGGTGCTGGGCATAAAAGAAAATTGCAAGCTGCCGTTGCTTGTAAGTATGTCCTTTGAATCGGGTGGACGTACCTTTACAGGCTGTGAGGTGGAATGTTACGCGGCAACAATGGAGGGCTTGGGTGTTGATGCGCTGGGTATAAACTGTTCCCTTGGACCGGACGAAATATACCCCATAGCCGAAAGGCTTTGCAGGGCAACAACGCTTCCGGTATTTATAAAGCCAAACGCAGGGCTTCCCGACCCTAAAACCAACAAATACGAAATGAACGCCGATACATTCTGCGCACAGATGGAGCAGTACAAAAAACTGGGACTTTGTGCGGTGGGCGGCTGCTGCGGCACAACTCCTGAGTTTATAAAGAAGCTGTCGAAAAGCTACGCAGATTGCAATAGAATCGAAAGAAAAGAAAAGAAAGTCTGTGTCGCGGCGTGTTCACAGACCAAATATGTGACCGCAGACCGAGCGGCGGTAATAGGAGAGCGTATAAATCCCACAGGCAAGAAGCGGTTTCGTCAGGCGTTGGCGGAACGGGATTTTGACTATATTCTTGCACAGGCAGTTGCACAGACCGATGCAGGAGCGCAGTTGCTTGATGTTAATGTCGGCGCGCCGGGAATTGACGAAGTATCGTTGTTGCCGGAGCTTGTGAAACGGCTTCAGGCTGTTACCGATGCTCCGCTTCAAATAGATTCCGCAAATCCGCAGGCGGTAGAAGCGGCGTTGAGGGTGTATTGCGGCAAAGCCATTGTCAATTCGGTAAACGGAAGCGAGCAATCACTTTCGGCAATTCTTCCCATAGTAAAAAGATACGGCGCAAGTGTAGTAGGTTTGACCCTTGACGAGGACGGTATACCCAATACTGCGGAGCAGAGAGTTGAAATAGCCTGCAAGATTGCGGAGAGAGCCGAAGCGCAGGGTATTTCAAGAGAGGAAATAATAATCGACTGCCTTACAATGGCGGTATCGGCACAGCCGGACAGCGCGGAAATCACCCTTGAAGCTTTGAAAAGCGTAAAGAAAATGGGCTTTAAAACCGTGCTTGGCGTCTCAAATATAAGCTTCGGATTGCCAAACAGGGGAGTTATAAACAGGGCGTTTCTGACCCTTGCCCTTGAAGCGGGACTTGATTTCCCCATAATCAACCCCAATGACAGCGAAATGTCCGGTGCGGTACTGGCGTTTAATCTTCTAAAGGGCAGAGATGAAAACGCGGAAAATTACATTGCAGGTGTCGCAGAGCCGGAAAAGACCGTTGAACAGAAAGAAAATACAGTTGAATACTGCATAAAAAAAGGACTGAAAAAAGAAGCCGCGGAAGCGACAAAAGCACTGCTTGAAAAGCATACGGAAATGGAGGTCGTAAATGACCGCCTGATACCTGCGCTTGACGAGGTGGGCAAGGAATATGAGAGCAAAAAGCTGTTTTTGCCACAGCTTTTAAATTCGGCATCGGCGGCGCAGTGCGCCTTTGAGGTCGTCCGTGAAAAAATGCTTTCAAGCGGAAAAACGGATAAGCCTAAAGGGAAAATAGTAATAGCAACCGTTCACGGCGATATTCACGACATAGGAAAAAATATTGTGAAAACCGTGCTTGCAAATTACGGATATTCAATGACCGACCTGGGCAGAGACGTGCCTGCCAAAGAGGTGGTAAAAGCAGTGTGCGCAGATGAAAGCATAAAGCTTGTAGGACTTAGCGCGCTTATGACAACTACGCTGCCTGCAATGGAAGAAACGGTCAGAGAGGTAAAGGCGGCACGCCCGGATTGTAAAATAATGGTCGGCGGAGCGGTGCTGACGGAGGACTACGCAATGAGCATAGGAGCGGATTTTTACTGCGCGGATGCAATGCAGTCCGTTGCCGCCGCAAGAAAGGTGTATGAATGAAGTTTATATCATGGAACGTAAACGGCTTCAGGGCTTGTCTTAACAAGGGCTTCGGAGAGTTTTTCGATAGCGCGGACGCGGATTTTTTCTGCATACAGGAGACAAAAATGCAGCCCGAACAGGCGGACTTTTCGCCAAAGGGCTATTACAAATTCTTTTTCAGTGCAGTGCGAAAGGGATATTCCGGTACTGCCGTTTATACAAAGCATGAGCCTCTTAATTGCGAATACGGAATACATTCAAAGCATGGGGACGAGGGGAGAGTAATAACCCTTGAATATCCCGACTTTTACCTTGTAAACTGTTATGCTCCTAATGCACAGCAGGGCTTGGCGCGGATAGATTACCGCATGAGCTTTGAAGACGATATGCGCGAGTATTTATGTGAGCTAAAGGCGAAAAAACCGGTTATTTATACCGGCGACCTCAATGTTGCTCATGAGGAAATCGACCTGAAAAACCCTAAGCAGAATACAGGCAACGCCGGTTTTTCATATGAGGAACGGGAAAAGCTGACAGAGTTGTTTTCATCGGGCTTTACGGACAGCTTCCGCTATCTTAACCCCGAACTTACAGGAGCGTATAGCTGGTGGTCGTACCGCTTTAACGCAAGGGCGAATAACGCAGGCTGGCGCATTGACTATTTTATTGTTTCCGATGATATTAAGGATAAAATAAAAGCCGCTTCCATATACAGTGATGTGTTGGGCAGTGACCATTGCCCGGTAGGACTTGAAATTGAGCTGTAACCGGTAAATATTTACATTATGTAAACAAACAATGCGAATAGTTGACAAAATTGTAACTTATTTGTATAATGCGAATGCAATAAAATGCGGAATGGTCGTCGAAAGGCGAACAGGAGGTATAATATGACCATTAAAAGAGTAGTCGCGTTTTTGGCGGCTCTTGTGCTGATGTTTACCGCAGTTACTTCAAACGGGCTTGCGGTTAATGCGGCACTTTCAAAAGGTGAAAAAAGCAGCGATGTAAAGGCAATGCAGACAAAGCTTATTGCATTGGGCTATTTGAAAGACACTGCCGACGGAAGCTACGGACCGGCAACCCAGACGGCGGTAAAAAGCTTTGAAAGCGCACAGGGTTTGACCACCGACGGACAAGCCGACGATACAATGCTTGCAAAGCTCGCTGAAATTTATAATTATACACCGACTATTACATTTAAGTCAAATTCCGTAAATGTCCGCAAGGGAGCAGGAAAAAGCTATAGTAAGCTGGGCACGGTAAATAAGGGTGCAACCTATAAGGTACTTGCCACCAGCGTTGTTTCCGGGGATACATGGTACAAATTTGCGTACAATGAAACATATGCATGGGTGTTAGGCACCTGCGTTACCCTTTCCTACGGAGACAGCTATAAAACCGGAACACTGACGAAAAATTCGGTCAATGCCAGAACAGGCGCAGGCACATCAAGCAGTGTTTATAAGGTGCTCGGCAAGGGCTACAGCTTTAAGCTGACAGGTCAAAAGACCGTGTCGGGAACAACATGGTACAGCTTTATTTATTCCGGAAGAACTCTTTGGGTGTCCGGGCAGTATGTGAGCATTAAATCCGGCGGTACGACTGCCGCAACAACCACTACCACTAAGGCTACCGCAACTACAACTACAACAGCCAAGGCTACAACAACGACCACAACCAAGGCTACAACTGCTGCCGATTATGTCACAATAAAGACCGGTAAGGTAACCGGTTCATCCGTAAATGTCCGCAAGGGAGCAGGCACGGGATATTCAATAGTAACCACTCTGAAAAAAGGCGCAACCTTTACTATAACCGGCTCAAAAAAGGTGTCGGGCACAACTTGGTACAGCTTTAAGAGAAACGGTGCTACAGTATGGGTCTGCGGTACATATGTGAGCGTTACTTCCAAAACCTCGGCAGTAACAACCACCACAGCATCTACCACAGCATCTACTACAGCATCTACTACAGCATCAACTACCGCATCGACGACAGGAGAAACCTCGGCAACGGATATAACCTCTCAAACCGACGCAACCTCCGCAACATCTTCCGATACCACAACGACCACCGCAACGACCACCACGGAAAAGGTGGAATATGTCACGATAAAAACCGGTAAAATAACCGGCTCCACCGTAAATGTCCGTAAGGGAGCAGGCACAGGCTATGCGGTAGTGACTACACTTAAAAAGGGCGCAACCTTTACTATAACCGGCTCAAAAAAGGTGTCGGGCACAACCTGGTACAGCTTTAAGAGAAACGGAGCAACAGTATGGGTCAGCGGCACATATGTAAGTGTAACCACTAAGACCTCGGCGGTGACTACCACAACCACCGCAACTACCACCACTGCGGCTAAGGAGGAAAATGATTATCTCTACGGCGTTGTAGATGTCAATACATCCCTGAATGTCAGAAAATCCGCAAGCAGTGACAGCTCAAAGCTCGGCAGTCTTGATGACGGCGATTACGTGGTTATTGTCGATTACACCACAAGTGACGGTTGGTATAAAATCGTATACGGCAGCGGCTACGGCTGGGTTACTTCCGAGTATATCAAACTGGTTTCCGAATCGGAATACAAAGCGGAAGTAGAGTTTTCAAAGGATTATTTCTATGTAAATGTTGGCGATACAAAGTCCGTTGCCATTTCGGGTGTCAAGGGAGTTACGTATACAAGCAGCGACCCGACAAAGCTTACAATAAATTCGGAGGGCGTTGTGAAAGGCATTGAGCCCGGAATGTATACAGTCACGGCAAAATTCGGCGCATCTGTTGCGACGACCGAAGTTGTTGTGCTCAGAGAGGCATACACGCTTACCGATGAGCAGAAAAACATGGGTATAAGCGAAAAAGGCGTGACTTTTATAGCGACCTGGGAGGGCGGCGGAAGCACGAATCCCGATATTCTTGACGGTGCCGTTGTAGTTTTCGAGCCTTATAAAGATGCATCGGGCTATTGGACTGTAGGCTACGGACACGCGGTTACGACTACGGCAAGTAAATCATGGACAAAATCAGAGGTCATCGAGTATTTCGCAGCACAGATAGAAACGTATTTCGGAGACGAAATAGAGCTGAGCGAGGAAAAGCCGTACCTTACAAAGGAGGAAGCGCAGAAGCTTCTCAGAGCCGACCTTAATCAGGGTACATATGTTAAAGCCGTGAGAGAGTGGGCGGTTCGCAACGGCGTTATTCTCACTCAAAACCAGTTTGATGCTCTCGTGAGCTTTACCTACAACATGGGCACGGCGTACTGGACAAGCGATACCAAGCGGTTTTATCTCAAGTCCGCAATCATCGCATACAGATGCGGTGATGATGCAGACCCGGAGCAGGTAACGGAGGGCTTCTCCAGATATATCCGTTCCGGCACGAAGTACCTGAAAGGATTGTACTATCGGAGAATGAATGAAGCCGAGATGTTTACGGACGGAGATTACGGAATCGAAAGAAGCCCGAAATTCCCACTTCCGAGCGGTATTTCATGGTCATAAAACAGTAAAAAAGAGTTCTCTCTTAATCGTATTATTTCGGCACTGTTTCTTTGTGCCGAAATGCAGAATTAAAGTAAAAACGAACAAGCCGCACCTTTCAACGTACCAATGTACGCTTTCGGATTCGGCTTGTTCGTTTTCTGTTTTTAAATCTACCGTCAGTTTGCAATATCGGCTTTGGCGGTCAGTGATACCTCCGCGATTTTTCCGGCTGTCTTGGAAAGATACGGCGAAATAGAGCGGATAAAAGATATGTGGTCACCGACAAATCCGGCGAAATCCGCATAATCGGGAAGCTCGTTGAAGCGCACTTTCAGAGAATCATCACCGAAAGTGAAGAATAAACGTCTTGAATGAGGTGTGTCCGTAAATGTCAGAAGCAATTCGAGAGAAAATGCGGACTGAGTGTATTCGGTAATTGTCGCATAAACCGAGCAGGGAATCGGTGTGCCGAAAAAGTCAATAGATGTATCATGAAATTCACCGTCAAAAATCAACGGGACAGTTATTTCGGTGTTGCATTCGACCCATGTCATACTGCTTGAGCTGCCGAAAAGAAATCTGAATGACTCGATTCCGGTAAGAAGTCTGCGCTTTGTGTAACGGACAAAAAACGGAAAAACCGACTGTCGATTTTGAGGCAGCGCGTAAACAATATCGTTGAATTTGCATGTCAGCAGAGAAAGCACGGCAGACCTTGTTGCGGCAATGGAAAGACTGTTGCTTTTTTGTAAAAGCTCATCAAAGGATTTGCCGACATCGCTGTTGTCGGGCAGAACGCCGACAGCGGGAACAAGCTTTTCCCATAAAAGGTCGAGCACGGGATATTCGTCCATATTGCCGGCAGTCGAGACGATAACGCAGTCAAGCTCCGGCAAAACGAGGGCAAACTGACCGAGCATACCGTCGGCACGGAATGACGTTTTATCGTGATTTATCCATATCTGGTAACCGTAACCGCTTTGCACATCTACGTGGTCGGGGAATTTAGTGTCACTGCAAGTGTCGGTGTGGGAACAGGTAGCACGTTCAAACCATTCGATGGGAAGAAGCTGCCTGCCGTCAAAATTGCCCTTTTGCAAAAGAAGCTGACCGAGCCTTGCCATATCCTCGGTTCTGATATGAATACCCCAGCCTCCCAGGTCACGACCCATGGGGCATTTATCGGAATAGATGCCGGTAATGCCCAGGGGCTCAAACAGTCGCGGCGTCAGATATTCGATAAGCCCGACACCGCTGACCTTACGGAGAACGGCGGCAAGCATATATGAGTTTAAGCTGTTGTAGCTGAATTTTTCGCCGGGAAAAAACGAAAGACGGGAATTGAGGAAGAAACGCACCCAGTCGTTTTTGAAAGCGGCGGAAATTTCGTTGGCGATAACCATTCCGCTTGTCATTGTAAGAAGATGTTCAATGGTGACGGAGTGCATTCGTTCGTCAACCTCACTGCCGATATAGCGAGGGAAGAAAGAACACAGCCGGTCGTCATACGAAAGCAATCCCTCATCAACGGCAAGACCGATAGCCATAGAGGTGATTGTTTTGCCGAATGAGTAAACATGGTTTTGCGAATGACTGCTGTAGGGCTTCCAGTAAAGCTCCACAGCCTTTTTGCCGTGCCTGAGTATCATAAGGCTGTGCATTGCAATGCCGCGTTCGGCGGCGGTGTTTATGAAATCGACAATGGCACTCGAATCAATTCCGACGCTTTCCGGCGAAGTGCGTTCAAATGTCAAAGACATACAATACCCCCAAAAGTTAAAAATCCTGTCATAAATATTTAACAGGTATACACTGTAATCGGCTGATACAATTATGCTATATTTATATTGCCTAAGAAAAGTGCAGAAATGTAAATTTTTAATAAAGGCGTGAGAGCTTTGAAGCATATACACATATATAAAAGAATCGTGTGTGCCGTTCTGTGCGTTGCCATGACGGTGCTGCTTGCGATTCCTGCCGATGCGGCGGTAATAAAGGGCAAAACGGGCATAGGAATGGCAGAGTGGGCACTTAGAGCTTATAACGAGGGGTGGAAATATATCTACGGCGGCTCAAGTGAGGGTACCATTGACTGCTCCGGACTTATCCGCTCCTATTGCAACGGAAAAGGCGGCGGAGCAAAGGCACTGCTTGACGCATCGTCGGAAAGCGGAAATATATCGACAATTCCGCGTGTGCACGGATTGGGATTATGGTGTGACGGACATGCAGGCGTTTATGTCGGCAAGTCGGAGGACGGCACCGATATGGTGGTCGATGCAAGGAACAGCAAAGTCAATGTCGTATATTCCGCACTTAACAGCCGGAGCTGGTCACCGTGGGTAAAGTGGTTTAAAATCGGAATGATAACATATCCAGATACAGGCTGGTATGAATTTAACGGCTCAACATATTATTACCATAACGGCGAATTTGTAGTCGGAATATTTACCGTTGACGGTGTTGCATATGACTTCGGTAAGTCCGGGGCACTTAAAGGAAAGGCGTCTGCGACAACAACCACTACTGCAACAACCACGACCACAAAGACCACAACGACTACGGTAAAAACAACCGCCGCGACAGCGACAACTACCACCGAGACTACGGTAAAATCGGCTACAACAACCGCAAAAGCCACAACAACCACAACAACCAAAACAACCAAAACAACCAAAACAACCAAAACAACCACAGCCGCGACCACATCGACAACGCAGAAAAATGTTGCTTTGCGTTACGGAGACAGAAGCGACGAGGTGACAAGACTGCAAAACAGGCTTATTGAGCTGGGCTATCTGGGTGCATCGGCATCGGGCTACTTCGGAACACAGACGGAAGCGGCAGTGCGCCTGTTCCAAAAAGCGGCAGGGCTTGATGTTGACGGTGTGGCAGGACAGGCAACGCAGGCGTTGCTTTATTCCGATGGTGCACCGCGTTACGGAACGACCACCGCAACAGTGACAACAACGACTGTAACAACGACAACAACGACCGCAACGACAACAACCGAAGTTGAATCAAAACCCTCGGAAAGTGCCGGGCAGATAGAGGACGGGAGCGAAACGGGAAGCGCGGAACCGCCCGAAGAATCCGAAACCGACATGATTGAAACGCCGGTATGGGAAAGCCTTTACGCGGAACTTGAAATCGGCTACGAGGGCGAAGAAGTCATAAGGCTTCAGGAAATGCTGAAAAGCATGGGCTTTTACGAACAACCGCTGACAAGCTATTACGGTGGCTTTACACGTGATGCCGTGAAGCTGTTTCAGCTCAGTGCAGGAGTGGAAGCAACGGGGGTTGCCGACCCTTACACACAGTATTTGCTGTATAACGGGCTTACCGCCGGGGATAGCAGGAATGCCGATGCGTACGGTGACGAATACTATGAGTTAGGCGGTGACCTTTATGATGTTCTGGGAGTGGAAAGCGGCGATGTCGTGCTTGCAAAATCAAATGGGCTGTCAATGTACGGTACTCAATCCGCACCGGAACAGTTTGTTTCACGTTACGGCAGCGGCAGAGGGCTTGCGACTCTGGGAGCGTTTTCTCATTCAAAGCCTGTGACGGTGATTTACAAAAACGGCGAAATGTACGAGCTTACCGCCGATGCACTTGACGAGCTGGAGAAAAGCATATTCAATTGATGTTATTACCGAAATATTAAGCGCAATTACAAAATAATTACATAGGTTTCCAAATTATGTCAATTAAAATACAAAGTGAAAATAATTATTGATTATGTAAACAATTTAAAATATTATTATCCTTGCCCAACAACAGGGAGGGATAATAATGGATTTAAAGCTGAAAGAAATAAACGAAGCCCGTAAAGGAAAAGATATATTCATAGCGGCGCATCTGTATCAGCCCCCGGAGCTGTCACAGGCGGCTGATTTTACCGGAGATACGCTGGAAATAGTGCGTGAATCGGTAAAAAGCGAAGCTAAAACGGTGGTTGTGTGCGCAGTCCGTTTTATAGCCGAAATGATTAAGATACTTGCGCCGGAAAAGAAGGTTATTTTGGCGCACCCGGAAGCAACCTGTCCGATGGCAAATCAGGTGTTGCCCTCAAGAATCCGCGCCTACAGAGAAAACAACGGCGATGTATGTGTGGTGGCTTATGTTAACACAAACGCTGCGGTAAAAGCCGAATGCGATATATGTGTATCCACTGCTACAGCGGTGAAAATCTGCAACGGTATCGAAAACAAAAGGATACTTTTCATACCGGACAGAAATATCGGAGAGAGTATCAGAGAAAAAACCGGGAAGAATATAGAAATGTGGAACGGCTGTTGTCCGATTCACGACAGCGTGACATTAAGAGATATAGAGCTTGCACGGCAACTGTGGAGCGAGGCAAAGGTGTGCGCGCATCTGGGGTGCAGACAGGAAGTTATAAAGAATGTTGATTTTGCAGGCTCGGCAGGTCAGCTTATGGAATGGTGTGCGGACTACGACGAAGTGATAATCGCGGCTGAAAGTACCATAGCCGTACGACTTTCGCAGAAGTACCCCGAAAAGGTATTCCACAGCCTGATTCCCGAAAAGCTTACATGTAATCATATGAAGCGCACGTCGCCGGATATTCTGCTCAGAGTACTCAAAGGTGAATACGGAGAGGAAATAGAAATTGATGCCGAAACCGCGGAAAAGGCAAAACAAACATTGAAACATCTGTTTGAGGCATAAATGCCCGTGAAAAGGTATATCGCAGCATGCAATGTATACTGTTTAATAAAAAATAAAGAAACAACATAAAATTAAAATAAACTTTTTTCAAAATTTTTACAAAAAGGTATTTCCAAAATAGCAATTTCGTGATATAATTTCTCCATGAAAGAAGCATCAATTTTGTTTTGTACAAAATTAGATGTTAAAATATAATTATTGGAGTGTATTTAATGAGAAAGCCGCAGACTCCCGAAAAGAAGGCAGAATGTGCACTTATCGGGAAAAGAATCAAGGAAGTAAGAAAAGAAGCCGGATTGTCCCTTGGAAATGTAGCGGACCGTTTGAACAAGGAATTTGCAGCAAATACCAATAAGGGAATGCTTTCAAAATACGAAAACGGTATACATGAGCCTTCGGCAAGCATGGTGTATTGCATGGGACTTATCATGGGTGTCTCAAGTGATTATCTCATGGGCAAGACGGAGGAAAAATATCCGCCCAGAGCAGTGCAGGGCTCCGAAACTTCCGCAGTCGTTCTCAAGGTCTACAAGAGCATGACAGACTTCGGAGAGGGCGAAATTGACGAAACCGTTCACGAGCTTATTCCGAAAGAGTGGCTTGTAGGCGGCAGAGAGTTTTTCGGATATAAAGTCGGCGCAGGTCGTTATGCACCGCGTTATTATAGCGGTGACGTCATTATTTTCGAGAAAAAGGTAAAGGTCGCACGTGAACAGGTTGCTATCGTAAGTGTTGGCGATGATGAAGCATTCCTGTGCACAATCAATAAAAAGCGCGAGGGTAAGATAATCATTCCTCTTGACCCGGCGTATGACAGCAAGTTTTATTCGACCGAGGAGCTGGCAAATATACCGGTAAAGATTATCGGTGCGGCAGTGCAGGTCAGAAGAAGCGAAATCTGATAATACAGTCGAATGTCCGACTGAATAATAAGCCCTCAGCCGCTCGGCTTTACTTCGGTAAAGCAGGGCGGCTGAGGGCTGTTAAAACAGATATTGTTATTGCCGTAATTTTGGAGTATAATATGCATATGTGCTTTGCGGTGTTGTGAACAACGGTAAGCATGGTGCGCTCACTTTTTGCAATGGTTGACAATTTTCATAACAATTCCAGCAGTGATTTGCAATGCTATCATAGCCAATGATACATATATCATATATTTTCCGACCGTCTTAACGGCAGGATTGTTTGGCATTAAAAGAATTAACCCGACGATTAAGGAAAGGGCTAAAAGCACCGCAATCGCTGTCGCTATACATTTAATAACTGTTTTGGCTTTTTCGGAGGCGGTTTTGTTAGGGATAATCAATTGCATTAGCTTTATATAACAATATCCTATCAGTTCAATTGTTCCTTCAATGAATACTTCGATGAATAATTCAATTAAGCAACTCATTATCTGTTCTCCTTTGCGGTGTTGATGGAGGAGATAAGCATAACATTAATATTTGTGCATACAGAATCAAGTGCCATATATTCGTTTTCGGATATAGTAGCAACTCATAAGTTAGTGAAGTTTGGCTTAGCCAAGTGAAGTTATGCCTACGGCACAGTGAAGTATCGTGCTTGCGCACGAAGCGAAGTTAAGTGTGCCGCCCGCGCCCGCAGGCACTTCACGATGCGCAGCATCACTTCACGCACCGAAGGTGTGCTTATCGTGCCGTAAGGCACACTTAGTTCAAAGAAGCCTGAAGTGTCGGGCGGACAATTCAGGCTTCTTTGTTGGCGGAGGGGAGGGGATTCGAACCCCTGGCAGGTTGCCCTGTCACTGGTTTTCAAGACCAGCTCCTTAAACCGCTCGGACACCCCTCCGTATTCACTTGACGTCTATTTTAGCAAAATTAACTGCGGTTGTCAATAACTCATTTTGAAAAACGGTGATAAAATGAATGAAATTTCCTGTACAGTCATTTTCGGCTCTCCGCGCAGTGACGGCAACACCGCCGAAATGCTCAGAGCATTCAAGGATAAGATAGAATATCCGCTAAAATACGATGCGTATAATGCCTATGACATGAATGTGATGCCGTGTACCGACTGCGGACATTGCAAAAAAGAGCAACGCTGTGCCTTTGATGATATGGAAAAATTGTATGCTTCCATTGAAAACAGCAGACTTTTGGTAATTGCAACGCCGGTTTACAATATGAGCTTTCCGGCACCTTTAAAGGCGATTCTTGACCGTTTTCAGCGATACTATAACGCGCGGTTTTCACTGGGAATACGCCCTGCAATCGCACGACCGGGGAAAGCTGTGCTGCTGGCGGCGGCAGGCAGTGAAAAGGAGGACGGTATGTTTATGAAAAAGCAGTTGGCGCAGTCGCTCAGCGTTATGAATACAGAACTTTGCGCCTGTGGAGTAATAAGCGGACTTGACAAAAGAAAGCTTGACGGAAATGATGAAAAAATCACAGAATGTGCAAATGCCGTTAACAGTTATCTTTCAGATTTATCCGATTAGACACACAATTACAGCACAAATTCATCACACCGGAAGCTTATACTATAGACATAATATTATGAACGGAGCGTAGGATTATGAATAAGCTGAGAATACTTGTGGCAGATGACGAAGACAGAATACGCAGATTGGTGGCGGATTTCCTGATTCGCGAGGGCTTTGAGATAATCGAAGCGGCAGACGGAGTGGAAGCGTTGCAGAAAGGTCTGGAGCAGCCTGCGCCGGATTTGATTATTCTTGATGTAATGATGCCGGGAATGGACGGCTGGGAAGTGCTGTCCGAGCTTCGCAAAACCTCCGATGTGCCTGTCATACTTCTCACGGCAAAGAGCACCGAATCCGACCAGCTCGGCGGATTCAGACTGGGTGCGGACGATTATATAACAAAGCCTTTTTCTCCCACACTGCTTGTGGCGCGTGTTCAGGCACTTTTGCGCAGACGGGGGTGTCTTGCGGAAAAAGGACTTTCCTGTGGTGAAATTTATGTCGATGAGCTTGCACACGTTGTTTATCTCAGCGGTGAAATAATCGAGCTTACGCCGAAAGAGTACGACCTGCTTGTGTTTTTCATGCAGAATAAAGGCGTTGCGCTTTCGAGAGAGCGTATGCTTAACGGCGTGTGGAATTATGACTATTTCGGAGATTTGAGAACCGTAGATACCCATGTAAAGCAGTTGCGCAGTAAGCTGGGAGCGGCAGGAGAAATGATAGTGACCGTTCGCGGCATAGGCTACAGATTTGAGGTGAAGTAATTGAAAGTGTCGATACGTACAAAGATAATAGTAATGCTGCTGGGCGTTATTGCCTTGTACGTTATCATAACACTGGGTATAAATTCCGTATTTTTAAGGGCGTATTATGTAAACAGCAAACGGACGAGTTTGCACGAAAGCTACGAGAAAATTACAAATCTTGACTATACCGCAGATAAAGAAGCGATAGATTTGAAAATCGAGCTTATTGAAGACAGCATGAACATTCAGGTTTACATAATAGATGATAATTTCAGAATGTTCTATTCAAGCGGCGGCGATGACGATGTGATTTCGGAGCTGTCCGGAACGGACAGCAAATACTGGTTTAGTCCGTGGGTGATTCCGAAAAACGAAGCCGCAACGGGAAATGCGATTGAACCCGACGTGTTCAGCGAAGAACCGATATTAACCGTTTCGACCAACAACCGTCTCAGCACACAGTATATAACGCTGTGTGCCAAATATCAGGTAACGGATAACGAGTTTTTCTATGCGGTTATAAATACTCCGATTTCGACAATTGACATCAGTGTTGAAATATATAACAGATTTGCGCTGATGGTAATGGTCATAGTGCTTGTTATCGGTCTGTTTTTCAGTACGGTAATGACCGAGCGTATAATAGCGCCGTTCAGAAAAATTAACCAGACGGCAAGAAAGCTTGCGAATCTTGATTTTGACGACCGGCTGCATATCGAAAGCGATGACGAAGTGGGGCAGATAGCGGAGAGTATAAATCACATGTCCGACCAGCTTGAAGCAAAGATTGAGGAGCTTAGCATAGCAAACGAAAAGCTGACCAGAGATATTCGGGAAAAAGAAGCGATAGACAGAATGAGAACGGAGCTTATCTCCAATGTATCTCACGAGCTGAAAACGCCGTTGTCGATTATTATGGGATATTGTGAGGCACTACAGCTTGCGGATAACAGCGAGGACCGTGATTATTACTGCTCAATAATTCAGGACGAAGCGGAAAAGATGAGCAATCTGTCGTCACGTCTGCTTGATATTGCGGAATTGGAGTCAGGCGGAGCACCGCTGGATATAAGCGTGTTTGACCTGTCGCTTCTTGCGGCGGACAGAGCGGAAAAGCTCAGCTATCTGCTGGCGGAAAACGGTATAAGCATAGAATGCGAGGGAAAGGGTGATTGTCGCGTTTCGGCGGATTCCAACAGAATTGAGCAGGTTATAAACAATCTTCTTTCAAATGCGATGCATCATACCCCGGAAAACGGAAGAATAGTGGTAACCGTTACCGAAAAGGTTGACGATGTCGAATTTATAGTGTACAATTCTGGAAGCTTTATTCCCGAAGCGAGTATTCCGCATTTGTGGGAAAGCTTTTATAAGGTGGATAAGGCAAGAACGAGAAAGTACGGCGGTTCGGGACTGGGATTGAAAATTGTGAGCAGTATACTGGATTCTCACAGTCTTGAGGGGTGTAAAACCTCCTATTTTGCAAAAAATGTTGCGGACGGCGTTGAATTCAGCTTTACGTTGCCGAAAGCCGACCTTGAAAAATCCGAAAGGACTGAAGCACAATGAACGAAACAATAAACGCTATTCTATCACGAAGAAGCAATCGAGGCTTTTCCGATAAGAAGCTTACCGATGAGCAGATGAGCTTGCTCAAAGAGTGTGCAATCGCATCGCCTACGGCGAGAAATATGCAGTCGTGGCACTTTTCGTTTGTAAGCGATGAAAAAGTAATAGCGCAGGTGGAAAATGAAACTTTGAATGTTATCTATGCCGGCGAGGACGAACAGACAAAGAAAAACGCAACCGCAAGAAATCGCACGATTTTTTACGATGCGCCCCTTGTAGTATTTATTTCCTCCGACCCGGAAAACAGATGGAGCAAAATCGACGCCGGAATTGCAGTTGAAAATCTGGCAATAGCCGCGCAGTCAATGGGATTAGGCTCGGTTATAATCGGGCTTTGCGCCATGGCGTTCGAGGGTGAAAACGGCGCGAAGCTGGCAGAGGTATGCGGCTTTCCGGAAAACTATGAGTTCAGTATTGCAATATGCATAGGCAGACCTAATGTGTCAAAGGAAGCGCACGAGGTCGGAGAAAACAAGATTACCATAATAGATTGATGACCGAAAATTGCGGTACGAGCGGATAGTTTGCGCTTGTGCCGCAATTTTTGTCGATAAACAAAGATAAAAAATCGGTGTGTAATGATTGCATTTTCGGCAGAAAGTGATATAATAACAGGGAATAGTTACATTTGCCGAAAATGTGACATTACAGTTGGCGGTGATGACTTGTTGTTGGAAATGTATATATCTGCAATAAATAGTCCGGAAGACCGTGAATTATTTGAAATGTTGTACGATAAATACCGATTGATACTTATTGACGATGCCTTTGCCATACTAAAGAACGAAAATGACGCACAGGACGTAGTGCAGGAAGTGTATCTGCGTGTGGCGATGAATATGGATAAAATTGACTTTTCCGTAAATCCGGTGCCGTTGCTAAGAGCGGTTACGCGTAATTATGCAATAAACCTTCAAAAACGGCAAAGGAAAGAATACTGCGTGTTTGAATGCGATGAATTTGCAAACTGTATTGATGTGCCCAGCGATGTTGAGAATAAGAACGATGTGGAAATGATAGCAGATTTCGTAGAAAAAATGCCCGAAAGCTATGCCGATATTTTCATAATGAAATATTCTTGCGATTTAAGCAATATGCAGATTGCCGCAATGCTGGATATTAAGCCGTCTACGGTACGAAAGCGGTTGCAAAGGCTTCGGGAAATGATTGCGGAAAGGTTTTTGGTGGAGGAAAAAGGTGAAAATGATGAATGACGCACAATTGAGGAATTACTGTGTTCAGGCGGCAAAAGAGCTTGAAAAAAGAATGTATCCGAAACCGTTGTCGGAGGAAGAACTGAGCAAACGGTATACTCTGCCGGAGGAATACGAAACCAGGGTGCGCGGATTTAGAAAAGCCATCGAGAAAAAGCGTTCAAGAAAAACACTAAAAGCTATCGCTGTCCTGGCGGCACTGATAGCCCTCCTTGCTGCGCTTGCGTTAAGTATGAGCGCAGCCGATGGTGGGGTATTCGGTATGGACTGGGAGATAGTGACATACGAAAACGGCGATGATAACTATGTAGTGCTGAACGGCGAAAGTGTTTTTGAAAGATCGGAGGAAGATAAAGACTTTATCATGCCCTCCTATATTCCGGAGGGATATGTGTATTCAAAAGAAGCGCATAGTCTGCCGAACAGTTTGGTTTTTGTCAACGGCGAGCATGAATTTGAATACCGATACGGCAATGGTGTAGCGACTGTGGTAATAAGCACCGAGCTTGTAGAAATAAAAGAAAAACAGGTCGGCGACTATATTGCATATTATTTTGAGACAGAGCTTGATTTGCCGGACGGTAAAATGAGGTACATTTATTTAATCATGCAAACGAAAAACGAGTTTATTATTATCAGTGGCGATGTTTCCGTTGAGGAAGCATTCAAGATGCTGGAGAGCGTAGATATTTAATCCCGAAAGTTGCTGTAAAAAGCTTGCGCTTTTACAGCAACTTTTGAACACTTAATAGTATAAGTTTTGCCGTAACCGGCATTGGGAGGAAAAGAAAAATGTACAGACCTGAAATTGCACCTATGGGCTGGAATAGCTGGGATTGCTACGGAGCATCGGTGGACGAAGCGACAGTCAGAAAAAATGCCGAATTTATGGCAAAGCACCTGAAAAAGTACGGCTGGGAATATATTGTTGTTGACATTCAGTGGTATGAGCCGGGTGCTGTAAACCATGAGTACCGCCCCTTTGCATATCTTTGCATTGACGAATATTCCCGTGTAATACCCGCCGAAAACCGTTTTCCGTCTGCATCGGGAGGAAAGGGTTTTGCGCCGTTGGCGGAATATGTTCATTCGTTGGGCTTGAAATTCGGCATACATATTATGAGAGGAATCCCACGTCAGGCGGTGCATGAAAACAGAAAAATTAAGGGCACGGATAAGACCGCACGAGACATAGCGAGAAGCAACAGTATTTGTCAGTGGAACCCCGATATGTACGGCGTTGATGCGTCAAAAGAGGAAGCAAAAGCCTATTATGACAGCATTTTCGAGCTGTACGCTTCATGGGGTGTTGATTTCATAAAATGTGACGATATTGCAAGAGAATTGCCTCACGAGGAGGAAGAGTTGAAACTGCTTTCCGCCGCACTGCAAGGCTGTGGCAGAGATATGGTACTCAGCCTTTCACCGGGACCTGCACTTATCGAAAAAGCCGAGCTTTATAAGCAGACATCGAATATGTGGCGTATTACCGATGATTTCTGGGACAAGTGGGAATTGCTTTACGATATGTTTTTCCGAGCGGAAAAATGGAGCGCCCATGCAGGCAACGGCTGTTATCCCGATGCCGATATGCTGCCAATAGGACCGCTTCGTCAGGATTACGATAAAAATGATTGGACAAAATTCACCGAAAACGAGCAGATAACAATGCTCACCCTTTGGAGCATTATGCGTTCACCGCTTATGATAGGCGGTGAAATGACCGGCTTTGACGATTTTACAATGAGCCTTGTCACCAACGAGCGGATATTGAAAATGCACGCACTGTCACGCCATGCCCATATAGTGTGGCGCAGAGAAATTGACGGCATGGAGCATATCTTGTGGACAGCCATGTGTGCAGAGGGAGGACAGTACGTGGCAATATTCAATACAGGCGATAATGATAGCACTATTGAATTGAACCTTTCCGATGTTGAAGCGGAAAATTACAAATGTTGTACCGAGCTTTGGAGCGGCGAAGAATATACGATGTGTGACAGTATAAAAGCAGAAATTCCAAGTCACGGCGCAAAAGCCTATCTTATTAAAGCATAAGGTTATTGCACGTCACTTTCGGAAACGGCTTTGATTTGCCATTGCTTTCCGGCAACGTCCATTTCATAGTTGTCTTTGTAAATATTCTCGGAAATCGGTACAAAAGTGTAGCCCTCTGCCAGTAGAGTTTCAATAATGGTCGGCAAAGCCGCAGGAGTATTTACCGCCGCATTGTGGAACAGTACAATTGAGCCTGATTCAACACGGCTGATAACTCTTTGAGCGATTTCCGATGAGGTGGGATTTTTCCAGTCGAGGCTGTCAACGTCCCATTGAATCGTGTACATACCGATTGATTCGGCGGTGTCAAGGAGCAGGTCGTTGTATTCGCCGTATGGAGCGCGGAATAGGATAGGGCGAACACCGGTGATAGCTTCGATTTTGTCGTTGCAGTCGTTAAGCTCCTTTAATATCTGCTCACGTGAAAGCTTTGACATATGCGGATGACTGGACGAGTGATTCATGACCTCATGACCTGCATCGTGCAGTGCTTTTACCGATTCGGGATATTTTTCGACCCATTCACCCACAACAAAAAATGTAGCCTTAATATCGTATTTGCCTAAAATGTCGATAAGCTGTTGGGTGTCCTCATTACCCCAGGCGGCATCAAAGGAAATGCTTATAACCTTATCGTCTCTGCCGACTGAATATATAGGTACTTTTTTACGTGTTGCGGAAACGGAAGCAAAGCCTGCACCGTTGACGGCAGTGAGGACGATAGCAAATATTATTGCCGCGCAGGTGAGCATTACGGCTATCTGTTTTTTGTTTATAACCTTGAAAAATTCCATATAATTTCCTCCGTTAATAATTTTGATAAATTATATGCAGTGCGTAAACTTTTTATAAACACGAATATGAGTTATTGATTCCTCACAAAAAGCCTGTTATAATGTTAACAAGCATAATGCTTATATATTATAAAAACGGAGGATGAATAAAGACATGGCAAACAGATTTGTGCTTAATGAAACAAGTTATCACGGAGCAGGAGCAGTTGCCGAAATCGCTAATGAGGTTAAAGCGCGCGGCTTTAAGAAATGCTTTGTATGCTCTGACCCCGACCTTATCAGATTCAAAGTTACGTCAAAGGTTTTTGATGTTCTTGACAATGCTGAAATTCCATATACAGTATACGACGGCATAAAAGCAAACCCGACTGTGGAAAATGTAAAGCAGGGCGTAGCCGAATTTAAGGCATCCGGCGCAGATTGCATAGTTGCAGTAGGTGGCGGCTCGTCAATTGATACCGCAAAGGCAATCGGAATTATTATCACAAACCCCGAATTTGAGGATGTTGTGTCCCTTGAGGGTGTAGCTCCCACAAAGAAGCCCTGTGTGCCTATTATCGCAGTGCCTACCACTGCCGGAACAGCCGCAGAGGTAACTATAAACTACGTAATTACCGATGAAGCGAAAAACCGCAAAATGGTATGCGTTGATGTTCACGATATACCCGTTGTCGCAGTTGTTGACCCTGATATGATGTCCACCATGCCCAAGGGACTTACCGCCGCAACAGGCATGGACGCTCTCACTCATGCAATCGAGGGATATATTACCAAAGGCGCATGGGAAATGAGCGATATGTTCCACCTGAAAGCAATTGAGATAATCGCAAAGAATCTGCGCGGTGCTGTGGCGAATGAAGCCGAGGGCAGACTGGGCATGGCTCTGGGACAGTATATTGCCGGCATGGGCTTTTCAAACGTGGGATTGGGCATAGTGCATTCCATGGCTCACCCTCTGGGCGCGCTTTATGATACACCTCACGGTGTCGCAAACGCGATAATTCTCCCCACCGTAATGGAGTACAACGCTCCTGCAACCGGTGACAAATACAGAGATATAGCGGCGGCAATGGGTGTTGAGAATACAGCGGCAATGGATATTGAAACCGCGCGTAAGGCGGCAATAGATGCAGTAAAACAGCTTTCCGCAGATGTGGGCATTCCTGCCGACTTAAAGGCTATCGTAAAGCCGGAGGACGTGGATTTCCTTGCACAGTCTGCATATGACGATGCCTGCCGCCCCGGCAACCCCAGAGATACCTCTGTGGAAGAAATCAAGGCACTTTATCTTTCACTTATGTAACCTAAAATATAACATACGAAAAATGAGGTGCTGTTTCAGCACCTCATTTTTCGTATGTTCACATTACCGTAGTTGATTTTAACACTTTGAAGAAGTATAATGTATTAAAATATTTCATTTCGAGGTTTGGCTATGAGCAAAAGAATAACAGACGAAGAAATTGAAAAAGGCGTTGCAAAGGTCGAGCGAATGAACAGAATGTTTGACAAGGCGATAGTGCCGGTACTGTTCATTGCGGCGTTGGCTGTGTTTCTTTTCGGCGCACTGCCGAGACTTGTACGCAATACGAAAAACGCCGATACGGTCGATTATGCGGACGAGCTTACCGTTTACGAACAGCGCAGTAAATATATGGACGAGCTTGAGCAAAATCTTGAAGCCGCAGAAGCCGCAGGCTATACATATATTCCCGAAATACAGGACGCAATATGCATATCAAAGCAGTATGACGACAGCACTATAATTGCACATTTCTATGATGGAAGTGTAAGCTACGGCAAGATAATTTGCACAGACGGACTTGAAAAATGTGCGAAAGCGGAGGTGCGAGTTTACAACGCAAACAGAAGCGGAGTAACCGTAACTCTTGAGGACGGAACAGCATACAACGCGGTATTTACAGATGCGTTTTTTTCGGCTGACGAAACGCTGACAGATACCGATACTGCGGAAAGGCTGACGGTGCTTGGCTATATATCCGCAGAACAGCTTATTGAAATGCGCGGGCTTTATGATTCGGAGCTTAGCGCACTTATCGGATAACAAAAACAAGGCAGGGGAGAGGTATGCGAATATCATATATATGGTATAAAACGCCGTCATCGCGCAGTGTGGTTGATGCCACTGCGCGTGAGTTTTCGCGTCTTTCAACCTCTGTTGTGGGGGAGTATTCGACAGTAGAGCCGGAAAACATTCCCCGTCTGCTGAAAAACGCCCTTGCCGAAAGCGATACGGTAATAATATCAGGGGGCTTAAATCAGATAAGAGAATCGGAAAATATAATATTTATCCTTGCAAAATGCCTGGGCATGACCCTTGAAAATGACAGCAGAAGCCGTTCGGCGTATATGTTTGACTCAATACGGGGCAGATTACTGCCGAGCTTTACCGATGCGGTGCTGTTTCCTTACGGTAGAGGAGAGCCGGAGGGGGTACTGTTGTCGGCAGGAGAACAGCGTATAATCATTCTCCCGAAAAATGAAGCGGCGGCGGTAAAAATGCTTTCCGCTATGGGAACTTACATAATCGGCAGAAAAATTGACGAAGCTCTGGACGAGGAGGAATCACTGCTTCCCAAAAAACGCACAATGGAGGAACGACTGCACGATATAGAGGAGCGCAGAATAGCAAAGGAAGAAAAAATGCGTGCCCGTATAATAGCCGAGGACAGAAACACATTCAGAAGAAGCTTTGCCCGTGAAATTCAGGACGAGCTGCCGCCGGCACAGGAAAGCAACCGCAGAGTGTGGGAGGAAAAGCCGGTTAAAAAGGCTAAGAAAGGCTTTAATCTTCAGGCGCGATTTGCGGCTGTGGCAGTGCTTGCGTTTTTCATAGGAATGGTCTGGTACGTGGCAGCTAATTACTATGAATCCGAAGCAATACCTGCGGCTTATTACAGCGATGTTGTGGAGATGTATAACGATAACAGCGTAGACGTGGACTATCTCCCCACAGGCGCACTTTCTCAGTTCGCAAAGCTTTACAGCGTGAATATGGACGTGAGAGGGTACATAACCATACCCGGAACGGGCATTGATATGCCGGTTTTGCAATCTCAGACAGGAAAAGCTCCCAATTATTATGCGAACAGAGACTATTACGAAAACGAGGATTCGAGGGGTTCTCTGTATTTCTCGGTGGAAAACAGCATTGAGCCTGATGCGGAGAATATGAACCTGGTAATCTACGGCAATTCTCCGGCAGACGGAACGGTTTTCGCAAATCTTGAAAAATACCTGAATATATCCTTTTTTGCCGCCAATCCTGTTTTGCGAATGGATACGCTTTATGAGAAATCTCAGTGGAGAATATTTGCGGTTTGCGTTTGCAGTAGTGATACCATTTATGAGTTTAATTATGCGAACAACAGCTTTCCGGGAAATTACTCGGTTGAAAAACACTTGTATGAGCTGTTCATACGAAGCAGATACTACACCGAATGCGAGGTGTTTCCCACTGATAGATTGCTGACTCTCGTGACCGATTACGATGAGTTTGAGGGCGCAAAGTTGATTATTGCCGCACGTCAGATTCGAGAGGACGAAGACATCGTAAACGCAGGAAACGGCATTGTCGAAAACCCCGATGCCCTGATGCCGGAGATATGGTATGACATGACGGGAAAAGAAATGCCCACAGTGCCGGCGTTCGAGTATGCGGACGAATACTATGTCGAAAACATGGGTACAACAACCGCGTCTTCCGAAACTACTTCCGCAACAGGAACAACATCAACCTCCGCAACAAAGGGAACTACGTCGGCAACTGCTTCCGCCACAAAGGAAACAACCACAACAACGGCGAAGAAAACCACAACAACCGCCAAGAAAACAACCACAACGACTACAACAGCAGCCACAACGACCACTACAACAGGAACAACCGGCGCGGTGTCGGGCAGCGATACGGAAACCTCGGAAACAACGACCACAACAACTGCGACAACTACAACGAAAGCGCAGGCACAGGGAACGGTTACATACCCTGCAACCATGCGTATTACCTCAAACGGCAAGGTGATAGAAAAGGACACGGCGACAGTGCTTGCGATGATTGTTGAGGCGGAAATGGGCAGCGGCTACGAAACCGAGGCTCTCAAGGCGCAGGCAGTGGCGGCGTACACCTATTATAAGTACAGCGGCGGCGCAGCAAAAGCTCCGTCATTCCCAACGAAATCTTCACCGAGCAAAAAGGTGAAAAATGCGGTAAATGCTGTTTTGGGGCAGTATATGACAGTTGGCGGCAAGGTGAAATATACACCGTATTTTGCGATTTCCGCAGGAAAGACCGCCGCAAATGCAAGCGTTAACGGAAGCAAGCTGTCGCATCTTGTGGCAGTTGACTGCTCCGTTGATAAAAAGGTAAGCGGCTACAAGGTGTCAAAGACCGTTTCGGCTTCATGGGTTGCCGGTCGGATTAAATCCAAAAAAGGGATAAATCTAAATAATATATCCGATAAAAGCAAATGGTTTAAGATAATAAGCCGCGATTCAAACGACCTGTATGTAACAAAGGTGCAGATCGGAAAGAGCTACACCTGCAAAGGCTCAACACTGTATCTGTCAATTTTGGGTTATACCTGCCTGCGTTCACCGTGCTTTGATATTAAGTACAATGCTTCGGACGATACATTTACGTTTACAAGCTACGGCTACGGTCACGGTGTCGGCATGAGCCAAAAGGGCGCAAATGAATACGCAAAGCAGGGCAAGAGCTATAAGTGGATACTTGAACATTTCTATACCGGCGTAACCATAGTCGGAGCGTAACGGACAAAAATAAAGGAGCTGTAAGAACTTTCGTTTTTTACAGCTCCTTTATTTTTGTGTGCAGTATTATCGGTGAAGATTGTATAAAGCTGTCATACAAAATCGAAATCTTGTATATTGACTCAATTACACCTTGTGTATTATATTATGTTCATCTTGTGAGAAAGGCGTGATAGCGTGGAAAAACGCAGGGCTATTTATTACAGCGATGAATTAAATGATGAGTTTTCCACAGCGCAGATAGAAGCGAAAAAGATTGACAAAAGCTACATCTATTGCCACGATTCCTTATTCAAACGCGTTACTCATTTTTTCTGGTACAGAATCGTCGCCACGCCGATAGCATTACTTTATACAAAGATTGCTTTTCACCATAAAATAATCGGGAAAAATGTGCTGAAAAAATACAGAAAAACGGGCTTTTTCATGTACGGAAACCATACGCAGGATATAGCCGATGCTTTTATTCCCACACTTGTTAGCTTTCCGAAAAGCGTTTATGTTATTGTCCACCCGAATAATGTTTCAATGCCGGTGCTCGGAAAGGTAACGCCGTCAATGGGAGCATTACCTTTGCCGGACGATATGCAGGCGTATAAGAATTTTATGAAAGCAGTAGAACGGCGGTGCAGTGAGAAAAACTGCATAATGATATATCCCGAAGCACACATCTGGCCGTACTATACCAAAATCCGTCCGTTTCCGGACAGCTCCTTTGCATATCCGATAAAACAGGGAGTGCCGACCTTTTGCTTTACCAATACATATCAAAAGCGAAGATTTTCAAAAAAGCCGAAAATAGTGACATATGTTGACGGTCCGTTCTTTCCCGATGAGGCATTAGGTGTGAGAGAGCGGAAAAAAGACCTTCGCGACAGAGTTTACGACTGCATGTGCAGGAGAGCGGAGAAGTCCGATGCAGTGTTAATTGAGTACATAAAAAAGGAGAATGCCGATGGTTAACGTATTGTTTTGCGGAAATGATAAGGTGTTTGACGGAATACTGACCTGTGCGCTGTCAATATTAAAGCGTACCGAATCCGCCGAACCCTTTACGTTTTACATTTTTACAATGGACGCATCGCACATAAAAGATACATACCTGCCTGTAAGCGATAAACAGGTTGAATATTTGAAAAAGGTCATATCGGTGTACAACAGCGAAAACACTGTTCGTAAAATTGATGTAACCGATTTATACGCCGAGGAATTCGGAGGATGTCCCAACGAGGACGCTTATTGCTCTCCGTATACGCTTATAAGACTTTTTGCGGACAGGGTAGAGGAATTACCGGATAAGCTGTTGTATCTTGATGTTGACATAATGTTTAACAGAGACATACATCTGCTCTATGATATTGATGTTGAAAAGTATGAATATGCGGCAGGACGTGACCACTACGGAAAGTACCTGATAAGCCCGAATTATGTAAATGCAGGTGTTATACTTTTTAACATGAAAAGGGTGCGTGAAACAGGACTGCTGAAAAAAGCGCGAAAGCTTATTCAGACTAAAAAGCTGGTGTTTGCAGACCAGAGTGCGATTATACGCTCGACCACCGCGAAAAAGATGTTGCCACAGCGTTTTAACGACCAGAAGTTTTTGCACAGGCATACGGTTGTGAGGCATTTTTCAAAGCGACTTTTCTGGCTGCCCTATCCCCACACCGCCAATATTAAGCAGTGGGACGTAAGCAGTATGCATAAAGTCTTCGGATATTATCAATTTGACGATATCCTGTACGAATATATCTACCTTAGAGAAAAGTATAACAGGGAGTTCGATTGCCATGAATAATGTAATTCCGATTTTTTATGCCTGTGACGATGCATTTGTAAAGTATACAATCGTTTCGCTGTATTCCATGATAAAAAACGCTTCAAAGGAATATAAATACCGCGTTTATATTCTGCACACCGGAATAACGGAAAAGATGATGAAGAAAACGCTGGAGCTTGCAAACGATAACTTTGAAATCTCCTTTGAAGATGTTACGGGTTACCTCGAAACAATAGCCGATAAGCTTCCGATTCGCGATTATTATTCAAAAACCACATATTTCAGAATGTTTATTGCGGAGATGTTTCCGGAGTACGATAAGGCAATTTACATAGACAGTGACACTGTTGTTGAGGGGGACATCAGCGAGCTTTACGGAAAGAATATCGGAGATGCCTATTTGGGTGCCTGTCATGACCAGGCGATGGTACAGGTAGATGAATACGGCACATATGCGGAAAAGGTCGTTGGAGTATCACGTCATAATTTTTTCAATGCCGGTATGCTGCTTATTAACTGCGAGCAGTTCAGACTGCATTTTGTGCTTGATAAATTCATTCAGTATCTTAATACATATAATTTTGTCGTCACGCAGGACGAGGATTATCTCAATCTTATATGCAAAGACCATGTTTACTGGCTCAACAGACGTTGGAATACAATGGTATTCGGTGAAATCCCCTATCCGATAGAGGAAGCGAAAATAATTCATTATATAATGACAAGCAAGCCGTGGCATTACAACGATTGCCGATTCGGGTCGATTTTCTGGGACTATGCGAAACAGACGGCTGTTTATGATGAAATAGAAGCCGAGCTAAACGGATACACCGACGAGGAAAAGGAACGAGACAGGCTGAGCGGTGAAAACCTGATGAAGCTTGCGATTTTTGAAATAAACCGTGAAGACAATTTCCTCAACCGCCTGAACAAAAACAGCAGGGCGCAGGACAGAGTGGAAATAATCCGCAAAATTGATGAATACGAGCGTGAAGGAAGATTTGACCTTGATGTTGAGCCTGACCCACCGGCAAAAATGCTGAATCCGGAGGACATAGACTATATAAAGAAAAGCATAGGCGAAAAGCTGAAAACGAAGCTTGCCTACAGAGCCGCCAGAAAATTTGTTGACAACCTGATTAAAGAGAAAAAGCTGATAATAAAGGAAATTAAAGGAATTGAGAATTTTAAAGGTCTGCAAAGCGGAGCAATCATTACATGCAATCATTTTAACGCCTTTGACAGCTTTGCGATTCAAATAGCGTATGAAGCGGCAGAGCAGCCGGACAGAGAGTTTTACAGGGTTATCCGCGAGGGGAATTACACCTCGTTTCCGGGATTTTACGGCTTCCTTATGCGCCACTGTAATACGCTGCCGCTTTCGTCTAATCACCAGACCATGAAAAAGTTCATATCCGCAACAAATGAGCTTTTGCAAAACGGACATTTTGTACTGGTATATCCTGAACAGAGCATGTGGTGGAATTACAGAAAACCGAAACCGTTGAAAAAAAGTGCTTATTCCTTTGCCGCTAAAAACAACGTCCCGGTGCTGCCCTGCTTCATAACAATGAAAGACAGCGATATAATGGGAGAAGACGGCTTCTTTGTTCAGGAGTATACAATACATATTGCCGAGCCGATATATCCGAATCCGGAGCTTTCCGCAGTTAAAAACGCCGAAAAAATGATGGCTGAAAACTCGGAGGTCTGGAAGAATATATATGAAAAGGAATATCATATACCGTTGAGCTATACAACTGAATAACAGCCAAAGGTGATGTAAAAAAGTGCAAGTTTTTTACATCACCTTTTTGCTAAGCGGTAAATATTTGTTGACAAACCACGCGTCCGGGTGTATCATATTGCCGTTGATTGTTATACCTATTATATAAGGCGTTTTTCAAGAGGGAAAAAGCTTCGATTTCGGCAGAAAAATGGCATTGTCAAAATGCACAAAATTTTCCGTTAAAATTCTTATACATTCTACGAATATTTTTCTTCAAAACATCATAAAAAGCTTGCAAAACCCGATATTTATGCTATAATAAACAAGCACGACTGCACAAAGACATATTGCGATGATGCGTGAGGTTGCAGCCTACGGGCTGGTTTTTACGCGGAGTATGTCCGATTTCAAACCGGGCGAAAGGTGATAGGGCGTATATCAGGGTTGCTATGCGCACAAACACCATCGGCTTGCCTGTTCCCCCAGAAAAACCGGGCGGAGCAAGGGCATAAAGTCCCGGAATCCTTGCGGCTTGTTCGCAGATTTCGGTTTTTTGATGTCCATACGCGAAACACTCGGCTGGGTGTGCAAGCGCAGGCGGTCAGTGCCCACCAAATTTTTTATTAGGAGGGATTATTGTGGCAGTCAAGGAAAGAATCAGAATTCGTATCAAGGGTTACGACTCATCTCTCGTCGATCAGGCAGCAGCCAAGATTGTTGAGACAGCAAAGCGCACAGGCGCTTCCGTATCGGGCCCTGTCCCCCTTCCCACAGAGAAGGAAATCGTTACCATTCTGAGAGCGGTTCATAAGTACAAGGACAGCAGAGAGCAGTTTGAGTACAGAACCCACAAGCGTCTTATCGACATCCTGAGACCTTCGGCAAAAACTGTCGAGGCTCTTACCGGATTAGAGCTCCCCGCAGGCATCATGATTGAAATTAAGCTCTAAGGCTTGATTCGATACTGACCAACCGGCGGTCGAGGTCAAGTTGCTCTGAAAGGGGCAACCAATAACCTAACAGGAGGAAAAGAAACAATGCAAAAAGCGATTCTCGGCACAAAGCTCGGCATGACCCAGGTTTTTGACGAGCAAGGCAATGCAATCGCAGTAACAGTTGTCGAAGCAGGTCCCTGCGTAGTAACACAGGTCAAGACCGTTGCAAACGATGGCTATTCTGCGGTTCAGTACGGTTTCGGAGACATTAAGCTCAAGTACAATGAGGGTGTTCGCAGCGAAAAGCGCAAGGAGCTCCCCACCAACGTGACACTTCCTTTACAGGGTCACTTCAAGAAGGCTGATGTTGCTCCGAAAAAGTATCTCCGCGAATTCAGACTTGACAATGCAGAGTCCGCAGAAGTCGGCACTGTAATCAAGGCAGACGTATTCGCAGAGGGCGACAAGATTGATGTAGTAGGCACCAGCAAAGGTAAGGGTTGGGCAGGCGTTATCAAACGCTGGAACTTCGGACGCCTTCGTGAGTCCCACGGTACAGGTCCTGTTGCAAGACACGGCGGTTCAATCGGTTGCTGTTCCGACCCGTCCAGAGTTTTCAAAGGCAAGAAGATGTCCGGTCACCTCGGTTGCGAGCGTGTAACCGTTCAGAATCTTACCGTTGTCAAGGTTGACGTAGCAAACAACCTCATTGCCATCAAGGGCGCAATCCCCGGCGCAAAGGGCGCATTGGTAATGATTAGCGACAGCGTAAAGGCTTAAGGGAGGAGGAAGTATAATGCCTAAAATTGCAGTAGTAGATACTAAGGGCAAGCAGCTCAGTGAGATAGAGCTTTCCGAATCCGTTTTCGGTATCGAGCCCAACATGAACGCGGTACATGCAGTAGTTGTTAACTATCTTGCAAATCAGCGTCAGGGCACACAGTCCACCCTCACTCGCGGCGAAGTTCGCGGAGGCGGCAAGAAGCCCTGGAGACAGAAGGGTACAGGTCGTGCAAGACAGGGTTCCACCAGATCACCTCAGTGGAGACACGGTGGTATCGCTCTCGGACCCAAGCCCAGAAGCTACCGTTATGTTCTCAATAAAAAGCTTCGCAGACTTGCTATGAAGTCTGTACTTTCCGCAAAGGTTGCAGAAAACGATATGATTGTTATCGACTCCTTCAAGCTTGACGAGTTCTCCACCAAGACCGTGGTTAATATGCTCGCAGCAGTAGGTGCGGACCGCAAGGCACTTATCGTTATCCCCGAAAACTGCCAGAAGATAGTCCGCAGTGCAAGAAACATCCCCGGTGTTAAGACTGCACTTGTTAACACAATCAATGTTTATGACATCCTCAACGCAAACAAGCTCATCGTTGTTAAGGACGCTGTAGCTCAGATCGAGGAGGTATATGCATAATGAATCCCAGAGATATAATCATTCGTCCCATCATCACCGAGCGTTCCATGGAGGGCGTTCACATGGGCAAATACACCTTCGAGGTTGCTGATGTAAACAAGATTGAGATAGCCAAGGCTTTCAACGCTTGCTTCCCCGGCACCGTCGCCAAGAAGGTAAACACTGTAAGCATGCGTGGTAAGTTCCGTCGCCAGGGCAGAAACAACGGTGGCTACACCAAGTCCTGGAAGAAGGCAATCATCACCGTTACAGAGGATTCCAAGCCTATCGAGTTCTTCGAGGGTATGCTTTAATAGACTGCCTCACGGCAGCCGGCGACGTATGGAAGTAGCCAGCTTCCGCTAAGCCGAAATCACATAAGGAGTGAGCTAAATTGGCTATCAAGTTTTATAAGCCGACGACCAATGGCAGACGTAATATGTCCGTCACTGATTACTCGGTATTGTGCAAGGTTGCTCCCGAAAAGAGCCTGCTCGAAAACCTGAAAAAGAAGTCCGGTCGTAACAGCTACGGCAGAATCACCGTTCGTCACAGAGGCGGCGGACTTCGCAGAAAGTACAGAATCATCGACTTCAAGAGACAAAAGGCAGATATGCCTGCAAAGGTTCTCACCATCGAGTATGATCCTAACCGTTCCGCATTCATCAGCCTCATCGAATATGAGGATGGTGTACGCACTTACATCACCGCTCCCGAAGGCATCAAGGTCGGAGATACGGTAGTGTCCGGTGCAAACGCCGACATTAAGCCCGGCAACGCACTGCCCCTGTCCGCAATCCCCGTAGGTACCTTCATTCATAACATCGAGCTTTACCCCGGTAAGGGCGCACAGCTCGCAAAGGCAGCAGGCGTTCAGGCACAGCTCATGGCTAAGGAGAACGGTCTGGCACTTCTCAGACTTCCCTCCGGTGAGCTTCGCAATGTTCCCGCAGAATGCATGGCTACCATCGGTCAGGTTTCCAACATTGACCACGAGAACGTTAAAATCGGTAAGGCCGGTCGTAAACGTCTCATGGGCTGGAGACCTACAGTCCGCGGTTCTGTCATGAACCCCTGTGACCACCCCCACGGCGGTGGTGAGGGCAAGAGCCCCATCGGTCGTCCCGGCCCTGTTACTCCCTGGGGCAAGCCTGCTCTCGGTTACAAGACCAGAAACCCGAAGAAGGCTTCCTCTAAGATGATCGTAAGACGCAGAAACGGTAAGTAAGAAAGGAGCTTTTCTATGAGCAGAAGTACTAAAAAAGGTCCTTTTGTCCAGCCGGTGCTGCTCAAGAGGGTCAAGGCGATGAACGAGACAGGCGATAAGCAGATTCTTAAAACCTGGAGCCGTTCTTCCACAATATTCCCCGACTTCGTAGGACACACTTTTGCTGTTCACGACGGTCGTAAGCACGTTCCTGTATTCGTCACTGAGGATATGGTCGGTCACAAGCTCGGCGAGTTTGCTCCCACCAGAACTTACAGAGGCCATGCAGGTTCCAAGACATCTAAGAAATAAGCAGCCAGAAAGGAGTGTACAAAATGGAAGCAAGAGCAGAGCTTAAATATGCTCGCATTTCTCCCAGAAAAGTCCAGATAGTGCTTGACCTTATCAGAAACAAGCCTGTCACGGAAGCGAAAGCTATCCTTAAATATACACCGAAGGCTGCAAGCGAATATCTTGAGAAGCTTCTCAAGTCCGCAGTCGCAAACGCAGTCAACGATCCCGCTAAGGCATGTGATGAATCAAAGCTCTATGTAGCCGAGTGCTATGCATGTCAGGGCCCGACACTCAAAAGGATTCGTCCGAGAGCACAGGGCAGAGCATTCCGCATTGACAAGAAGACATCTCATGTCACTCTCGTCGTGCGCGAGATGGAATAAGCGAGGAGGAGGTAAACAATGGGACAGAAAATCAATCCCCACGGTCTGCGTGTCGGCGTAATCAAGAACTGGGACAGCCGCTGGTATGTCGCCGATAAGGATTTCGGTGATACACTTGTAGAAGACTACAAGCTCCGTACCATGCTGAAGAAGAAGTATTACGGCGCAGGCATCCCGAAGATAGAGATTGAGCGTGACAACGATAAAGTTCGCGTTCACATCCACTGCGCAAAGCCCGGTATGATTATCGGTAAGGGTGGCGCAGAAAAGGATAAGCTCAAGGCTGATTGTGAGAAAATCCTCAAGAAGAACGTTATCATCAACGTTGTAGAGGTTCGTTCTCCCGATACCGATGCTCAGCTTGTTGCGGAAACCATCGCTTCTCAGCTTGAAAAGCGCACCAGCTTCCGCCGTGCTATGAAGATGAGCATTATCCGTGCTATGAAGCTCAACGTTAAGGGTATTAAGACAATGGTAAGCGGCCGTCTCGGCGGTGCTGAAATTGCCCGTACCGAGAGCTATCACGAGGGTACAATCCCCCTCCAGACCATTCGTGCCGACATCGACTATGGTTTTGCCGAGGCAAACACCACCTACGGTAAGATTGGCGTTAAGGTTTGGATTTACAGAGGCGAGGTACTTGCAGACGGCAAGGCACCGCGTTCCGAGCAGCCTGCAAGAAGACGCAGAGATGACCGCCGCCGCAACGAAAACGGTGACCGCCGTCCGCGTAACAATGACAGACGCCCGGCACAGCGCAAAGAAGGAGGTAACGCATAATGCTGCTCCCTAAGAGAGTTAAGTACCGCAGGCAGCATAGAGGCCGCCTCACAGGCAAGGCAATGCGCGGTAACTTCGTTTCCCATGGCGAGTACGGTCTTCAGTCTCTTGAGCCGGCTTGGATAACCTCCAACCAGATTGAGGCAGCCCGTATCGCAATGACCCGTTACATCAAGAGAGGCGGTCAGGTTTGGATTAAGATATTCCCTGACAAGCCCATCACCGAGAAGCCTGCTGAAACCCGAATGGGTTCCGGTAAAGGCTCACCCGAATACTGGGTAGCAGTTGTCAAGCCCGGCAGAGTCATGTTTGAAATTGCCGGCGTAAGCGAAGAAGTCGCAAGAGAGGCACTTCGTCTGGCAGCTAACAAGCTTCCCGTAAAATGCAAGTTCGTTAAGAAGGAAGAAGGAGGCGAGCAGTAATGAAGGCATCCGAAATCAGAGATATGACAGAGGTAGAACTCAACGAGAAACTGGCTGAGCTGAAGGAAGAGCTCTTCAACCTGCGCTTCCAGCTTGCTATTAACCAGCTTGAGAATCCGGCCCGCATCAATGCTTGCAAGAAAGACATCGCACGTATTATGACAGTACTGCGCGAGCGTCAGCTTGAAGCAGCTAACGCATAAGAAAGGGAGGATTAAGCTGTGAGCGAAGAAAGAAACCTCAGAAAGGTCAGAGTCGGCAAGGTCGTTTCTGACAAGATGGATAAGACCATCGTAGTAGCAATCGAGGACTCCGTAAAGCATCCGCTGTACAAGAAAATCGTCAAGCGCACCTACAAGTGCAAGGCACATGACGAGAACAACGAATGCAAAGTCGGTGACCGCGTAAGAATTATGGAGACAAGACCTCTTTCCAAGGATAAGAGATGGCGTCTTGTTGAGATAGTTGAGAGAGCTAAATAATTTCGCTATAAGGAGGAATCCACTGTGATACAGCAGCAGTCTTTGCTGAAGGTTGCCGATAACACAGGCGCAAAGGAGCTTATGTGCATCCGTGTCCTGGGCGGCACCAAGAGAAAGTATGCAAACATTGGCGACGTTATCGTATGCTCTGTCAAAAAAGCAGCACCCGGTGGCGTTGTTAAGAAGGGCGATGTCGTCAAGGCAGTAGTCGTCCGTACTGCAAGCGGTCTGCGTCGTAAGGATGGTACCTACATCCGTTTCGATGAGAACGCAGCAGTTATCATCAGAGAAGATAAGAATCCCCGCGGCACCCGTATCTTCGGACCGGTCGCAAGAGAGCTTCGTGACAAGGAATACACTAAAATCCTGTCCCTTGCTCCGGAAGTACTTTAAGGAGGTGCCCGTAAATGAATAAAGTTCATGTTAAAACCGGTGATACAGTCGTTGTAATCAGCGGCGACGATAAGGGTGCCAAGGGTAAGGTACTCGCAGTCAGCCCCAAGGAGGGCAAGGTCATAGTTGAGGGCATCAACCAGGTCAAGAAGCACGTCAAGCCCCGTAAAATGGGTGACCAGGGCGGCATCGTGACTGCTGAAGCTCCCATGTATGCAAGCAAGGTTCAAATCTATTGCTCTGGCTGCAAGAAGGCTACCAGAATCGCCCATAAGGACGAGGACGGCAAGAAGATTCGTGTATGTGCCAAGTGCGGCGCTAAGCTTTAAGGAGGTACGACACAATGGCCAGACTTAGAGATATGTACAAGGCAGAGATTGCACCTGCCTTGATGAAGAAGTTCTCCTACAAGAGCGTCATGGAGATACCCAAGCTCGACAAGATTGTTATCAATGTCGGTGCAGGTGAGGCTAAGGAAAATTCCAAGGCTATCGATGCTATCATGAATGACCTGTCCGCAATCACAGGTCAGAAGCCCGTAATCTGCAGAGCAAAGAAGTCCGTTGCAAACTTCAAGCTCCGTGAGGGCATGGTCATCGGCGTTAAGGTAACACTTCGCGGCGACCGTATGTACGAGTTCGTAGACCGTTTCTTTAACGTAGCACTCCCCCGTGTTCGTGACTTCAGAGGCATCAATCCCGATTCCTTTGACGGTCGCGGCAACTACAACATGGGCATCAAGGAGCAGCTCATTTTCCCCGAAATCGACTACGATAAGATAGACAAGGTACGTGGTATGGACATTTGCTTCGTAACCACTGCCAAGACTGACGAGGAAGCTCGTGAGCTGCTTACACTCATGGGCGCTCCGTATGCGAAATAAGGAGGTAATTCTGTGGCAAAGACATCAATGAAGGTTAAGCAGCAGAGACCTGCTAAGTTCTCAACGAGAGCATACAACCGCTGCAAAATCTGCGGCAGACCCCATGCATATCTTCGCAAGTACGGCGTATGCCGTATCTGCTTCAGAGAGCTGGCTCATAAGGGTCAGATTCCCGGCGTCAAGAAAGCAAGCTGGTAATTGCTAATAGGAGGTAAACGTCAATGCAAGTAACTGATACTATTGCAGATCTGCTGACCAGAATCCGCAACGCGAGTACTGCGAAGCATGATACTGTTGACGTTCCCGCGTCCAACATGAAGAAGGCGATTGTCCAGATTCTCGTTGACGAGGGCTACGTTAAGGATTACACCGTTCTTGAGGACAAGAACAACACTCAGGGTACTATCAGAATCACCCTGAAGTACGGCGCTGGTAAAACTCCGGTCATCAACGGCCTCAAGAGAGTTTCCAAGCCCGGTCTCAGAATTTACGCAAGCGTCGAGGAGATGCCCAAGGTACTCCGTGGTCTCGGTATTGCCATCCTTTCAACTTCAAAGGGTGTCATGACCGATAAAAAGGCTCGTGAGCTTAACGTTGGCGGCGAAGTCCTCGCGTTCATCTGGTAAGGAGGTACCGCTAAATGTCCAGAATTGGCAGAAAGCCGATAGCAATACCGGCCGGCGTAGAGGTTAAAGTGGAAGACGGTATCGTAACCGTTAAGGGTCCCAAGGGTACGCTTACCCAGAAGATTCACCCTAACATGATTGTTGACGTGCAGCCCGGTGTTGTCACTGTCAGCCGTCCCGACGATGAGAAGCTCAATCGCTCTCTCCACGGAATGTCCAGAACTCTTATCGCCAACATGGTAGAAGGCGTCTCCAACGGCTTCAAGAAGCAGCTTGAAATCGTCGGCGTCGGTTACAAGGCTCAGAAAGAGGGCAAGAACCTCGTAATGAACCTGGGTTATTCGCATCAGGTCATCATGCCCGAAGTTGATGGTATTACCATCGACGTTCCCAACGCAAACACAATCGTCATCAATGGCTGCGATAAGCAGAAGGTCGGTCAGTTCGCTTCTGAAGTCAGAGGCAAGAGACCTCCTGAGCCTTATCATGGCAAGGGTGTCCGTTATACCGGTGAAGTCGTCCGCAAGAAGGAAGGCAAGACCGGTAAGAAGTAAGTAAAGGAGTGAATTAACAATGGTATCAAGACCGGATACAAAGAAAGCCAGAAAGCACCGTCACGTTCGCGTTCGCGGTAAGATTTCCGGCACCGCAGAGCGTCCCCGCCTGTGTGTTTTCCGCTCCAATGCTAACATCTATGCCCAGGTTATCGACGATGTTAAGGGTGTAACCATTTGCGCTGCATCTACCGTTGAGAAGGACTTCGGAGGCAATGGCGGAAACAAGGAAGCAGCCCGCAAGGTTGGCAAGCTCGTTGCAGAGCGTGCCGCTAAGGCAGGCATCACCACCGTGGTATTCGACCGCGGCGGCAACATCTATCACGGCCGTGTCAAAGAGCTGGCCGAAGGCGCCCGTGAGGGCGGCCTCAACTTCTAAAGAGGGAGGATATAACTTTGGCTAGAATTGATGCAACAGGAATCGAGTTTCAGGAGAAAGTCGTTTCTATAAACAGAGTATCTAAAACCGTCAAGGGCGGTCGTATCTTCAAGTACGCAGCACTTGTTGTTGTCGGCAACGGCGAAGGTCTTATCGGCGTAGGTATCGGTAAGGCAGGCGAAGTTCCCGATGCAATCCGCAAGGGCATTGAGGATGCAAAGAAGAACCTTCTTGTTGTTTCCCTCAAGGGTACTACCGTACCTCATGAGGTTATCGGTAAGTTTGGTGCAGGCGAAGTCCTCATCAAGCCGGCAGCTCCCGGTACCGGTGTTATCGCAGGCGGTCCTGTTCGTGCAGTCATGGAGGCCGCAGGCATTAAGGACGTAAGAACCAAGGCTCTGCGTTCCAACAACCCCGCAAACGTTGTTAAGGCAACCGTTCAGGGTCTGTCTCAGCTTCGCAACATTGAGCAGGTAGCAGCCACCCGTGGCAAGACTGCCGCAGAAATTCTCGGTTAAGGAGGCAATAATGATGGCAAAAAACGTAAGAATTACGCTCACTAAGAGCCTCATAGCCTGCAAGAAAGACCAGATAGCTACAGCTCATTCACTGGGACTGAAAAAGCCGGGCGATGTTACCATTCAGCCCGCAAACGCACAGACCACCGGTAAGGTAAAGAAGATTGTTCATCTTATCGAGGTCAGCGAAGCATAAGCAAGGAGGTGCGAACATAATGAATCTTAGCACACTTAGTCCTGCCGAAGGCTCCACAAAGGACGTAAAGCGTATAGGCAGAGGTCATGGCTCCGGCAACGGAAAGACCGCCGGTAAGGGTCATAAGGGTCAGAAAGCTCGTGCAGGCCGCGGCATGCGCGTTGGCTTTGAAGGCGGACAGATGACTCTCCAGAGAAGAATCCCGAAAAGGGGCTTCAACAATATTTTCGGCACTCAGTATGCTGTTATCAATGTCGAGGCACTTAATGCTTTCGAGGATGGCGCAACTGTAGATACCGAGGCACTGGTTGCAGCAGGCATTGTCAAGAAAGTCTGCGACGGTGTAAAAGTTCTCGGTGAAGGCGAGCTGACAAAGAAGCTCACCGTTAAGGTCTCGGCATTTTCCAATACGGCGAAAGAGAAAATCGAAGCTGTAGGCGGAAAGGCAGAGGTGATGTAACGTGTTTAAAACAATTCGTAACGCATGGGCCATTGAGGAACTGCGCAAGAAGATTTTGTTCACGTTCTTCATTGTCCTTATTTTCAGAATCGGTGCGGCAATCCCCGTACCGTTCCTGGATGTAGATGCATTAAAGGTAGCAATGAACAGCATGACCGGAAACTCCGGAAGCCTTATCAGCTACCTCAACACCCTTTCAGGTGGTGCTTTTGAGAATGCAACAATGTTCTCAATGAGCGTCACACCGTACATCAACTCCTCAATTATCATGCAGCTTCTCACTGTTGCAATCCCAGCTCTTGAGAGACTTTCCAAAGAGGGCGAAGAAGGCAGAAAGAAGATTGCTCAGATTACCCGTTATGCAACAGTAATCCTCGGTCTTATCCAGGGCTTTGCATACTATATGTATCTGAAAAATTCGGGAATTGTTAACAGCTACGGCAAGGGTGCAAACGTTTACGTTGCATTCGTTATTATTCTGACCCTCACAGCCGGTTCTGCACTTATGATGTGGCTGGGCGAGCAGATTAACAACAAGGGTGTCGGCAACGGCATCTCAATCCTGCTCTTTGCAGGTATCGTCTCCCGTGCTCCCGATGCAGTTACCAGAATTTACGCTTATCTGGCATCAGGCAGTGTTAAGTACATTGTATTTGCTGTTATAATCGTACTTATCTTTATTGCATCAATCGGTTTCATTGTTTTCATGAACAGCGCAGAGCGCAGAATCCCCGTTCAGTATGCAAAGAGAGTTGTAGGTCGCAAGATGTACGGCGGTCAGAGCACCCATATTCCCATCAAGGTCAATATGTCCGGTGTTCTCCCTATCATCTTCGCTTCCTCCATTATCTCCATTCCCGCTACTATCGGTATGTTCATCTATGGCAATAATACAACCGGTACGGGCTTCTGGAGAAAGGCACTGTTCTTCTTCCAGAATCATCAGTTTATCTATGCTCTTGTCTACTTTGTGCTGATTATCGCTTTTGCATACTTCTATGTAACCATTCAGTACAACCCCGTAGAAATGGCAAACAATCTTCGCAAGAATTCCGGTACAATCCCCGGTATTCGTCCCGGTAAGCCTACCAGCGATTTCATTGCAAAGATTATCAGCAGAATTACCCTCATCGGTGCGCTGTTCCTCAGCGTAATCGCAATCGTACCTATTATAATAGGAGCTATTGCGAATATATCTTTGGGTATGAGCGGTACTTCCGTTATCATTCTTGTCGGTGTTGCCCTTGAGACTGTTCAGCAGATAGAGTCTCAGATGCTCATGCGTCACTACAAGGGCTTCCTCGAATAAACGTGAAGGGAGATTACTTATGAAGATAATACTTCTCGGAGCTCCCGGAGCGGGCAAGGGCACTCAGGCGGAAATAATCTCTGAACGCCTGAATATTCCCCAGATTTCTACCGGCAACATAATCAGAGAGGCTCTGAAGAGCGGCACTGAGGTTGGTTTGAAAGCTAAGGAGTACATCGAAAACGGACTTCTTGTGCCGGACGAAGTTGTCATTGCGATAATCAAAGAGCGCATAGCCAAAGATGACTGCGCAAACGGATTTATCCTGGACGGCTTCCCCAGAACAATCGCTCAGGCCGAGGCCCTCGATAACATGGGCGTAATTATTGACCGCGTCGTAGACATCGAAGTCGCGGACGAGGCAATTGCGCGCAGACTTTCAGGTCGCCGCGTCTGCGGTGCTTGCGGCAGCTCCTACCACATGGAATACAAAAAGCCCTCTGTGGACGGACGCTGTGACAAGTGCGGCGGAGCCCTCATTCAGCGCAAGGATGACCATCCCGACACTGTAGCCGAGAGACTTAAGGTTTATCATGAGCAGACCGAGCCTTTGAAGGCTTATTACGAAAAGACCGGTAAGCTCAGAATAGTCGAAGGACAGGAGGAGGTCGCTGATACGACCGCTCTTGCTCTGGCTGCATTAGAGGACTAAGCCTATGATAATCAAAAAGACCAGCCGCCAGATACTTTCAATGAAAGAAGCAGGCAGAATCGCGGCAAACGCCGTCCACTTGGCAGGCAGAGCCGTAGAGCCTGGTGTAACAACCATGGAGCTGGAAACTATTGCCAGAAAGTATATCGAGGCACAGGGAGCAATCCCCTCGTGCCTCGGTTACGAGGGTTATCCGGCAGCATCCTGTATATCGGTAAATAATGTGGTCATCCATGGCATACCGAGCAACAAAATAGTCCTGAAGCAGGGCGATATTGTCAGCATTGACATTGTTGCCTCATTCAACGGCTATTGCGGAGATACAACCTACACCTTTGCGTGCGGCGATATTTCCGCTGAAGCTCAGCGTTTACTGGACACTACAAAGGAGTGTCTCAACCTTGGCATAGCGCAGGCTGTTGCCGGAAACAGAACGGGCGATATCGGCTCGGCTGTTCAGAGGTATGCCGAAGCTCGCGGTTACTCGGTGGTACGTGATTTTACCGGCCACGGAGTAGGCGCAAGTATGCACGAAGACCCTCAGGTACCGAATTTCGGTACGCCACACAGAGGCGTAAGGCTTGAACCCGGAATGACATTGGCAATTGAGCCGATGATTAACCAGGGGACCCATCGGGTGAATATACTCGATGACGAGTGGACTGTCGTAACAGCAGACGGAAAACTCGCTGCTCACTTTGAGCATACCGTTGCCATAACAAGCGACGGACCTGCGATTCTCACGATTCCCGATATTTAAGGCGTCGAGGGGGAACAGGAAATGTTTAACAGAGGATGCAGGGTCAGGGCATTATCCGGGCGTGATAAGGGACGGTGCTTTGCCGTTGTATGTGTGAAGGAAAACTTCGCACTGATATGCGACGGAAAGACACGACCCTTGGAACGGCCTAAACTCAAGAGTTTCAAGCATCTTGAGCTGCTTGACAGGTGTGTTCCTGAAGAAAGCATGACAACGAATAAGCTGCTTCGCCGTGAGCTGCATGATGATAATTATACAGCATACGG
Organism: uncultured Eubacteriales bacterium; assembly: GCA_964500965.1. Taxonomy (GTDB): domain Bacteria; phylum Bacillota; class Clostridia; order Oscillospirales; family Acutalibacteraceae; genus JAISGQ01. Next base: position 65,050 of record CAZCQZ010000003.1, on the reverse strand, counting down.
CGAAAAGAAATGCTAACTAAAGGAGGCTTCGCAAAATGTCAAAAGAGGACGTTATCGAAATTGAGGGCGTAGTAGTAGATGCATTGCCCAATGCAATGTTTACGGTACAGCTCCCCAACGGCAAGGAGATCACTGCTCACATTTCCGGCAAGCTGCGTATGAATTACATTCGCATACTTCCGGGTGACAAGGTCACAGTCGAAATGTCTCCATATGACCTTACCAAGGGAAGAATCACATGGAGAACCAAATAAACTTCATCGGATATTAAGCTTTAAAAGCTAATATCGGAAAGGTAGGTTTACAATGAAAGTCAGACCTTCTGTAAAGAAAATCTGCGAAAAGTGCAAGATTATCAAGCGCAAGGGCCGCATCATGGTCATTTGCGAGAATCCCAAGCATAAGCAGCGCCAGGGTTAAGGCGCAATTATTTTGGAGGTGTCAAACTAATGGCGCGTATTTCCGGCGTTGACCTGCCCAGAGATAAAAGGGTAGAGATTGGCCTTACCTACATTTACGGTATCGGCGGCAAGACAGCTACAGATATCATCAATGCAACCGGTGTCAATCCCGACACAAGAGTTCGTGACCTCACAGAGGACGATATCTCTAAGCTGCGTGAATACATTGACCACAATTGTTTGGTGGAGGGCGACCTTCGCCGTAACGTGAGCTTCGATATCAAGAGACTTATCGACATCGGATGCTATCGTGGAATCCGTCACCGCAAGGGTCTTCCCGTTCGCGGTCAGCGTTCCAAGACAAACGCACGTACTCGCAAGGGTCCGAAGAGAACCGTTGCGAACAAGAAGAAGTAAGCAGGGAGGATAGCATAAGATGGCAAAGCAAGCTACCAAAAAGACTGCTGTACGCCGCCGCCGTGAGCGCAAGAATATTGAAAACGGTGCAGCACACATTCAGTCAACCTTTAATAACACAATAGTAACCATCACCGACGAGCAGGGCAATGCACTTTCATGGGCAAGTGCCGGCGGACTTGGCTTCAGAGGTTCCAGAAAGTCCACTCCGTTTGCTGCACAGTCGGCTGCGGAAACCGCTGCAAAGGCTGCTATGGAGCACGGTCTTAAAAACGTAAAGGTATACGTCAAGGGTCCCGGCTCCGGACGTGAAGCTGCTATTCGTGCACTTCAGACTGTCGGTCTTAACGTCACAATGATAAAGGACGTTACCCCGATTCCCCACAATGGATGCCGTCCCCCGAAGAGACGCCGCGTCTAGTTAAAAATTTACGGAGGTGCAACCTTAAATGGCAAGATATACAGGTCCCGCATGCAGACTTTGCCGTAGAGAGGGCAAGAAGCTCTTCCTCAAGGGCGATCGCTGCTACACTGAAAAATGCGCATTTGAGCGCAGAAGCTATGTCCCCGGTCAGCACGGCCAGGGTCGTAAAAAGACTTCCGAATACGGACTCCAGCTCAGAGCCAAGCAGCTTACAAAGCGTTACTATGGCGTTCTGGAGAATCAGTTCCGCCATTATTATGAAATGGCTACCCACAAGCAGGGCATTACCGGTGAGAACCTTCTCAGAATCCTTGAGAGCCGCCTTGACAACATAGTCTACAGACTCGGTTGGGCGTCTTCCAGAGCTGAGGCTCGTCAGCTTGTTGTACACGGTCATTTCCAAATCAACGGCAAGCGCGTTGATATTCCCTCCTACCTCACCAAGGTCGGCGAGACTATCTCCATTGCACCGGCAAGCAAGGACAGCGCAAAGATTAAGGCTGTTCTTGAAGCAACCGCTGCAAAGCCCATTGTCAGATGGCTTGACCTTGACAGGGATAATCTCAAGGCAAAGGTTATTGACATCCCGAACAGAGAGGATATTGACCTTGAGGTTGAAGAAACCCTTATCGTCGAGCTTTATTCCAAGTAATCAACCGTTTTCCCCAATATATGTTTTCATGCAGCATTTGCTGCATGAAAACAATAATAAAGAATTATCGGAGGTTACACAAGAGATGTCATTTTTCCACATGACATTGTGCTATAATAACGACAAGGAGGGGTTTTAATGATTGAGATTGAGAAGCCCATTATCGAAATAGCTGAGCTTGCAGCGGACGGTACCTACGGACGTTTCGTTGTTGAACCGCTTGAAAAGGGCTATGGTACGACTCTCGGCAACTCGCTTCGCCGCGTACTGCTTTCATCACTTGAGGGCGTAGCAGTAACCAGCATAAAGATAGACGGTGTTCGTCACGAGTTTTCCACCATTCCCGGTGTAAAAGAAGACGTTGCGGAAATTATCCTCAACATTAAAGGGCTTACGGCAAAGCTGCTCGGCGCAGGTCCGAAAAAGCTTATGATTGAAGCCGAAGGCGAGAGAGTAATAACCGCAAAGGACATCGTATGCGACAGCGAGGTAGAGATACTCAACCCCGATATGCATATATGCACCCTGGCACAGGGAGCTAAGTTTGTCATGGAGATTACCATTGACACAGGCAGAGGTTATGTCTCCGCAGAGCGTAATAAGGCGATGTTCCCTCAGAACGTTGTCGATACTCTGGCAGTTGACTCAATCTATGCACCTGTCACCAAGGTAAATTACCGCGTTGAAAATACCCGCGTAGGTAATGTAACCGATCTTGACAAGCTTACCTTAGAGGTCTGGACCAACGGTACCATTAATGCACAGGAGGCAGTTTCACTGGGAGCAAAGGTACTTACCGAGCACCTGAATCTCTTTGTGGATTTGTCCGAAAACGTTGTCGGTACTGAAATCATGGTCGAATCTGCTTCAACCGGCAGTGAAAAAGTGCTTCAGATGACAATTGAAGAACTTGACCTCAGTGTTCGTTCATTTAACTGCCTCAAGCGTGCAGGTATCAACACAGTTGAGGATCTCATCAGCAAGACCGAAGAGGATATGATGAAGGTTCGTAACCTCGGACGCAAATCTCTTGAGGAAGTCCTGGGCAAGCTTAATTCCCTGGGCTATTCCCTGAGAAAAGAGGACGAATGAATTTGACGGGTCTGTACTCGGCAGAGTAATGCCGCAGTCATGACCATTAACATGATAACACCCAAAAGGAGTGAATACGATGCCCGGAACAAGAAAGCTCGGCAGAGCTTCTTCTCACAGAATTTCCATGCTCAGAGGAATGGTTACTTATCTGCTTGAAAACGGCAAGATAGAGACTACTGTTACCAGAGCAAAGGAAGTAAGAGCACTTACAGAGCGCCTCATCACTGTTGCAAAGGAGAATAACCTCGCAAACAAGAGAAATGCGATGGCTTTCATCACTAAGGAAGATGTCGTAAAGAAGCTGTTTGATGAGATTGCTCCCAAGTACGAAGGACGTAATGGCGGTTACACCCGCATCATTAAGACCGGTCCTCGTCGCGGTGATGCAGCCGAGATGTGCATTATCGAGCTGGTTTAATACTTAATTTACCATAACAGTAAAGCACTCACATTGTAAAATGTGAGTGCTTTATTTTCGCGTATAATATCAAATATTAGCATCGGTATTTGATTTGAGAAATTGAGTAACAATGTCCAAAACAGGGTCACTGAAGTATATAGAACCACAGTGTGCATGACTGTCCTGCAACTCATAGTATGTAACGTCATGACCGGTTGCGACAAGCTTATTGTACAGCTTGCGGCTATTTTCAACGGAAACAATCGGGTCGCAGTCACTGTGTAGAAGCAGAACGGGAGGAAGCTGAACGCCTTCGGTTATGTACATATCACATGATGCTTTCATAGCAGTCGATTGGTTATCTTCGATGCTGTCAACACCGAGCAAGATTTCGGTAGGGCGCTTGCTCATCCATGGAGGGAGGGGAGATGCTGCACAAATTCCGATGTCAGTTGAGCCGCATTCACAAATAACACCGCGTATACTCGGAAGCGGCTTACACAGAGTGTTAGCATCAAGAAGCATTGACATCATGGCAATATGACCACCGGAGGAATTTCCCATAAGAAAAAAGTTGGTCATATCAATGTGAAGCTCTGCTGCTTTTTGGCTCAAAAAGTTCACCGCGTTGATGACATCATCGACCTGCGCCGGAAATTTTGCAATAGTTGCTTCGCGATATTCCATTGCGGCGATAGCAAATCCCTTTTCCGCAAGTTTTACGAGCTTCGGAATATCGTTGTACATTTCCTGCTTCAGCCATGCAGAACCGGGAATGTATAAAATCAGAGGAAATGATTCGTTGTTGTTCCAGTGTTGGCGATAGGGGATAATCATTTGCAGATGTCTCTTGCATATGCCGTAGTTGTGATATTCCCAATCAGGAGAGTAAAGCCATTCAAGATTGTCGCCGGATATTGAAACATTATACTTCATCGAGTTCACCTCAGGTACAGTATATCAAATCTGAATATAATTTGCAATAATAATATACAGAATCCTGCGATAACGTTAAACAAAAATTCACAAATTTTAATTGACTGAAGAATCAAAAATGACTATAATAAATAGTAAACAAAAGCTTACCAATTCTGCGGAGGCGGTATCATGACGGAGTTTCCGGCGCAAGTAAGTGAAGAAATTGCGGATATGCTTATTCTCGTTTCGGAGCATTTTTCAAGACCTTTTGAAGAACGTTTCAGAGATGAATTTTCGGTGCTTCAGATGTATACAATGTGCAAGCTGGCAATGGACGGACCGCTTACAATGACCGAACTTGCGGATTCGTTGCATGTAACAAAGCAACAAATGACAAAGATAATCGGCAAGCTGGCAACTCAGGGGCATATCAGCAGACATCACGACGTGAATGACAGGCGAATTATATTATCGGAGCTGTCGGAGGACACTGTTGACTACATCAAAGCCAGACGAAAATGCTTTTCCGAATATGTGAAAAAAGCTTTTGAAAAGCTGAGCGATGAAGAAATCGACGAGCTTGAAAGCGCAATACGAACGATAAACAAGGTGATGCATAAACTTTCGCCAACTGATGAATAGGAGATGGAATTATGATTTTGAACAACAGCACAGAGTTTACGAAAATAACGCCGACCATAGAGCGTTATTCGGAAAAATGTGTAAAGAGCAGCTCTATTGATACCTCTCTTTACAGTAAATATGAAGTCAAACGCGGACTGCGCGACCTTGACGGCAGAGGTGTTCTTACAGGTCTTACGGAAATCTCCGAAATACAGTCGATGAAAGAAGAAAACGGGGAGAGAATCCCCTGTGACGGTCAGCTTTTTTACCGTGGTTATGACATTAACCAGCTTACAAGAGGATTCCTTGAGGATAAACGCTTTGGGTTTGAGGAAACGGCGTACCTTTTGCTTTTCGGTGAGCTGCCGAATTACGAGCAGCTTCAGGAATTTTGCGCTGTTATTGCAGGATACAGAAGTCTGCCCACAAGCTTTGTGCGTGATATTATTATGAAAGCTCCCAGCTTTGATATGATGAACGCTCTTGCAAGAAGCGTTCTTACGCTGTATTCCTATGACGGCAATGCAAACGATACCTCATTGCCAAATGTTATTCGCCAGTGCCTACAGCTAATTGCGCTGTTTCCGCTGCTTTCCGTGTACGGCTATCAGGCTTACGAGCATTACCACAATAACGGTAGTCTTTTTATTCACACTCCGCGTCCGGAGCTTTCCACGGCGGAAAATATATTATATATGCTCAGACCGGACAGCAGCTACACAGAGCTTGAAGCCAGAATACTTGACCTTGCACTGGTGCTTCATGCAGAGCACGGCGGTGGTAATAACTCTACATTTACCACCCACGTTGTTGCTTCGTCGGGTACTGACACCTATTCGGTCATTGCCGCGGCACTGGGTTCGCTTAAAGGACCGCGGCACGGCGGTGCAAACATCAAGGTTGTGCAGATGTTTGACGATATGATGAATACCCTTGACGACTGGACAGACGAAGAACAGATAACCCAATATCTTGAAAATATTCTTGAGAAAAAAGCTTTCGATAAAACCGGACTTATCTACGGAATGGGTCACGCTATTTATTCGCTTTCCGACCCCAGAGCACGAGTATTCAGAAGCTTTGTTAAGAGCCTTGCGGAAGAAAAGGGCTTTGAAAATGAATATAAAATGTATTCAATTGTTGAGCGTATAGCACCGCAGGTGATAGGGAAGAAAAGAAAGACCTACAAGGGTGTCAGCGCAAATATTGACTTTTACAGCGGCTTTGTTTATAAGATGCTCAATCTTCCGCTGGAGCTTTACACTCCGATTTTTGCCATAGCAAGAATCGCAGGCTGGAGCGCACACCTTATTGAGGAAAACATCAACGTCGGCAAGATAATCCGCCCGGCATATATGAATATCGCAGAACGCAGAGAATACATTCCGATGAATGAAAGATAAAAAGAGGGGCTGTAAAAACAGTTCTAAAAAGCAAGGACTATAAGAATACCGAAAAGGTAATCTTGTAGTCCTTTTTGAGATATAATTTGCTATTATAAATTGTAATATAATTCATATTCTATCTTCTCAAGTATGGATTTTCAGTCTTGCCGTTTACAGTTAATACCGAATTTTGCAAAAACAAGCCTTACCAAATCTTCGACGGATACATTATCGGTAGAAATATGTATGCCGGGCAAAGAGGCAGTACCGGCGATAGCCAAGTCGATATTCTCCATACACCAGCAGCCTTCCTCTTCTCCACGGCTCAGAATACGGTCGTGGAGGGTCTTATGATCTGCTTCAAGAATAATCAATTCAGTTTGGATATTATCATTTTTTAGCCTTTGAATGATCTGATAGGATTCTTTCCTGAGTAGCGTCATAGGAACAAGAATATCCTTTTGGAATTTCGTATGGATGTCTTTCAGAAGAAGATAGCAAAACTCTGCCCATAAGGGATAATCCTCAAAAATATAACCATAGGGACAATTGGGGTAATTTCCCCGAACCGCATTGCCCACTTCCTCTGCATCAAAAATCAGTGCGTTTTCCATTTGTGCCGCCATCGCTTCTGCAAGTGTGGATTTTCCCACTCCATACGCACCGCTGATCCATATAATCATGAATGTGTCCTCCGTCTTTGAAGTATAGTTTTTAATCTAATGGCGTATACTCAGTACCGCTTTGCAACCTTCAGCACGGGGTTGCAAATTACTGTCTTATCGTACACGGCAAAAGCGGAAAATTTTTACAGCAACTTTCTCTTTGAAAAATGCAACATACTCTCTGTACAATACCGATAAATCAAGCCGTGTATACAAAAATATCTTCCGATGTACTTGAAGTACGGTTCACTTAAAATCGCTTCAATCTGAATGTCAATCCGTCATATTTCTGGTCGTTAATCTCTCGTGTGCCGATGTTACGGTTACACTCCACGAAGCCGAGCTTTTCGGCACAGCGGAGCATACGGACATTGCCCGACCAGGTTTGTGTGTAAAGCTCGTCCACACCCTTTTCAAAGCAGTAGTTAATAAAAGCACGCAGGGCGTTTGTGCCGATACCGTTACCCCAAACAGTGTGTTCGCAAATGTCAATGCCAATGGCAAGATAGACTGTCTGACCGTCTTTGAGCTCGCCAATCCATTCGTAATTTTCGTCAATGGGATAGGAGCATACCCAGCCGATGTGTCTGTCGTTCCATTCAATCTCAAATTTTGGACGGCGAACATCGTCGGGGAGTTCTTTCACGGACTCATAGTATTCGCGCCAGAATGTACGCTCTGTTTCTTCGTCCGATTCAATAGGCTCCCACGGTGCATCGGTTTCCGACCACTCGGTTTCGGCGGTAAACCAGCGTACATAGTCTTCAATGTCGGATTCAATCATATCTCTGAGGATGACGTCTTCGTATTCAATCTTCATAGCTATACTCCAATCAAAAGCAAAACGGATTTACCGCATTCTCTGTTCCAAACAGCTTTACAGTCAGTCGATACATGGCTTTTGCGTGGATTCGGTCATGCCAGATAAAGCGGCGCAGTACCTTGCGCAGTGACCGGTCCTCACCATAGCTGCCTGCAATGACGGCGTTTTGAAGAAAATCGGGCATAGATTCAAGCGTTTCAAATCCACGTTTGCGACATTCATATATTGCCGTTATTATCGGTATCAACATTTATCTCCGAAAAATAATAATTGTTTACGTTTTTTGTGTGTTCATACATTTCATTCGCCGTGTGGGGAGCTTGTCCGTAAAAGGTCTTGCGCTGCGGTGCGGCAAAAGCGTTTTTGTCGGGAACAGATTCGTACAGCAAAAGAAAATCCTTTGCAGATTTCAATGCAAGACTTTTCAGTTTTTCGTATTCATCTATTGTCAGCGGTACTTTTTCGTTTTCAAAAAGCACATCGGAATCTGCATCGCAAACAGCAAGCCGGGAACATTTTTCTTCGACAATTACGATTTCGGCTTTTACCCTTGTGTCAGTTCCCAGCCATTTGCAATAGGAGGCTATTTCCTGCGTCATCTTTGTCTTTGCTATTTCAAGTGATTCGCCACGGGTGTATGCACCGGTAAAATCCACAGCATAAAGCAGAGTGTCGTTTCCGTTATGCTCCCATACGCAGTTAATTATCATAGTATTTTCTCCCGTTGTCCGTTAAAAATTATCTTTTCAACATTTTACTTATACATATTTTAGCATAGTCTTGATAAATTTAAAATAGAATTGCCGAAATTTGCTAACAAAAAGTGAAGCCTTTTTACGAGCAAATTTCGGCAGCTTTTGCTTTTCGCCGTCATATCGGCAAGCCGTTTTTATGTAGTGCTAAATCTTTTCGCATTTTGCGACTTTTGCATCGGGACTTATCTCAATATCTTCGCTGTACTGTACCGTGTCAATATTACAGCCGGCACCGATTGCAACGATTCTGCCGGTTACCAGCGGAGCTGTAACGCCTTCCAAAGCGATAACGTCGCCCTCGATAGATTCACGCACCGTAAGTCCGTTTCCTGCGACCAGCTTTGAAAACAGGGGCAAACGCTTTACCCGTGCCGGATTGTGCATATGGATTTTTATGTCACTGCCGCCGATACTGCCGATGTCTAAAGGTGTATCGTTGATGGTGATTTCAATTTTTTCTGCGTTGAGCAGACCGGCGCAATTAACGCTACCGGAGATTTCAACATTTTCCGCCTCAATTCCGCCGGAGACTTGCAAGAATCCCGAAGAATGCAGCGTGGTGCATTTAATATTACCATCGCATTTTACACTGCCGGAAAGGTGTATGCTATTGTCGGCAGTACAGTTTTCACCAATGTGAATTGAGCCGCTGACGCGAATATCTTCGGCGTGTAATGACTTGTCAAATCTTACCGCACCGGATACCTTTGCCATGCCGGTACAGAAAATGTCCCCGGCACTTTTCGCCGCACCGGAACATGAAAGTGATGTACAGCGGATATTTCCGTTGATTTTGCCGCTACCGCTTATGCTGATACCCTCGTTAAACTCTCCGGAGGGAATATGACCGCTTCCTGAAATATGCATAAAATTACCTTCCTTTTCAAAACTTTACAGATTTTTAAGCATTTCTTTAATATCGTCGGTGATGTCACGACCGTTTCCGTTATCTCCGCAAATGGAGATAGCTTTGACATCGCAAAGCCTGAATGATTTTTTGCCGAATTCGGTGTCCAAAATGATAAGCTCGTTCTTTTTATCTTCGCCCGAAAGCCGTCTTGCCAGCTCATCAAGCTGTATTTCCTCTTTCATACCCAGAATCATTTCGATTCTTTCGCATACAAGCTTTTCCGGGAAAAAGGTTTCCTGTCCTGTCGATGTGGATTTTTTGATAAACCAGTCATCGGGAATAAGTCCCTTCCGCTTCCAGCGGTATAAAGCTCCGTAAGAAATGTTGTACCTCAGAAGCAGTTCTTTTTTTGAAATCAGACTGTCGTTGCTCACTGTTGACCTCCTTTCGTAACAATGTTACGCACATATACTAGCATAACATTGTTACGCTGTCAACAGAAATATTTAAATTTTTTCATCGTTCCGGTTCATCATGTCCGCAAGCTCTGTCAGAGCTTTCTTTTCGAGTCTTGAAACATAAGAACGGGATATGTTGAATTTGTCTGCAAGCTCCTTTTGGGTTAGGGATTCGCTGCCGTCAAGACCGTAACGGCGTATAATTATTTCGCGGCAGCGGCTGTCGGAAAGCCCGGAAAGACATTTTCTCAGCTTTTCGCTTTGGAGCTTGGTTTCGAGGACATCAGCCAGCACCGTGCTGTCGGCAATAACGTCAATCATTGTGATGGTGTTGCCCTGCCTGTCGGTTTCGATAGGCTCGCTTATGGAAATGTTTGAAGCGTTCTTTTTTGATGAACGCAGATGCATCAGCACTTCATTTTCAATACAGCGTGAGGCATAGGAGGAAAGCCGTATTCCCTTGTCGGGGGAAAAGGTGTCCACAGCCTTGATAAGGCCGATAGTGCCAATAGAAATCAGGTCATCAATATCGTTTGAAAGTGAGTAATATTTGCGGTTTATGTACGCAACGAGCCTGAGATTATGTTCAATCAGCTTGCTGCGTGCATTTTCGTCACCCTGTTGCATGAGAGCAATGTACCTGCTTTCCTCGGCACTGCTCAGACGGCGCGGAAAAGAGCCGTTCCCCGATAAACCCAAAAGCAAATAAACAACACTGCCGAAAGCCTGCGTTAAAAGCTGTAAAAAATCCATATAGCACCTCCAAACCGTATATATAAAATATATTCGGACATTTTCGTCGAGTTTCCGCAAAATGTCCGAATTAACAAATTTTTATAATATTCACGGTACGTATTGACTTTAAAGTACTAAAAGCATTACAATAATACTGCTTCCCGATTAAAGATTTACGGAAAGCAGTATTATAAAAGAGGGCAATAGATATGAAAGCGTTCTTTCCATTAAGCTCAATGGCTTCAAGTCTCATGGGACTGATAGTGTCAATCGTGCTGTATGCGGGAATAGGCGCACTGACAGGGTGGATTTTCTCCGCCGTTAAAGATATTTGGGTAATCGGTATGCTGGCGGAAATGTTCTGTGCTGTTATCGGAGTTTATTTAGTTGTCGGTGCGATTGTTTCGGTTGTGATATATCTGAAAAACAGAGATTAGATTTTGCAAAATGGCAGACTTAGACTTTTAAGTGACAAATAGCTTGAAATTCTATTTTAGAAATAGTATAATCAAATACGGACGGCTATGTCGGAGGCAAAAGCGGAAATGATGCCGAGAGTCAGAAGTCTGGTTGAGGCATGGAGCAGCTCATCGGCAATAAGCGCGGCGTTAACCGGATCCGATGCAATATCGGGAAAAAGTGTAAATGCCAGTGCAGAAAGCAGAGTAATGCAGAAAATGCAGTTTGTAGCCTGTAAAATCCGCACAGCAAGCCAGGTTAGATTTTGGAGTTGTAAATAAATGCCGTTAATAATTTTCATAATGATTCACCGCCATTATGATAACATAACGCAGAAAAAGAAGCAAAGGTAATTATTGCCGGGAAGGATGATACAATGAAGGTTGGTGTTTCGACAGCCTGTTTATATCCGATGCTGACCGAACGCTCTATCTCGACATTGATTGATATGGGCGTGAGGGAGTTTGAGGTTTTTTTCAATACCTCATCCGAGCTTGAAGCTTCATATGTCAGATATATTGCCAGGCTCATCAAAAAAAGCGGCGGCACGGTGTATTCCGTTCACCCTTATTCGTCACAAATGGAGCCGTTCATGTTCTTTTCGGACTATGAACGCCGCTTTACGGATATGCTTGAAACCTATAAGCAGTATTTTTATGCAGCAAATAAGCTGGATGCGTCGGTGGTTGTTTTGCACGGAGACAGGCTTCCGGGCAATGTTCCCGACGGAAAATATATTGAACGCTTCCTGAAAATCGCCGAGTGCGGCGAAAAAATGGGAGTAACTCTTGCGCAGGAAAATGTAAATCTTCACAGAAGCCAGAATCCGGATTTTCTTCTGAAAATGAAAAATCAGCTTGGAAAATACGGGAAATTCGTGTTTGATGTAAAGCAGGCAATAAGAAGCGGCTACGACCCCTACGATTTTCTTGAAAAAATAGGGGACAGCATAGTCCATATTCATTGCAGTGATAACAGTGCCATGCGTGATTGTATGTTGCCCGGTCGCGGAAACATGGATTATTACAGAATGAAGTGCATACTGGACAAATTCAACAACAATCCCACCTGGGTCATCGAGGTGTACAGACGCGATTTTGAAAAGCTTTCGGAGCTTAAAGAATCCTTTGAATATATGAACGGTCTGCTTGATGACGGAACAACCTTTAAAAAGAAGCGCAGGTAAATTTATGCAAGTGCCCTTTCAGGGCACTTTTTCTTTTTTTCGCACATAATAACAAAAAAGCGAAAGGAAGAAAATATGCTTGTATTGGTAATAAGAACCGCATTGCTGTTTGCGCTTGTGGTATTTGCAATCAGAATAATGGGAAAGCGGCAAATCGGAGAAATGCAGGCGGCTGAACTGGTTGTAACGCTGATGATTTCAAACGTTGCATCAATCCCCATGCAGGATATAGGAACGCCGCTCCTGACCGGCGTAATGCCCATATTAACCCTGGTTTTACTGGAGCTTGGGCTGTCGTATATAATGCTTAAAAACAGCGGATTGCGCCATGTAGTCAGCGGTAAACCGGTTGTGGTAATAGTCAGGGGAGAGATAGACCAGCAGGCGATGAAAAAAATCCGTTTTTCAAACGAGGATTTGTTTGAGGAGCTTCGCAAGAACGGGATATTCGACATCGACGAAGTGGAGTATGCGGTTGTTGAGACGGACGGAGTGTTGAGCATACTTGAAAAAAGCGGAAGCAAGGAGAAAATAACGCCAATGTATGCTCTGGTGATTGATGACGGTTGCATAGAAAAAAACTCCATGCAGCTTGTCACATGGAGCGAGGAAAAAATTGCCGAGACATTAAAAAAGGAAAAAACCGAGCTTGAGGACGTATACATTATGGTAGCGTCGGAGGACGGAAAATACAAAATAGTGAGGAAAGAAAATAAATGAGCAGATTTATAAGCGGAGCGGTTATAGCCGTATTTCTGGCAGTGGTGTGTATAGCTTCATCTGTTTATGCCACAGGCTTTGCCGATGATATAACGGAAATGACGGATAGAATTTATAACGGCAACGGCAGCACATCGGAGCTTGAAAGGGAATGGGAGCGTTACAGCGAAACGGCGGCACTGTATTTTGACCACAATGAGCTTGAGGAGGTCACTGCACTTATAGGAGCGTTGGATGAGGTGCGAACAACGGACGAAGGACAGTTTAAAAGGTGCTGTGTGGAAATAAAACTTGCAATGGAGCATCTTAAAGAAAGCCAAATGCCGAAGCTCAATAATATATTATAAGGGGCTGTAAAAAACGTAAGTTTTTCACAGCCCCCTATATTCATATCCGCAATTTTGCTTCATTACGCCGCATATACACGCTTAAGATAAGCCCGAATCCGAAATAAAGACACATACTTGAAGAACCGCCGGCGCTTATAAACGGCAATGTAATACCGATAACGGGGAGTACAACAAGGCACATTCCGACATTGAAAATCGTCTGGGTTGCGATAAGCGCAATAAAGCCGAGGCAGATAAATTTGCCCATATTGTCACGAGCGGTCAGACCGGCGCGCAGAGCGAGAATAATAATCGAGACTTCAATCAGCAGGATAAATACGCACCCGATAAGTCCGAATTCTTCGCCGCAAACGGTAAATATAAAGTCTGTATAATCTTCGGGGATAATACCCGACTGAACAAGAGCACCCTGTTTCCAGCCCTGACCGGTAATGCCGCCGGAGCCGAGAGCCATTCTTCCGAGGGTCTGCTGATAGAGAGCGCCGAGCTCGTCACCCTCCTGCGGAAAATAAACGGCGCGGAAACGTTCCCTCTGGAACGAGGGAAGCTTTTGCCAAATAAACGGCACTGCGCACAATGCGACGATAACAACGAGTGCGATGTATTTCCAGTCGATGCCGCTGCAAAAAATCATAAAAGCGAATATCAGAGCAAAAATCATGGCGTTACCGGTATCACCCTGTAGCAGAATCAGCACGACCGGAATAAGACCGTGACCGACAACCAGAAGCAGATGAGGAATGGAATTTATGTGCCCTGCCTTTATGGTTAGGGATAAGTGATAGGAAAATGTGACAATAAAGCCGATTTTCATAAGCTCCGAGGGCTGAAAGCTGACGCCGAAAATACGAAGCCACGCCTTATCGTCCGCCAGCTCGTTACCTTTAACGCCGACTACAAAGGTAGCCAGAACCAGACTCACGCACACGGCGGCAATAAGATACCACAGCTCACCGAGCCGCTCATAGTCCATGGTGGATATGACCACGGCACCGATGTAACCGACAATACAGGCTATAAGCTGAACGGCAATTCTTCGTGAACCGTTGTCACGAGTTGCGCTGTAAACAAGCATACAGCTGAAAACCGAAGCGCAAAGAACGGTAATCCAAAGTGCGATATAGGTTGATTTTATGTATTTAAGCACGGCAAAGCCCGTTTTTTTAAGAAAAGAAAGAACTTTTTGCACACTATCACCCCGTTTTGAATATAATGAAAAGGTATCTTTACCAAATTTTTTTGTCTGTGACACTGAATATTATATATTTAACTTCGACTTAATTCAAGCAAAATACTTTAAACATTATGAATAATGTGTTATAATCTTTTAACAATAAAATTTGGAGGGTATACTATGCTTACCGATATTGAGATAGCACAGAACGCCAAAATTTATAAAATCGAAAAAATTGCGGAAACGTTGGGCATCACAAATGACGATTTGGAACTGTACGGACCGTACAAAGCGAAAATTACCGAGGAAGCGATAGAACGTCTTTCAAAGGGCAGGGACGGAAAGCTTGTGCTTGTGACGGCTATAAACCCCACTCCGGCAGGAGAGGGAAAAACCACCACAACAATCGGACTGGGACAGGCTATGGCGCATATCGGCAAAAAGGCTGTAATCGCATTGAGAGAGCCGTCATTAGGTCCTGTTTTCGGGGTTAAGGGCGGTGCCGCCGGCGGCGGCTACAGTCAGGTAATCCCCATGGAGGATATAAATCTTCACTTTACCGGAGATATGCACGCCATAACAGCGGCAAATAACCTCCTTTGTGCAATGCTTGACAATCATTTACAGCAGGGCAATGAGCTGGGCATAGACCCCAGAAGAATCACCTTTAAAAGATGCCTTGATATGAATGACCGTGCATTGAGAAATATAACCATAGGTCTGGGCGGCAAGTCAAACGGTGTACCCAGAGAAGACGGATTTATTATAACGGTTGCCAGCGAAGTAATGGCGATTCTCTGTCTTGCTTCCGATATTGATGACCTGAAAAAACGGCTCGGAAATATACTTATAGCATATACATATTCCGGCGCGCCGGTTTTTGCAAAGGACATAAATGCCGAGGGGGCAATGACCGCACTGCTCAAGGACGCAATAAAGCCGAATCTTGTGCAGACCCTTGAGGGCACACCGGCTCTCATGCATGGCGGACCTTTTGCAAATATAGCCCACGGCTGTAATTCCGTAAGAGCCACAAAGCTCGGCTTAAAGCTTGCGGACTATTGCATTACCGAAGCAGGCTTCGGCTCTGATTTGGGAGCAGAAAAGTTCCTCGATATAAAGTGCCGCATGGCAGGGCTTGCACCCTCTGCAATCGTACTTGTGGCAACGGTGAGAGCGCTTAAATACAACGGCAGAGAAAACCCGAAGATTGCCGATGACAGCATGGATGCGTTAAAGCGCGGTATAGTAAATCTGGGAGCGCATATCGAAAATCTGAAAAAGTACGGAGTACCGGTTGTCGTGGCAATAAACCGATTCCTTACCGATACGCAGGAGGAGCTTGACTACATTAAAAATTACTGCATTGAGCTTGGCGCGGATTTTGCTCTTTCCGATGTTTTTGCAAACGGCGGCAAGGGCGGCACGGAGCTTGCCGAAAAAGTATGCGATGCCTGTGAAAAGAAAAATGACTTTACGCCGATATACGATGTGAAAGCGACAATAAAAGAAAAAATCACGGCAGTGGCAAGAAACATCTACGGCGCGGACGGAGTTGAATTTACCGCGGCGGCAAACCGTGAGATAGCGGCAATCGAGGAGCTTGCAAAGGATATGCCGGTATGCATGGCGAAGACCCAGTATTCCCTTTCCGATAATCCTGCATTGCTGGGCAGACCGAGCGGCTTTAATATAACCATAAAGTCTGTAAGACTTTCAAACGGCGCAGGCTTTGTTGTTGCGCTGGCAGGGGATATAATGACAATGCCCGGCTTGCCTAAAGTGCCTGCGGCAACAAAGATTGACGTAAATACCGATTCAAAGATAAGCGGACTGTTTTGATATGAAATATATTTATGAAACGAAAAACTCTCATGAGACAGAAAAGCTGGGCTTTGAGCTGGCAGGAAAGCTTAAAGGGCGTGAAGTGATTGCGCTTTACGGCGGACTGGGCATGGGAAAGACAACATTTACAAGAGGATTGGCAAAAGGACTGGGAGTTGACAAAAGAGATGTCAGCAGTCCGACCTTTGCACTTGTCCATGAACATTGCGGCAGATGCAGGCTTTACCATTTCGATATGTACAGAATAGAAACTTGGGAGGACCTTTACCAAACGGGTTTCTTTGACTATGTCGGAAACGGTGTAGTGGTAATCGAGTGGAGCGAGAATATTGATTCTGCAATTCCCGAATCCGCAATAAAAATCGAAATAAGTCAGGGCGACGATTGCGAAAGCAGAGTGTTCACAGTGACAGACGAAGCGGAGGTATTGAAATGAGAATACTTGCATTGGACAGTTCGGCGGTGTCTGCCTCCTGCGCCGTTACGGATAACGGAAAGCTCATTGCCCAAAGCTTTCTCAATATCGGCTTAACCCACAGCCAGACCCTTATGCCAATGGTCGAAAGTACCCTGAAAGGTGCGGGAGTTGCCATTGATGACCTGGATTTGATTGCCGTGTCGGCAGGTCCGGGCTCATTTACCGGAGTTAGGATTGGTGTGGCGACCGTAAAGGGACTTGCTTTTACAAATAATATCAAATGCTCAGGGGTGTCAACACTTGCGGCGATTGCGCTGACAGCGCAGATAAACAACGGCGTTGTATGCGCTGTTATGGACGCGAGATGTCAGCAGGTGTATAACGCGCTTTTCAGGTTTGAAAACGGAAAGCCCATACGCCTTTGTGAGGACAGAGCAATCTCCATAGCCGAGCTTGAAAAGGAGCTGGCGGAGATGAACGAAACCGTAGTTCTGGCAGGTGACGGAGCGGTCATTTGCAAAAACAGTATGACATATGATAAACTTATTCTTGCGCCGGAAAACGTCCGTATGCAGAGTGCGTACGGAGTTGCGGCGGCAGCGGAGAATATGACTGAAGCTTATACGGAAGCAAAAGAGCTTCAGCCCATATATCTCAGACTTCCTCAGGCTGAAAGAGAATTGAAAAAACGTCAATAATATAATGATAAACAGGAGCTGATAAAATGATAGCTATCGGATGCGACCATGCAGGCTATGAGCTGAAATGCGAGGTCATGAAGCACCTTGACGAAAAGGGTGTTGACTACATTGATGTGGGTTGTCATTCCACGCAGTCAGTCCACTATCCCGTTTACGCATACGACCTGTGCCAAAAGGTAGTAAGCGGTGAAACGGAGCGCGGAATACTTATCTGCGGAACGGGAATCGGAATGTCAATGGCGGCAAACAAGGTGAAAGGTATTCGCGCCGCAGTTTGTTCTGATGAGTTTTCCACCGAATTTACCAGACGGCACAATGATGCGAATGTAATGTGCATGGGTGCGAGAGTGCTTGAAACGGAAAAGGCGATAAAACTTGTGGATATTTTCCTTAATACACCTTTTGAGGGCGGCAAGCATAAAACCAGAATAGATATGATAGCAAATATCGAAAACGGTGTTTGCTTAGATATGGAGGAAGAATAATGAAAAGGACAGAAATTTGCAAGCTTTACAAGTCCGCACAGGAGCTTGGCGGCACAACCGTTACGGTTGCCGGTTGGGTGCGCACCATAAGAGATTCAAAGGTGCTGGGCTTTATCGACCTTAACGACGGAAGCTGCTTTAAGGGCGTGCAGATAGTTTTTGAGGACGGCAAGATTGACAATTTCAAGGAAATCGCAAAGCAGAACGTAGGCGCGGCGCTGGTTGTAACCGGTGAGCTGTTGCTCACACCCGAAGCAAAGCAGCCTTTTGAAATCCACGCCGAAAAGATTGAAGTTGAGGGAATATCCGCACCGGAATATCCGCTTCAGAAGAAACGCCATTCAATGGAATTTCTTAGAACGATAGCTCATCTCAGACCCAGAACAAATACATTCAGCGCGGCGTTCAGAGTTCGTTCGGCGGCGGCTTATGCGATTCACAAGTTTTTCCAGGAGCGCGGCTTTGTTTATGCACATACACCCCTCATCACCGGAAGTGACTGCGAGGGTGCAGGTGAGATGTTCCAGGTAACAACCCTTGATATGAAAAATCCTCCCGTAAACGAGGACGGAAGCATTGATTATTCTCAGGATTTCTTCCAGAAGCACACCTCACTTACCGTTTCCGGTCAGCTTGAGGGCGAATGTATGGCAATGGCATTCGGCAAGATTTATACTTTCGGACCGACATTCCGTGCCGAAAAGTCCTACACTCAGCGCCATGCGGCCGAGTTTTGGATGATAGAGCCTGAAATAGCATTCGCAGACCTCAACGACGATATGGAGCTTGCAAGGGACATGATAAAAGCAATAATTGCCCATGTTCTTGAAACCTGTCCGCAGGATATTGATTTCTTCAACAGCTTTGTTGACAAAGGCTTGAAAGAGCGTCTCAATCACGTTCTCAACTCGGAGTTTGCGCACGTCACATATACCGAAGCGGTAGAGCTTCTCCAAAAGAACAACGATAATTTTGAATACAAGGTTGAGTGGGGAACAGACCTGCAAACCGAGCATGAAAGATACCTTACGGAGCAGGTATTCAAGTGCCCCGTATTTGTCACCGATTATCCGAAAGAAATCAAGAGCTTCTATATGCGCCTTAATGATGACGGCAAGACCGTTGCGGCAATGGATTTGCTTGTACCCGGCATCGGTGAAATCGTCGGCGGCAGTCAGAGAGAGGAACGCCTTGATGTTCTTCTTGAAAGAATGGGTGAGCTTGGACTTAACGAGGAGGACTACTGGTGGTATCTCGACCTGCGCAGATACGGCGGCAATAAGCACTGCGGCTTCGGACTGGGCTTTGAGCGCATGATAATGTATCTCACAGGCATAAGCAATATCCGCGATGTTATCCCGTTCCCGCGTACAACAGGCACAGCAGAGTTTTAATCAGGAGATGATTAAGTTGGATTATAAAAACCTAACCCGGCAGGAAGCAGTTGCACTTCGCGATGAGCTGAAAAAGGAATATGAAAAATACTGCGACATGAAGCTGAAGCTCAACATGACGCGAGGAATCCCCAGCAAAGAGCAGCTTGCCCTTTCGATGCCGATGTTTGACGTTCTTTCAAGTGAAAGTGAGCTGTTTTCGGAGGACGGTACAGACCTGAGAAACTACGGCGTACTGGACGGAATAGCGGAAGCAAAGCAGTTTTTTGCCGATATATTCGGTGTTACTACCGATGAAATAATAGTCGGCGGCAATTCAAGCCTTACCATGATGTACGATACAATTTCCTCTGCAATGGGTCATGGTCTGCTCGGCGGTGTACCCTGGGCGCAGCAGGGAGATGTAAAATTCCTCTGCCCCTGTCCCGGCTACGACAGGCATTTTGCCATAACCGAGTATTGCGGTATTAAAATGATACCTATAAAGTATCATGAGGACGGTCCGGATATGGACACCATTGAAACCCTTGTAAGCTACGACCCGATGATTAAGGGCATATGGTGTGTGCCGAAATACTCAAACCCCACCGGCATTACATATTCCGACGAGGTGGTAAAGCGTTTCGCAAATTTGAAGCCTGCCGCACCGGATTTCAGAATTTTCTGGGACAATGCCTATTTTGCACACAATCTGTTCGGTGAGGACAGAAAGCTTTTAAACCTTTTGGAGGAATGCAAAAAGGCAGGAAATCCCAATATGGTTTATATGTATTTCTCCACATCGAAAATTACATTCCCCGGCGCAGGACTTGCAGGCATGGCAACCTCCGTTACCAATGTCAAGGCAATCAAGGAACGTATGACGGTACAGTCCATAGGACCCGACAAGATAAATCAGTACCGCCACTGTACATACATTAAAAAAGTCGGCGGACTTGAAAGACAAATGGAGAGACATTCCGAAATACTCAGACCCAGATTTAAAGCGGTGACAAATACGCTCAAGGAGGAGTTGGGCGGTTTGGGAATAGCCCAGTGGTCAGACCCTGACGGCGGCTATTTTATCAGCTTTGAAGCACCGGAGGGCTGTGCGAAAAAAATTGTTGACCTTTGTGCGCAGGCAGGTGTGGCACTGACAAAGGCAGGAGCGACATTCCCCTACGGCAAAGACCCCAAAGACAGTAATATACGAATCGCACCTACAGCGCCTACGCCCGATGAGTTGAAAACCGCAGTAAAAATTCTCGCTGTTTGCACAAAAATATCTTATCTTGATAAGCTTATTGCACAATAAACAGGCGGAACAGGGCATAATTTGTAGTAATTGCATTGACAAAATTAAATTGCGATTTTATAATTATTTTGTTGTGCTTACGCAGATTATGGGCGAAGCAAAAAGACGAAGCAAAATTTAGGAGGAAAAAGCATGAAGCGAATCGGCAAGCCGTGGGCGATAGTTCTTGCCGTCGCCATTCTGCTGTTCTCGTATCTGTCGTTTTTCGGCGTTTACGGAAGCTATGGTGACTTGAAAAAGACCTATATCCGCGGTGCAAAGGACATTAGATGGGGCACTGACATTCAGGGTGGTGTAAGTGTTACATTCGGACCTGAAGCAGGAACAGATGCCACTGATAAGCAGATGGAAACTCTGAGAGATATTCTCGGAACACGTCTTGTAAACAAAAACATAACCGATTACGAGATGTATCTTGATGCCGCAGAGGACAGAGTAATTCTTTCGTTCCCCTGGAAAGACGGAGAGGTACAGGATCCGCAGGCTACAATTGATGAGCTGGCGGCAAGTACGGAAGTGTTTTTCTTTGACGGCTCACCCGATGCGGTGTACGAAATGACCGTCGGTGATGAAAAAATCTATTATGATTCAAATTACAATCAGCTCAATGTTTCGATAAAGGGCGAACATATCGCTTCCGCTGAGGCGGCACTGAGCGGTGATACCAACGAAAACTGCGTTGTCCTCAACCTTACCGACGAGGGCGCACTGCTTTTTGAGCAGGCAACAAGTCGTCAGCTCGGCAGCTACATTTCCATTTGGCTCAACACCAATGACGGATTTGTACATCTTTCCACACCGCTGGTCAATCAGGTAATCAGCGGCGGTCAGGCTACCATTACCGGTAACTTTGACTCCGATTCCGCAAAGGCACTGGCAGCTTCAATCAATGACGGCGCACTGCCCTTTAAGCTGAACGTAGTTGAATTTGACATTATTGATGCGGAGCTTGGTAAGGATTCGCTGGTTGCAATGCTTATTGCCGGCATTCTTGCGTTTGTACTTATCGCAGTGTTTATGGTAATCAAGTACCGTCTGCCCGGCGTGGTTGCATGCTTTGCACTTCTCGGTCAGGTTGCATGTACTATTGCCATTGTTTCGGGATTCTTCCCCAGCGTGAACAGCTTCACGCTCACGATTCCCGGTATTGCCGGTATCATTCTTTCTGTCGGTATGCAGGTTGATGCAAACATCATTACCGCAGAGAGAATCAAGGAAGAACTTGCGGCAGGCAAGTCACTTGACGGTGCTATTGACCGCGGTACAAGCGAAAGCATTTCCGCAATCGTTGACGGAAACATCACCAATATGATTGTTGCGATTATTCTTATGGGCGTTTTCGGACCTACAACTACAATTTGGAGCAAGGTTCTTTCACCGTTCCTCTTTATGTTCGGACCGGCAACCACCGGCACAATCTATTCATTCGGCTGCACCATGTTTGCAGGCGCAGTGCTGAATATAGTATTCGGTCTGTTTGTCACAAAGATTATGCTTAAATCTGTATCCGGATTCGGCATCTTCAGAAAGAAATCACTTTACGGAGGTGTTGATAATGCTTAATAACAGGAATATTGATTTTGTCGGTAAGAAAAAGCCTGTTCTTATAGTTACGGCGGCTATCATCGCTGTTTGTCTGCTGTTTCTTATCATCAACGGATTGAGCTTTGATATTAAGTTTACCGGCGGTACCATTTTGAAGTATAATTACACCGTTATTGAGAATGTAAGCTCTGCCGATGTAACACCTACAGATGCTTCGGCTACCGATGTAACGCCGACAGATGAGGTGCTTGGCGCAAGAGATACGTATATTGCGGTATCGGGTGCAGACGTGACGGCAAGCGATGCCATGTCAGGCAGTGATGTGCTGTCGGACGGCGATGCCGTTGAAAAAACAGATATATACGCAATTCCCGACCCCTCCGAGCTTGATATAATTCCCACCGAAGCAACCGAGCTTGATAAGGAAGAAATCAGAAGCATTGCTTCTCAGATGCTCAAGGGCGATGTCAGTGTCAGCTTCAGCTCCAGAATACAGACTGAGGGCGGAACAGAGAAGTCCGTTTCAATTGAGCTTGCCGATAAGCGTGCCGTTAGCAAGGAAGCAGGCGGAAAGCTTGAGGAAGCACTTGAAATGAAGTATACAAACATTGATTTCGAGGTTGTTTCCGTAAGCTCCGTTGACCCTGTTATGGGCAAGGAATTTCTCGGCAAATGCCTGGTTGCAATGATAATCGCATCTGTTCTGATGGTGCTTTATGTTGCATTCAGATTCAGAAAGATTGGCGGCTTCTCCGCAGGACTTACCGCGATTGTTGCCGTTATCAACGACTGCTTTGTTGCTTTCACCGCATTTGTTGTTTTCGACTTCCCCATTGACGATAACTTCTTTGCTGTAATTCTTACGATTATCGGTTATACCCTTAACTCCACAATCGTTATTTACGACCGCGTAAGAGAAAACAAAAAGAAGCTCGGCAAGAAGATTCCCGTTGCCCAGCTTGTCAACAGAAGTATTAACGAAACCCTTGCACGTACAATTTATACAAACCTTACGTTCCTCATGTCTGTACTAGCGGTTGTAATAGTTGCATTGATATTCGGTATCAGCTCTATTCTCAGCTTTGCAGTACCCATGCTGTTCGGTATAATTTCCGGCTGCTACAGCTCACTGTTTATTTCCAACATACTTTGGGTAATGTGGCAGGAAAAGAAAGCCGAAAAGGAAAAGAAAAAGTTTTAATCAATAAGTGAAAACGCCCTGTAAGCCAACCTACGGCTTGCAGGGCGTTAAATTTGATTTACTTTGCACTTTTAAATTTGGAATGGTCAACCTTTGTAGAGAGAAAACCGATTAGACTGTTGATTTCATCGACTGAAGAGAAAGCGGTAAACGGTATGATTATTGCCGATATGGAATTTACATAAATGTAAATATCCGTAGGCGTTACCCAAACTGTATCAACAACAGAATAATTAAATGTGGTGGCAATACCTTTTGATGTATTGGTAAAGCTGTCGTCACCGAAGCTCAGGTTATATTCGGGAGTGTATGGAAGCGGAAGGTTTTCCTTTTTCAATTTATTCAGATGTCGCCTGATAGCGCGCAGATAATTCTGTTTTGAAAGCAGAAGCATAATAAGCAGTAGAATCCCCAAAAAAACAGATTCAAAGATTGTCAGTACCAAATCATTGCTGATTAACACAACGATAAGGAATAAACAAAGGGAAGTAAAAATTAATCTGCGTCGATAGGTATTTAAATCCTTTTTTCCTGCATCGATGCTTAAAACCTGATGGGTGTTGAATCTGAGATAATCCTCATCGGTGATTGAATAATTAAATTCAAGCAAATTTATACCCTCTTTCAATGTTGTTAAAACTAATTATATAGTAACATGAAAAGCGTGTCAATATCCTGATTTTGCGGCTTTATTGCAAAATGCCTATACGATGTTGTAAAATAACAATTTTTTGCCCAAAACGGTTACAATCTAATGTCAAAACCTTGTAATCCGGCGAGTTTAGGTATATAATTATTCAGATAATAGGCAGAGGAGGGCTTTGCGATTGAGCGAGGTCTATCTTGATAACAGTGCTACAACCTGTGTTTCCGATTCTGCGGCACGGAAAGCACTTGAAGCAATGACTGAAAATTACGGCAATCCGTCATCACTTCACCGAAAGGGAATGGACGCCGAGGAATATATTATTGATGCACAGCGTGCAATTGCCGCAAAGCTTGGGTGTACAGCAGATGAGCTGATTTTTACCTCCGGCGGAACGGAAAGCAACAATACCGCTGTTTTCGGTATTGTCAACGCCAAAAAGCGTCTCGGCAACAGAATAGTAACTACCGCAATTGAGCATCACTCCGTGCTTGAAGCCTGCGAGTATCTTGAAAAGCAGGGCTTTGAACTGATTAAATTAAAACCGGACAGCAACGGAGTTATTTCGGAAAAGGATATTTTCGATGCGGTAAACGATAAAACAATATTTGTTTCAATTATGCTTGTAAATAACGAAGTCGGCTCCGTTCAACCGGTACAAGCCGCCGCAAGAGCGATAAAAGCCGCAAAAGCACCGGCACTGTTGCATTGCGATGCGGTACAGGCGTTTGGCAAAATTCCCGTAAAAGTAAATGCCCTCGGCTGTGATTTGCTTACGGTTACCGCTCACAAAATTCACGGTCCTAAAGGAACAGGAGCACTTTATATCAAAAAAGGAACAAGAATATTGCCCATGCTTTTCGGCGGCGAACAACAGAAAAAGCTTCGCCCCGGAACACAGGCAGTGCCGCTCATTGCGGCGTTTGGCGAAGCTGTCAGAGAGCTGCCGGATTTAAGCAAACAGGCAGAGAGTGCCGAAAAGCTCAGAAATCACCTTCTGGAAAGATTGTCGGAAATTGACGGAATTACCGTCAATAGCGGCGATAATTCGATACCTTATATAGTGAATTTCAGCACAAACAAGGTGCGTTCCGAAATAATGCTGCACTATCTCGAGAGCAGGGGGATATACTGCTCCAGCGGCTCGGCTTGTGCAAAGGGACAGCCCAGTCATGTTTTGTCCGAAATGGGATTTTCACCAAAGAGAATAGACACTGCCCTTAGAATAAGCTTTTCAAAATTTAATACTACGGAAGATATTGATATGCTGGCAGAAGCCCTAAAGGACGGGCTTGCAAAGCTTAAATACTGATTGGAAAGGAATCCTTTTCTTGAAAGAAGTAATACTCGTAAAAAACGGTGAGCTTGCACTGAAAGGACTTAACCGAAGAACCTTTGAGGAAGCTCTGATGAAAAATATAAAGAACGCCCTTAAACCTCTCGGTGCTGTGGAAATACGCAGAGCGCAGTCCACAATGCACATTATGCCGGAAGACCCGGACTGTATGGACGAGGCGGTTGAAAGAACGGCAAAGGTATTCGGAATTGCCGCACTTTCCCGTGCGGCAATGTGCGAAAAGCAGTTTGATGTTATTCTGAAAACCGCAGAGGAATATCTTGCACCCCAGCTTCTTGATGCCAAAACCTTTAAAGTTGAGGCAAAGCGTTCGGATAAAAGCTTTCCCATGAAAAGCCCCGAAATTTGCGAAGAAGTAGGCGGCTTCCTGCTTGAAAAATTTCCTCATTTAAAGGTGGACGTGCATAATCCGGACATCGTGGTAATGGTTGAAATACGAGACTTTGCGGCGTATATTCACGGCAATCCCATAAGAGGTGCAGGCGGACTGCCCGTCGGAACAGGCGGAAAAGCCGCCGTGATGATTTCAGGCGGAATAGATTCACCTGTTGCGGCATGGATGATGGCAAAGCGCGGACTTGACGTTTTTGCGGTGCATTTTGCATCGCCGCCCTATACAAGCGAAAGAGCGGAGCGCAAGGTAATCGACCTGCTCTCAAAAGTTTCACAGTGGCACGGACCTATAAAGCTGTACGTAGTACCCTTTACCGATGTGCAGGTTGCCATAAGAGACGGTGTGCCGGAGGAGCTTTTCACGATTATCATGAGAAGAATAATGATAAAGATTACCGAAAAGCTTGCACGCTTTAATAACGCCTCCGCAATGATAAGCGGCGAAAGTGTTGGGCAGGTTGCAAGCCAGACCCTGAAAGCGATTGAATGTACCGACAATGCCGCCGGAATGCCGATTCTCAGACCTCTGGTCGGCATGGATAAGGACGAAATCATTGCAATTGCGCGAAAAATCGACACATTTGAAACATCAATATTGCCATTTGAAGATTGCTGTACGGTGTTCACTCCCAAGCACCCGAAAACAAGACCTGTGCTTAAAAATGTAATTGAAGCGGAAAATGCTCTGGATATAGAAGAAATGATGAACGAAGCGAGAAAGAACAGCAAAATTGTTTGGGTAACTCCCGATATGAATTGATTTTTGTGATAAAGCCTAAGGAGGGATTGGCTGAATGAATGCGGAACTTATCAATATCGGTACGGAACTGCTCATAGGCGACCAAATCAACAGTAATCAGACTTTTCTGGTTAAGGAGCTTGCAAACATCGACGTTAATATTTACTGTCAGAACACAGCAGGCTTTGACCCCGACAGACTAAGTGACCTGCTGAGTGTTGCACTGACGCGTAGCGATGTTATTCTCCTTGTAGGCGGCATGGGACCGAACGCGGAGGACATTACGAAGCAGACGGTTTGCGATGCTTTGGGTCTGCAAATGGTGCGCCATGACAAAAGTGAAAAGCGCATTATAGAATACTGCCAGCAGAACGGTATAGAAGCTGATGATATTATCATGTCAATGGCGGATATGCCTGCCGGCTCGGTTGTTTTCAGAAATGACAGCGGCATGTGTCCGGGCTGTGCAATACGAAGCAGTAAGCAGTGTATTGTTATGTTGCCGTCGTCCACCGTTGAGCTTGTGCCGATGGTCAGAAGCTATGTTATCCAATATCTGAAACAGCTTACAGACGGTGCTGTTTTCTCTCAGACAATAAGCGTGTTTTCAATGGGCATAAGCGTTCATGAGGTCGAGGAACGCCTGGGCTACTTAAAGGAAAGCAGAAACCCGACCATTACCTGTATTGAAAATACAGGTGAGGTGCAAATTCGCGTTACCTCCAAAACCGATACGGAGGAATCGGCGCGAAACCTTGCCGCTCCGCTTATTAAGGAAATTTTGCAGATATTCGGCTCAGATGCCTACGGCATGAACGTCAGCGGACTTGAAGAAGTTGTTGTGCGTGAGCTGAAAGAGAATAATATGACCCTTTCCACTGCGGAAAGCTGTACCGCAGGTATTATCTCAAAGCGAATCACCGATATTTCCGGCGCGTCCAAGGTTTTTGAAATAGGTGCGTCAACCTATTCGAGCACAAAAAAGGCGGATGTTCTGGGAGTTTCAAATGCCGTTATTCAGAAGTTCGGCGCAGTTTCGCCGGAAGCTGCCGCGGCGATGGCAGTAGGTGCAAGAAGACTTGCAGGCAGCTCTCTTGCCGTTTCCACAACGGGTATCGCAGGACCGGGCGGCGGCACACCGCAAAGACCGGTAGGTCTGGTTTTCATAGCTCTTGCCGACAAGGAAAGAGTTTGGGTTAAAAAGGTACTTATTCAGAAACCGGGCATGGACAGAGACTATGTACGTCAGGTTGCGGCATCTCATGCCCTTAACCTCGTACGAATTTATGTTGAAACCTTGCCGAATCTAATGCCGGGCTATGAGGTGTTGGCAGATAACTTTAAGGACACCTATCTGGACAATTCAAACGCCACTTCCCACAGAGGCAGAAGGTCATCTGTTGTAGGCTCGTCCGGCAGACAGAAGCAGAAAAGAAGTGTCGGAGACATTATCAGAACAATTCTGTTTGTTGTCGCACTTGCCGGATTCTTAGGCTCAGGCGGATATCTTCTTAATCGCGAATTACAGGACCGAGCTTCTAAAAGCGACCTGTCAAAGGTGTCGCAGTATTACGAATCAAACGACGTGCAATCGGCTCAAAACGGTATTTGGAGCGGAGTTACGGTGGCGGACAGGGATTTACCCCGTGATTCGCAAAACAGACTGCTTAAATTCTCCGAGCTTGTTGAAAAATATCCGGACACAGTGGGCTGGATAACTGTTCCGAATACCGATATTGACTATATCGTTGTTCAGGACAAGGACGGAAAGGACAACAATTATTACCTCAAGCACGACTTTAAGGGTGAAAGCAACAGAAACGGTGCAATTTTTGCCGATTACCGCCTTAAGCTCGAATACGGCGTCAAGCAGCCGAACATTGTTGTGTACGGACATCACATGAAAAGCGGTCTGATGTTCAATAACCTTATAAAGTACGATGATTTAAGCTTCTATAAGCAGAATCCCGTAATATCCTTTGATACTATTTACGATGAGGGTCAGTGGGTAATCTTTGCGATAATGAAAATAGATGCAAAGGAAAATAACGGCGCGCCGTCCTTTAACTTTATGAAGTTGGGAGATGCGCTGGCAGATCCTCTTGATTTCCAGGCATTTATTACCGATGTAAGAAAGCATTCCGTAATAAACACCGAAGCGGCGATAGCTGTTACCACGGACGATGAGCTGCTGACTCTTTCCACCTGCTCTTATGAGCACAGCAATTACAGAACGGTAATTGTGGCAAGAAAGGTCAGAGAGAATGAAACCATTGATGTTTCGGGTGTAACATGGGCAGAGAGCCCCATAATGCCTAAATCCTGGGGCAAGTGGAAAGGCTCACTCTGATAATAAAACAGTGTAAAACCCCAATAAAACAAAGCTTCCCGGACAAATAATGTTCGGGAAGCTCTTGATTAAACAGTAGTATAAAGGGGTGGTATATGTGAAAAAGCTGTTTCCGCTGATGTATAACCGCATAAACACAGGTCATATTATTGCGATATATATTTACTGGTTTATGGCGTTTATATTTGTGCCCTTTGCAATACCGTTTCTTGCATATGGACTGTGGAGCAACACATCAATTCTGTCCTGGATTGAGTGCATCTATTATCTGTTAAATGCCGTCGTTATGGTAATATTGCTGAAAGAGCATTTTAAAAGCTCATATTACTACGCACGAAGGAAAAAGAAAAATTTTGTATATACCCTGCTGATTGCCTGCGGACTCATGATTTCGGTTGCGGTGCTGGAGGCACGGCTGTTCGGCTTTATAACGATGCATTATACATTTCCTCTGACAAATTTTGAAGTAATGATGAGCGCATCAGATGCAGTGGCTGCAAATCACATTTTCGGGACTTTTGCCGTTGCGGTTTTTTCACCTGTCGCAATAAGCGGATTGTTCTACGCGCCGTGCTTTGCGCCCATATGCAGTAAACGACCGTGGCTTGCATATTTAGCGGTATCATTGCTTTTGCTGGCGGTGTCCGGCTTTGATATTCTGTGGAGAGATAACGCAGTTACGGTTTTGATATTGTATGCTTTGCGACTGCCGATTCATCTTCTTGCCTGCTGGTCGTATGAAAAAACCGACTCAGTTTGGGCACCGGTCGGCTCACTTGCCTTGTTCAATCTGCTGTTCGCGCTGTTGAGTATAGTCGGCCCTCACCTTTACAGCTAGGGAATTTCGGTTATTTGCACGTTCATTCTGCCGCCCTGACAAATCAGCTCTACCGCATTGTTTTCGTCGCGCCAAAGGGCATAGTAATCGTAATCAAGCCCGTTTGAGCTTACCTTGTCTATAGCACCGTAGTCTTCGGAAATTCTCGTACACCATACAAGGGGCGCATAATCGGGGAAAAGCTCAATTCGGCTGACAAGACCGTCTGTACCGAAATTTAATACAACCGTTTCATCTTCACCGAAAATCGGCAGGGAATAGGATCTGCTTTTAACAATAGCCACATTGCCGTCAATTATGGTATATGGGTCCCCCTCACCGAGAGTTTCGATAACCTTAAAATCATTCGCACCTACAAGTGAGGCGAGCTGTAAAAGCTCGCCTTTCTCGTTTGATGAAGTTTTTCTTCTGCTGTCGTTTGCGGTAGTACCGGTGGTGGAATTTGTTATTCCCATGTCATCGTCGGTACTTCCGTAGATGTCAAATCCGGCAGAAGCACCGCCTTCGATGGTGTTTCCGTCAATAGTATCATTATTGTTGTTGCCGTCATAAGTGCTGTCATTATACATTCTGCCGTTGTCACCGGCTTCACCCTCCACGTTTGCATCGGTAGAGCAGCCGCAGGCAGTCAACATGGCAAGAAGCATGACAGCTATTAAAGCGCAGATGATTTTTTTCATATGCATAGCCTCCGTATTTATTATACCGATTCCGAATAACCGAAATCAGCACTGATGAAATCGGCAATTACACTGATTTCAGAATTATTATTAGCGATAAATACGAAGTAATTTCAGCAAAATTATGGTAAAAATAAAATTTATTCTTCGGCTTCGCCGGTTTTATCCGCAGCCTCTCTGCCGATTTCGTACAGGCGTTCCTGTTCCTCGTCCGGGATAAGGTCATGGGGCAGAGTGTCGTAAACCTCAAAGACTCTGCCGCTTGTCCAAAGCTGGGGGTGAATGCGCACGGAATATCCACAGCCGCCGTCCATGAGCCAATCGCTCATAGGCGCCTGAGGAAGTCCGTAGCGGCTGAGAATAGTCATAATAGTGCCTGCATGAGCGACAATAACCGTGCTTGTAATGCCGGTTTTCATAAGTCCTGCGACAGTCATTTCAAAGGCTTCGCATACACGGGCGGCAAAGTCCGCAGCAGATTCACCGCCCGGAGGAGCATCTGTTCCGCCGGCGTTTATCCATTCGGAAAACCATTTGTTGTCCTTTAAATCATCGGCGGATTTTCCCTCAAATTCGCCAAAGCAGATTTCGCGAAATTCGTTAATAACAATGGGCTTTGCATCGGGGTAAAGAATAGAAAGGGTTTCGGTACATCTTTTCATGGGGCTTGTAATAAAAGCACCTGCACCGGGATATTCGCAGTTTTCGGAGAGCAGTTTCAGTCTTTCGACACCGACCGTTGAAAGGGGTTGGTCGGTAGAGCCGATATACTGTCCGTATAAATTTCCGTCAATAATGCCATGTCTGATGAAGTGAATTTGGTATGTTTTCATAAATTTGTCCTCAATTCGCTAAAGGTGTAAATATTTGTTGAAATTACTCTCCGTTTATGATATTATTCTAAAGCACCCAAAAAAAGGAGATGTAATGAGTGAACGACAGCTTCCCAAGGATTATAACACTTTTGCGTACAGAACGCAAGTTGACACAAAAACAAGCGGCAAGTGCGCTGGGTATATCTCAGGCATTGCTGTCACATTATGAAAGAGGAATAAGAGAATGCG
Source organism: uncultured Eubacteriales bacterium (assembly GCA_964500965.1). Lineage (GTDB taxonomy): Bacteria > Bacillota > Clostridia > Oscillospirales > Acutalibacteraceae > JAISGQ01. Next base: position 33,609 of record CAZCQZ010000003.1, on the reverse strand, counting down.
GTCTTGATTTTCTTGTTCACTGTGCGGATTTTTACGGCGTTTCCTGTGATTATCTTCTCGGACGTTCTACAGACAGGAACGGAGCAATGCTGACTGTTGATGACATTCCCGAACCGGAGGCATCTGCGGCAGATGATAAGAAATATCTCGGCTCACCTGTTCCCATACTCAACAAGAAGATTATCGCGAATTCCCTTAACATTCTGTTTTCCATGCTCCAGCAGGCAAAATGTAAGGCTTTGACCAGTGAAATTTCGGCTTACCTGATGCTTGCCGTATACAAGATGTTCCGCATCATGTATTTTTCAAATCAGAAAAATTCAAAGAGCTTCTTCCAGGTTAACGAGGGAATGTCAAAAGCGTTGTCAAGTGCATCTATGGAAGTGCTTGAGGGCAAGATAGCGATTTTGGCAAGCGGCAAGGACGTGGAACAGCTTGAGGGCTTTGAAAATCCCGATGTTTTGAATATTTCCGAGGAATCCCTGCAAAAGGCATTTCCGTTGTTTGCTCCGTCACTGCTGAATCTTGTAAGGTCTGCGGAAGCCCGAATGGGCGCAGAGCCGCCGAAAAAGAAATAAATTTTATCCCACTGAGAAAATGTTCTCAGTGGGATTTTTACATATAACTACAAAACGCTGTTTTGAATATTCATAAGCTCACGAATGGCGTTTTTGCCAAGCTCCAGCAGCTTGTCAAGCTCGGAGCGGCTGAAAGAACGTCCCTCACCGGTGCCCTGTACCTCAATAAATTCTCCTGCTTCATTCATGACAAGATTCATGTCCACGTCGGCAGTTGAATCCTCCGCATAGCAAAGGTCAACAATGGGGGAATCCTTTGAAATACCCACAGAAACGGCGGCGATTTGATGAATTATGGGGTCTTTTTCGATAATCCCCAGCTTGAGCCACTTTTTGATTCCAAGTTTCAGCGCAACATAAGCACCGGTAATGGAAGCGGTGCGAGTGCCTCCGTCAGCCTGAATAACGTCACAGTCAATCCAAATTGTATTTTCACCCAATGCTTCAAAATCTACGGCGTTTCTCAGGCTTCTGCCGATAAGCCGCTTGATTTCCGTGCTTCTTCCGTCGGGCTTGCCGGTTTCACGATGTTTACGATTCGGAGTGGAAGCCGGAAGCATGGCGTATTCGGCGGTAAGCCAACCCTTACCGGTGTCCTTCAAAAAGGGCATTGTGCCGACTTCAAGCATAGCGGTGCAAATAACTCTGGTGTTGCCCCAGTTAATAAGCACCGAGCCGCCGGAGGTTTCGGTGAAATCGGGGATTATCTCAACCTTGCGCAGTTCGCTTTGATTTCTTCCGTCAAATCTCATGGTGTCAGTCCTTTCAAATGTCAAGGTCGTATATTTTTCTGTATTTATCGGTGAGATAATCAACGTAGAAATTCGGGTCAAAAGGTGCGCCTGCGCACTTTTCCAAAAGCTCCGCAGGCTCATAAAGACTGCCGTACTGATAGATATGCTCGGTGAGCCAGTCGTTGATACCCTTTAATGAGCCTGATGCAATTTGAGCGTCAATATCAATATCCTCACGCATCTTTGCCACAATCTGCGCACCGTAGGCAGAGCCGAGAGCGTAAGAGGGGAAATAGCCTATAAGACCGCTGCCCCAGTGGGTGTCCTGAAGAACGCCTTTCGCATCGTCGGGAACGTCAATGCCGAGATATTCTTTGTATTTCGCGTTCCATGCCGCAGGCAAATCCTTTGCGGTAATTTCGCCTGCAAACATCTGCTTTTCAAGCTCATAACGCACCATAATATGCAGAGGATATGTAAGCTCGTCCGCTTCTGTTCTGATAAGTGACGGCTCACTTTTGTTGACGGCGAGATAAAACTCATGAGCTGTGACATCTTCAAGCTGTTCGGGAAACAATCTTTTTGCTTCCGGGAATATTAAATTGCAGAAAGCTTCGCTTCTGCCGATTATGTTTTCATAAAGTCTGGATTGACTTTCGTGAATGCTCATAGATGCGCCGCCGGCAAGATATGTTGCAGTCAGGTCGTTGCTGATACCAAGCTCATAGAGAGCATGACCGCCCTCGTGAATAACAGAGTACATGGAGCTTGTAAAATCATCATAGTAATGAGTGGTAATGCGAACGTCATCGGGGCAGAAATTGGTTGTAAAGGGGTGCTCGGTTTCGCGGATAGAACAGCGTTCGCGGTCAATTGCCATGGTTTTCATGAGATAATCGGAAAATTCACGCTGTTTGTCAACGGGGTAAGCCTTGTGCATAAACGGAAAATCAAACTGCTTTTTTTCGCCGATTGCCTTGATGACCGGCACCAGCTTTTTGCGCAGAGTATCGAAAAAGTTATCAACGACCGCAGTGCTCAGACCATGTTCGTATTGACCGAGCATAACGTTATAGGGATTTTCATTGGGCTTATAATACTGAGCAAAGCGGCGGTTTGTATCAAAAATTTTCTGCAAATAAGGACAAAAAGAATCAAAATCGTTGTCGTTCTTTGCCTTTTTCCAGGCGTTGTCCGATTCGTTTATAAGTATTATGTATTCCTGATATTCGTCTTTCGGAATGCTGGAAATATAGTCAATATCCCTCATGAATACCGTAACCTCACGAAGCTCACGGTATGAAAGCTCCTCCTTGTTTTCAAGGAGAAAACGGGCAATTGAAACGCTTTCTTCACCTGAAAGGTCATAAATCAAGCCCGAAAGATATGCCATGGTGTTGCTGCGATTTTCCGCACCGGCTGTAGGTGCGCCGGTGGACGCATCATAGCTGAGTACGCCCATGGCGTGGTTGAGAGCGTGAATTTTAAACTCTATTTCTCTGAATTTTTTTAATGCTTCTTTTACTGTCATTTTCAGTCACCTCAAAAGCTTAAATTAAACAAACGCTTTGCGTTTTCTTTTGCGGCGGCACAAACCTCATCGGCGGTAATGCCGCGTACCTCCGCGATTTTTTCGGCAACAAGCGAAATATATTTTGAATTGTTGCGCTCACCACGGTAGGGAACAGGGGTCATATAGGGCGCGTCGGTTTCAAGCAGAAGCCTGTCAAGAGGAACAGCCTGTGCGACTTCAAGAGGAACTCTTGCGTTTTTAAAAGTGACCGCACCGCCAAGACCGATATAAAGCCCCAGCTTTACCGATTGCTTCATAAGCTCAACACTGCCGGAGAAACAGTGCATAACGCCTTTTTGCGGACGCAGATTTTCAAGAATTTCGTACATATCGCCGTGAGCGTCTCTGTCGTGAAGAATCACGGGCAGATTAAGCTCTTTCGCAAGTTCGATTTGCTCACAAAATACCTTTTTCTGAATGTCTCTCGGAGAAAAATCGTAGTGATAATCAAGACCGATTTCACCGATAGCTACAACCTTCTCATGCTTTGAAAGCTCTTTCAGAACACTTAAATAATTATCCGCAACAGCCTCGGCTTCGTGGGGGTGAACACCGACAGCGGCATAGATAAACGGATATTTTTCCGCAAGACAAATTGATTTACAAGCGGAATCGACATCGGAGGCGCAGTTTACAACTGCGCAGATGCCGTTTTGCGGCATCTGCGACAGTACAGCATCTCTGTCCTCGTCATAACGCTCACTGTCATAATGAGCATGACTGTCAAAGATTTTCAAATTCATTATCTCACCTTTGAGCCGGGCTTCATGCCGTCAACGAAAATCACACGTACATCGTCCGCGGCAACATCGGCGCAGAGTATCATACCGTTGCTTTCAACGCCGCAGAGCTTTGCGGGCTTGAGATTTGCCACAATAACGACAGAGTGACCGATAAGGTCCTCCGGCTTGTACCATTGAGCAATACCGCTTACGACAGTTCTGGGACAGCCTGTGCCGTCATTAAGAGTAAGTTTCAAAAGCTTTTTAGCTCTCTTTACGGGCTCACAAGCTTCGATTTTCGCGATTCTCAGGTCAACGGCGGCAAAATCGTCAATGCCGATTTTTGCTATGTCTGCCAGCTCAGCCGCTTTAAGCTCCTCCTCGGTAGGCTCGTTGTTTTTAATCATTGCGTTAAGTTCTTCGATTTCCTTTTCAATGTCGATTCTCTTGAAAATAATGTCACCCTTGTTCACCTGAACATCGGCAGGAAGAACACCGTATTTACCTGCAGCTTCATAGGTGGTGTGTTCGTCGCCTGCACCAATCTGATTGAAAACAATCGGCATGGTGGTGGGCATAAAGGGGCAGAGGAGGGTAGAAACAATTCTGATTCCCTCAAGAAGATTGTACAGAACGCTTGCAAGTCTTGGCTTGTTTGCTTCGTCCTTTGCGAGCACCCAGGGCATGGTTTCGTCAATATATTTGTTGGCTCTTGAAACCAGCTTGAATATTTCGGCAAGTGCGTTTGAAAGCTGTGTTTCCTCAACAAAGCCGTCAACGCTTGAGCGCAAAGAGGTCATTTCGGCAATAAAATCATCGTCAAACTCACCGGCAGCCCTGTCGGTGGGGAGCTTGCCGTCGAAATATTTTACAACCATGGCAACAGTACGGGATACAAGATTGCCCAAACCGTTAGCAAGGTCTGAATTTATGCGGTTAATCATGACCTCGTTTGAGAATGAGCTGTCTGCGCCGAGTGCCATTTCACGCATAATGTGATAACGGATTGCATCTGCGCCGTAACGCTCACCGAGTACAAAGGGGTCAACAACATTGCCCTTTGATTTGCTCATCTTCTGACCGTTAAAGGTAATCCAGCCGTGAACGGCGAGATGCTTGGGCAGAGGAAGCTCAAGAGCCATGAGAATCGCAGGCCAGATTATGGCGTGGAAACGCATTATGTCTTTTGCGACCATGTGGACGTCGGCAGGCCAGAACTTGTCGTAATCGTTGTACTTGCCGTTTTCGTAGCCGAGAGCGGTGATGTAGTTTGAAAGGGCGTCAATCCAGACGTAGATAACGTGCTTCTCGTCAAAGGTAACGGGAACGCCCCAGGTAAAGGAAGTTCTGGAAACGCAAAGGTCCTGCAAACCGCCCTCACAGCGTATGAAGTTGTTTACAAGCTCTGTGGCACGGGTCTTGGGACGGAGATAATCGGTGTTGAGAAGCAAATCCTCAAGTCTGTCGGCAAAATCGGAAATTCTGAAGAAATAGGCTTCCTCCTTGGCGTCAATAACATCTCTGCCGCAGTCGGGACATTTGCCGTCAACGAGCTGCGTTTCGGTCCAGAAGCTTTCGCAGGGAGTGCAGTATTTGCCCTCGTAAGCGCCCTTGTAAATATATCCCTTGTCATACAAAGCCTTAAATATTTTCTGCACCGATTCCACATGATAATCGTCGGTGGTGCGGATAAAACGGTCATATTTTACATTCATGAAGCTCCATAGATTTTTAAATACAGCAACGATTTCGTCAACATACTGCTGAGGAGTTTTATTTGCGTCGGCAGCCTTTTGCTGTATTTTCTGACCATGCTCATCGGTACCGGTGAGGAACATAACGTCATAGCCCTGCATTCGTTTATATCTGGCAATCGAATCACATGCAACGGTAGTGTAGCAGTGACCGATGTGGGGATTTCCCGAAGGATAATAAATCGGCGTGGTGATGTAAAACTTTTTGTTTTCCATTTGTGATTCCTCCATTTGTTAGCTGCTTACAATAAATTATAACATATAATATAGCATTTTCAAGGAGATTCAGGCAGAAATTAAAACGAAAGTTAACGTGAAAATAAAATTTGTCAGCATATTGCAAATTCCGCTGTTCTGCATTATACTTTACATAAATCGTTTTCCATGGAGGGGCAGTATGGCGAACAGTAAAAACAACATTCAGGCAAGGTCAAAAAGCGAACAGACGGAATATTATCCTGTAAAAACAATGATGAACGGAGCGGCAATGGCGTTATTCGTAGCACTTACCGCATTTTTTCCGTTTGTTATGGATATGGTTTTTGATGAAAACGACCCGTCAAGTGCTAAGTACTATAACATCACCATAACAAAAAAAGAATGGTTTTTCGGAATAGCCATAGTCGGCTGCATTATCGCCGCAATTTGTCTGATGCTCAGTTACGGCACGAAGCCTGCAACACGGCGGATTCCCGAAACGGTAACGATTGCGGCAAGAAAGGGCATCAATCCCGTAATACTCGATGTGTGCAAAAGAGCATGCTTTGTTTCCGCGATTGTTGCGGCAGTATGCGCGTTAATATGTTTGGCAAGCGTAGTATTCGGCGTGTTGTCGGGCATACTTTCAATATTATTGACGGCATTTTGTATATCCGCAGCACTTGCCGTTGTGACCGGTGCTGTCTGTAGATTCGGAACACCGAGAGCGGAAGAAATAACAGTCAAAGCCGATAACGTGTTTATCCGTTTTGTAAAGTCCATGACATTGCCGGATATTGCCATTTTGCTTTACTGGTTCTTTATGATAATTTCCGCACTGCAATCGGACAACCCAATGGAAAGCATTATAGGTCTTGAAAAAAGGAACAACGGCGTGTTTATTCAGACCCTATATATTGCCGTGTATTTTATAATATCAAGAGGCATGATATTCAAAAAGAATAAGCTTTACCTGCTCACAATCAGCGGCACAGCCGTATCTGCGGTTGCAATTCTGCACTATTTCGGAATAGACCTGTACGATACCGGCTTTGATACACCGCGTTGGCTGGTTGAAATGTATCAGAAAAAGGCGGACAGAACAAGTGCCGGTACAAATTTCCTCGGCTCGGTGGGAAATATAAATCTTCTCAGCTATATTGTGGTCATCTGTTTTGTGACGGCGGTTATTCTGTATGTGGCTGATGCGTTGCCGAAATGGGACAGATACGGCATTTTCACTCTTTCCTGCTGTTTTGTCATGTCCTTCGGAGAGAGATGTACCCGTACCGATGCCGGTATTGTTGCGATAATAGGCGCGGCGTTTTTTGCGGTTATAGTTATGTGCAATTCGATGGAGCGTCTCAGAAGAATCTGCATAGGATTCGGAGTTTCCGCTTTGGGCTGGTGCCTGAACCTGTTCCTTGTAAAATACCATCTGCAAAAGGTATCTGTCGAAACTATCGGAAAAGTGCTCCTGTGCGGCGGCGTTATGCTGATTGCAGTGGGAATCGTGTTGACATTGTTTAAAGATAAAACCGATAAAATCAACGGCAAAATCGTCCGTTATGCTTCGTGGGGCGCAATGGCTGTGGGAGCTGTGGCAGTGTGCGCTCTTGCGATTGTTGCGGCAAAGACCGAAACAGACGGAACATTTTACGAATTCGGTCAGATACTTATGGGCAATTTCGATGACAAATTCGGCAATTCACGCGGAAAGATATGGTCCTGGTCAGTTCATCTCATTGAAGAAAATCCCCTTTTCGGAATCGGACCTGACCGCTTCTCGACGATTTTCAGTCAAGAGCTGGGAACAATATTCAAGGGAAAAGTGCTTGACAAAGCGCACAATGAATACCTTGACGTGCTTATTTGCAACGGGATATTCGGATTAGGCACATTTATGACATTCCTGATAGGCTTGCTGGTACGAACAGTCAGACACTCTAAAATCAGCCGTTGCGCAGGCGTTATGTCTGTAGTCGTGTTTGCGTACATGATTCATGCGTTTTTCGGCTATCAGTTGCCTTTACAATCTCCGGTTGTGTGGGCTGTGTTAGGTGTTGCCGGTGCTTCGTGCTTTGCCGG
>CAZCQZ010000003.1:0-25862 GCA_964500965.1 uncultured Eubacteriales bacterium | reverse complement strand
AATCTCCGGTTGTGTGGGCTGTGTTAGGTGTTGCCGGTGCTTCGTGCTTTGCCGGTGACGAAGCTCCGGAACCTGTGGCAGTCCGAAAAAAATGAGAAATCTTCTTTTAACAATCAGATTTTTGGGAACAGCCTATCACGGCTGGCAGATTCAGAAAAACGCCATAACCGTTCAGCAGAAGCTTCAGGACGCATTAAAGGCGGTTTTGGGAAAACAGCCCGAAATCAAGGGCTGTTCACGAACAGATACAGGCGTTCATGCGGAATGCTTTTGTGTAAGCGTCAAGACCGACAGCAAAATCCCCTGTGACCGTCTGCCTGTTGCACTGAATGTAAATCTGCCTAAAGATATTGCCGCTGTTTCGTGCATTGAAGTCCCCGGTGATTTTCATGCTCGTTACAGCGCAAAGGGCAAGCGATATGTTTACAAAATCCTGAATACACCGCTGAGAAATCCGTTTTACGAGGGGCTTGCACTGCATTATCAGCACCCAATTGACGAGAAACAGCTTAACGAAGCTTGTCAGGCGTATGTCGGAACACATGATTTTGCGGCGTTTTGCTCCAGCGGCTCATCGGTGGACAATACAGTAAGAACGGTTTTCGATGCCGAAGTGGGCAGAGACGGAGACATTGTAGCCTTTACGGTAAGCGCAAACGGCTTTCTGTATAACATGGTGCGAATTATGACAGGTACATTGCTGGCGGTTGCGGAAAATAAAATTTCCGCAGACGATATACCGGAAATAATAGCATCGCGTGAGCGAAGCCGTGCCGGAATTACGGCACCGCCCTGTGGACTGTATCTTAAAGAGGTATTTTACGATTTGTGATAAAGTGAGGGAATTGCATGGATAGAGAAAAAGAAAGAATCAGAGTCCAGAGAGCAGAGCCTGATAGAAGCCGTTCGGTGTCATCACATAAAACCGCCGCAGAAAGAACACAGCCAAAGAACGATGTTGCAAAAAAGGTTGTATCAAAAGCTGGGGCAGTCGGGAGAAACTCGGTTACCGGAGAATACCGAAAACGAGCGGCATCAGACGGTTCAAAGCGTACAACTAACAGCCGGGAAGTGCGGCGTGATACGAAAGATGCGAAAAATATAAACGGCAAAAACGGAAAAGTTGCCGATTTTTTTAAAGGACTTCCAACCACAGTCAGGTTTTTGATAAAGCTTGTGGGAGTTGTGGCTTTGATTGCCGTTGTTGTATCAATCTGGACGGGAGTGTCAGGTTGGTCACTGGGTGATTTAATTTCACACGGCGTGCAAAACGTTAAGGATTTCAATGCGTTAAACGGCAAGGGGGAAAGCTTTCCGATAACGCTTAACGGCAGTATTTCATTGAAACAGGAAAAGCTTGACAATGCACTTGCCGTACTGACCGACAATTCAGTAACAATATATGGTAAAAACGGTCACATGGCGCGAAATCAGGCGCATTACATGGCGTCACCGGCACTTGCCGCAGCGGGAAATTACGCGCTGGTATATGACATCGGCGGCAGTAAGTGGAGGCTTGAAACCGCATCGGGGACACTTTTAAGCGGAGAATCCGAATATAATATACTGTCGGCGGCAGTTTCCGAAAGCGGTTATTTTGCATTGGTATGTGTCGGAGATGATGCACATTCGGGAGTTTATGTTTACAACCGTACCGGCAAAAAAATATTCGGCTGGAACTGTGTGAATTATTACATAACGACAGCGGCACTGAGCGGTAGCGGAAGAAAGCTGACCGTGTGCGGATTAAACGCAGAAAACGGTATGCTTAAATCTGCGGTCTATGTTCTGGACGTTGAAAAAAGCAGAGAAATTTCACTCACAACCTTTAGCGATGAAATTCTTCTGGACGTAGGCTATCTCAAAAGCGGTATGGCGATTGTCGTAGGCGAAAACAGCATTATTACCGTTTCCGAAAACGGCGATACCGTTGAAAAAGCTTTTTCCGGCAACAAAATCACAGCCTATGATTTTGAATACGGAAGCGGCTTTGTATACAGCACGTCACCGATAGAGGGAAGCGGATTGACCACATTAACTGCCCTTGATACCGAGGGGAGACAGCGTTTTTCCGAGCAACTGTCATGTAATGTTACAGATGTGGCACTTTCGACGGATTACATCTGCCTGCTGTCACAGGGCAGTGCAGTGTCGTACACAATCGGAGGAAAAAGGCTCGGAGAATTTGACGTGACCGTCGATGCAAAAAGAGTTGACATAATTAAAGATAAGGTTTACATTCTTTGCAACACGGTTATGAGACGGCACGGAATAACATAAAAATCGCATAAAAAGCGCGGATATGTAAAGAATACCTGTACAGATAATTAGTAAAGGGTGACTTATATGTCCGCGTTTTCATTTGTTGTCGATTGCCTGAAAGCTTTTCTGGTCGGTGGGATAATATGCCTTATAGGTCAGATTCTTATTGACAGGACAAAGCTTACACCGGGAAGAATACTTACGATTTTTGTCGTTGCCGGAGTTGCGCTGACTGCGTTGGGAGTATATGAGCCATTGGTAAAATGGGCAGGGGCAGGAGCTACCGTTCCGCTTACGGGTTTCGGCTATAACCTTGCAATGGGAACAAAAAATGCCATCAAAGAGGACGGCTTCATCGGGATAATCACCGGCGGCGTAACAGCGGCGGCAGGTGGAGTGACAGCGGCGGTGGTTTTCGGATATATTGCCGCCCTTGTCTCGAAGCCCCAGGACAAAGGTTAACATCATATAATAAAAGTCACATTGTTAAGCAAGACTGTTACAATTTCTTGACTTTACGATATAGCTGTGATATACTTTCTAAGTAATTAAGGACATTGCGCGATAGATTTGCATAATGCCGATAACGAAATTTTACGAACGGAGATAATTACCATGGAAAGAATCAAGACCCTCAACACCAAGAATATGTGTGAAAGCGCAAAGAACGGCGGTTGCGGCGAATGCCAGACTTCCTGCCAGTCTGCTTGCAAAACAAGCTGTGGTGTTGCAAATCAGAAGTGCGAAAACACCGCAAAGAAGAACTGATTAAAATTGATTTGCAGGATAGGGCTGTTGCAAAATTCATGTCTGCAACAGCTCTGTTTTTATGTTTACAGATTTAAACGGAGGCGGCAAAATGGTACATCAGTACAAGCTTAACGGCTACAATATCGTTATCGACAGTTGCTCCGGCTCAGTTCATGTCGTTGATGAAGTTGCATATGATGTTATAGCCATGTATAAGGAAAAAACACCCGACGAAATCGTCGGTGAGCTTTCGGAAAAGTATAAAGACAGGGACGATGTAACCGAAAGTGAATTACGGGAATGTATAGAAGCTGTGAAAGAGCTTGAAGCGGCAGGCAGTTTATATACTCCGGACACATTTGCGGATATGGCAGGAACATTCAAAAACCGTTCCGGCAATGTAATTAAGGCTCTTTGTCTCCATGTTGCGCATACCTGCAATCTCAACTGCTCATATTGCTTTGCAAGTCAGGGAAAGTATCACGGAGAAAGAGCTTTGATGAGCTTTGAGGTCGGTAGGCGCGCCCTGGATTTTCTGGTTGAAAATTCGGGAACGAGAAAAAATCTCGAAGTGGATTTTTTCGGCGGAGAGCCGCTTATGAATTGGGAAGTTGTAAAGCAGCTTGTAACGTATGCACGTAGCATAGAAAAAGAAAAAGGGAAAAATTTCCGATTTACTCTTACCACCAACGGAATGCTTATAGACGATGATGTAATCGACTTTGCAAACAGAGAGATGAGCAATGTGGTGCTCTCTCTTGACGGAAGAAAAGAGATTCACGACAGACTGAGGGTTGACTATGCCGGCAACGGAAGCTATGACCGTATTGTGCCGAAATTTAAAAAGCTGGTCGAATCAAGAGGCAATAAGGGCTACTATATGCGCGGAACATTTACTCACGCAAACCCCGATTTTACCAATGATGTTTTTCATATGGCAGATTTGGGTTTTACCGAGCTTAGTATGGAGCCTGTTGTCTGCGCCCCCGGAGATGAGGCTGAGCTTACCGAAAAGGACATTGAAATTGTCAAGGAACAATATGAAATACTGGCAAAGGATATGATTCGCAGAAGCAGAGAGGGCAAGCCCATAACGTTCTATCATTATATGCTTGACCTTAATGAAGGACCTTGCATCTACAAACGCATTTCAGGCTGCGGTTCGGGAACGGAATATATGGCTGTCACCCCGTGGGGTGATTTGTATCCCTGTCATCAGTTTGTAGGCGATGAAAAGCACAAGCTCGGCAATATTTGGGACGGTGTTACAAACAACGAGCTTCGCGAGGAATTCAGAAGCTGTAATGCCTATGCACGTCCGGAATGTGCCGATTGCTGGGCAAAGCTCTATTGCTCCGGCGGCTGTGCCGCGAACGCCTACCACGCCACGGGAACTATTCGAGGAATCTACAAGCCCGGCTGTGAGCTGTTTAAGAAGCGTATAGAGTGTGCGATTATGATGCAGGCGGCATACAGCGAATAAGTATTCAGCGGAGAATCAGTATGAAAACACCGATTGTTGATTTTTTGACAGAATATCGAAAATCGAATAGAATCCGCTTCCATATGCCGGGGCACAAAGGCGCGGCTTTTCTCGGTTGTGAAGAACTTGACATAACAGAAGTGTACGGAGCAGACGCACTTTATGAAGCTGACGGCATAATAGCCGAAAGCGAAAAGAATGCCTCCGATTTATTCGGCAGTGCCGCAACGCTTTATTCAACCGAAGGCTCAACGCAGTGCATAAAAGCCATGCTTCATCTGGCACTGAGCAACCGACCGAAAAACAGCACAAATACAGTGGTTGCGGCACGAAATGTACACAAAGCCTTTGTATACGCCTCGGCACTGCTGGACTTTGAAACGGTATGGCTCATGCCGGAGAAAAGCGGCTCGTTATGCTCATGCAATATAACCGCACAAAGACTTGAAGATACACTAGCATCGTTGCCGAAACCACCTGCGGCTGTTTACATAACATCGGTTGATTATTTGGGAAATATTGCAGATATAAAATCTCTGGCAAAAGTGTGTCATAAATACGGCACGCTTTTAGTTGTGGATAATGCTCACGGTGCATATCTTAAATTTCTTTCCGATTCACAACACCCGTTGGATATGGGTGCTGATATATGCTGTGATTCCGCTCATAAGACTTTGCCTGTTTTGACCGGCGGAGCGTATTTGCACATAAGCAAAAACGCACCTGTGGAGTTTAAGGAAAATGCCAAAAGCGCAATGGCTCTTTTCGGCTCAACAAGTCCGTCATACCTGACCTTGGCGTCTCTTGATATGTGCAACCGCTATATTTCACAGGGGTATTCCGAACGCCTTTCAGCCATGATAAAAAGCATTGAAAGCACACGGAGAAAGCTTAAAGCAATGGGCTGGCGCGTAGAAAACAGCGACCCGTTAAGAATAACAATAGCTTTGCCCGATAATGTCAACGGAGGAGAATTACTGCGAAAGGAAGGAATAGAATGCGAATATTCCGACCCCGATTACCTTGTTTTAATGTTGACGCCGGAAAACACCGAAGCCGAGCTTTCGGCTTTGACAGAAGCGCTGGGGAAAAATACCGCGGAATATTCCGAAAAAGCATTTCCGATAATTCTCAGTCCCCAAGGTGTTTTGTCAATTCGTGAAGCGGTTTTCGCTCATAGCGAGAGGGTAAGTGTCAATAAAGCTTTGGGGAGAATATGCGGCGCACCTGCCGTATCCTGTCCTCCTGCAATACCGATAGCGGTATCGGGCGAAATGATTGATGAAAATATGATTGCAATTTTCAAGAGATACGGTATAACGGAAATCGAAGTGGTTAAATAGAAAAAACTCTTGACATTGTCGCTTTAAAGGGTTAAAATACACTCAAATCGAACAGGAAAACAAAGGCTGTGACGAAGAGCGTTTTAAGCAGGGCATTACAGAAAGCCGATGGTTGATGCGAATCGGTATGATATTGCTTAAAGCTACTCACTTCCGAGCCGGAAGCCCCAAAGGATAAAACCGAGTAGACGTTTCCCGAAAAAATGCTGCGTCAGTGCATAGAGGTTGATTGACCTCGGAGAGTGGCGGATTCATTTCCGCAATTTGAGTGGTACCGCGAGTGTAAATGTTAATTTCACCCGTCTCAAAGTAAACGCTTTGAGACGGGTTTTTCCTTTCTCAAGGTAAGCTATTGCAGAAAAGGAGTAAATAAGTTATGATGGATTCAAGCAAATATCGGGTGGGCTACTTCCCGGTGTCGGGCAAATACGGCAAGTGGGTCAATAAAGACCATATCGAAAAGCCGCCGGTGTGGTGCAGTGTTGATATGCGTGACGGAAACCAGAGCCTTGTTATACCCATGAGCCTTGAGGAAAAGCTGGAATATTACAGGGTGTTGCTTGATGTGGGCTTTAAGGAAATTGAGGTGGGCTTTCCTGCCGCTTCCGAAACCGAATATGAATTTCTGCGCACACTCATAGAAAACGACATGATACCCGATGATGTCACCGTTCAGGTGCTTACTCAGTGCAGAGAGCATATTATCAGAAAGACCTTTGAAGCCTGCAAGGGAGTGCCCGGTGCGATAATACATTTTTATAATTCGGTAAGCGTTGCACAGCGCGAACAGGTGTTTAAAAAATCAAAGGAAGAAATCAAAAAAATAGCGGTTGACGGAGCAAAGCTTGTTAAAAAGCTGGCGGCAGAATACGAGGGGAATTTCCGCTTCGAGTATTCGCCGGAAAGCTTTACCGGTACAGAGCCGGAGTACGCATTGGAAGTGTGCAATGCGGTTTTGGATATTCTGGAGCCGTCGGAAACAAACAACGTAATAATAAATCTGCCGGTCACCGTTGAAATGAGCTTGCCGCATGTTTACGCTTCACAGGTGGAATATATAAGCGAAAACCTGAAATACCGTGAATTTGTAACTCTTTCATTGCACCCCCACAACGACAGGGGAACAGGTGTTGCGGATACGGAGCTTGCACTGCTTGCAGGCGCGGACAGGGTAGAGGGCACGCTTTTCGGAAACGGAGAAAGAACAGGTAATGTTGACATAATAACCCTTGCGATGAATATGTACTCTCACGGCGTTGACCCGAAGCTTGATTTTTCGGATATGCCGAGCCTTGTGGAAAAGTACGAAAAGTGTACAAGAATGCACGTTTATGAGAGAACGCCCTATGCAGGTGCGCTGGTGTTTGCGGCGTTTTCCGGCAGTCATCAGGACGCAATAGCAAAGGGCATGAAATACCGTTCAAAGCATAAGCTCAAGGAGTGGACAGTACCCTATATTCCAATCGACCCCAAGGACATAGGACGTACCTATGATGCAGATGTCATAAGAGTAAATTCCCAGTCGGGCAAGGGCGGCATAGGCTATTTGCTTGAGCATACCTACGGCTATAATCTGCCTGCCAAAATGCGCGAAGCATTCAGCTATCGCTGTAAGGGCGTTTCAGACCGTGAGCATAAGGAATTAAAGCCCGATGAGGTGCTTGAAATATTCACAGAAAGCTACCTTAATATCCAAAGCACCGTAAAGGTTACGGACTTTGAATTTATGCGTGAAAACAGCACGGTGAGAATCAATATAACATTTATGCGCAATGGCGAGGAAACGGAAATCGAAGCGGAGGGCAACGGCTCACTTAACGCCATAAACAATGCGCTGAAAGCCTATTCCGGAGAGGAGTATGTGCTCCAGGTGTTCACACAGCACAGTATGCAGGGGCAGGGCTCACAGAGCGTAGCGGCATCGTATATAGGTCTTGAAAGGGAAAACGGCGAAATGTACTGGGGCGCAGGTACAGATACCGACGTTATGAAAGCAAATACCAATGCACTGCTCAGTGCCTTTCACAATATGACCAAAGGAGGCAAATAAAATGGGAATGACAATGACTCAAAAAATTCTTGCTTTTCACGCAGGGCTTGACAAAGTAGAAGCAGGTCAGCTTATCAGTGCAAAGCTTGATATTGTTCTCGGAAATGATATTACAACTCCCGTAGCCGTAAACGAGTTTAAAAAAGCGGGCTTTGATAAGGTTTTTGACAAGGACAGAGTTGCAATTGTTCTTGACCATTTTGTGCCGAACAAGGATATTAAGGCGGCACAGCAGTCAAAAACCTGCCGTGAATTTGCCTGTTCCCACTGTGTAAGCCATTTTTACGATGTGGGAAAAATGGGAATTGAACACGCACTGCTTCCCGAACAGGGCGTTGTAACGGCAGGAGACTGCATTATCGGTGCGGACAGCCATACCTGCACCTATGGTGCATTGGGAGCATTTTCAACAGGCGTAGGCTCAACGGATATGGCGGCAGGCATGGCAACCGGTATGGCGTGGTTTAAAGTGCCGTCGGCCATAAAGTTCGAGCTGACAGGTAAGCTTCCTCCCAATTGCAGTGGCAAGGACGTAATATTGACAATTATAGGTATGATAGGTGTTGACGGCGCACTGTATAAGAGCATGGAGTTTTGCGGTGACGGCGTTGCGAATCTTTCCATGGACGATAGATTGTGCATATGTAATATGGCAATAGAAGCAGGTGCTAAGAACGGCATATTCCCGGTTGATGAAAAAACGATTGAGTACATGAACGGACGTTGCGAGCGTACACCGGTCATATATGAAGCAGACCCCGATGCCGAATACGAAAAGACAGTACATATTAACCTTTCGGAAATTGTTTCCACAGTTGCCTGTCCTCATCTTCCCGAAAACACACGTCCTGCAAGTGAGCTTCACCACATAAAAATAGACCAGGTGGTAATTGGCTCATGCACCAACGGCAGAATGGAGGATATGGAAGCGGCGTATAACATTCTGAAAGACAACAAAATTGCAGACGGGGTCAGGTGCATTATTATTCCCGGCACTATGAATATTCTGCGCCAATGCGTGGAAAAAGGTTGGTACACGGTGTTTATTGATGCGGGAGCGGTTGTTTCCACTCCGACCTGCGGTCCATGCCTTGGCGGTTATATGGGTATTCTGGCAGAGGGTGAGAGATGTGTTGCCACCACAAACAGAAACTTTGTAGGCAGAATGGGTCACGTGGACAGCGAGGTATATCTTGCTTCACCGCAAACTGCCGCGGCAAGCGCGATAAAAGGATATATTACCGAAATGGAGGTCTGAGCATGAATACACAGGGAAAGGTTTTTAAATACGGTGATAATGTTGATACGGACGTAATTATTCCGGCACGTTATCTTAACACCCCCAATGCCGCCGAGCTTGCGCTTCATTGCATGGAGGACATAGATTCGGACTTTGTAAAGAATGTGAAAAGCGGCGATGTTATAGTTGCAGGCTGGAATTTCGGCTGTGGCTCATCTCGTGAGCACGCACCTCTTGTTATCAAAACCTGCGGCACAGGCTGCGTTATTGCAAAGAGCTTTGCGCGAATCTTCTACCGCAATGCTATAAATATAGGACTTCCGATTCTTGAATGTGAACAGGCGGCAGATGAAATAAATGCAAATGACGAAGTAAAGGTTGATTTTGATACGGGAGAAATAACGGATATAACTACAGGGAAAACCTATAAGGCTCAGCCCTTTCCCACCTTTATTCAGAACATAATCAAAAGCGGCGGACTGCTTGCTTCCTTAAAGGAGGGCGAGGGAAATGACTAAAAACATTGCGCTTATACGCGGTGACGGCATAGGACCTGAAATTGTAGAGCAGGCTGTTAAAATTCTCAACAGGATTGCAGAGCTTTACGGACATACCTTTAATTACACCGATGTGGATATGGGCGGCTGTGCCATTGATAAATGGGGTGAACCGTTGCCGCAGACGGAGCTTGAAAAGTGTCTTAGTGCCGACAGCGTACTGCTCGGAGCGGTAGGCGGCGATAAATGGAACGATGTGCCGGGAAATATGCGCCCGGAAAAGGGCTTGCTCAGCCTGAGAGAGGGAATGGGAGTTTATTCAAACAACCGTCCTGCTAAAATATGGCATCAGCTTGCCGATGCTTCGCCGCTGAAAAAATCAATAGTCGATAAGGGTATTGATTTTATAATTGTCCGTGAGCTTACGGGCGGCATATATTTCGGTGAACACAAAACAGACGAAATCGACGGAGAAAAAACAGCTATTGACATACTGTCGTATAATGAAAGAGAGATAGAAAGAATCGGTCGCATAGGTTTTGAAACCGCAAGAGTGCGGAGCCAAAAGCTTTGCTCGGTGGAAAAGAGCAATGTCCTTGATTCAAGCCGACTTTGGAAAAAGGTAATGCACCGTCTGGCGGAGGAGTACCCCGATGTGGAGCTGTCCGATATGCTTGTTGATAACTGTGCTATGCAGATTGTAAAAAATCCGTCGCAGTTTGACGTAATCGTGACGGAGAATATGTTCGGTGATATTCTTTCCGATGAAGCCTCCATGATTACAGGCTCAATCGGTATGATACCGTCATCAAGTCTCGGTGCAACCGAATGCGGACTTTATGAGCCGATACACGGCTCAGCTCCCGACATAGCAGGCAAAGACCTTGCCAACCCAATAGGAACGATTCTTTCGGCGGCAATGATGCTTCGCTTCAGCTTTGATATGCAAAAGGAAGCAGATGCAATAGAAAATGCGGTTTCGGAATATCTCGACGGAGGCTGGCGCACGGCGGATATTATGAGTGAGGGAATGACACAGGTCGGCTGTGCAAAATGCGGAGATATAATTGCCGAGAATTTAAAGGTGGAGTGATAAAATGCTTCTTTCAGGTGCGGATATACTGATAAAAACACTGATAGAGCAGGGCTGTGAGACAGTTTTCGGCTATCCCGGCGGACAAATACTGGACGTGTACGACAGCCTTTATAAATACCGTGATGAAATCCGTCACATTCTTACTGCCCACGAGCAGGGAGCGGCTCACGCCGCAGACGGATATGCGAGAACTACAGGACAGGTCGGCGTTGTAATTTCCACATCGGGTCCCGGTGCGACAAATCTTGTAACGGGCATAGCCACGGCATATCTGGATTCTATTCCCCTGGTTGCCATATGCGGAAACGTGCCGACAAATCAGATAGGCACAGACAGCTTTCAGGAAATAGATATAACGGGTATAACCCTGCCGATAACAAAGCACAACTATTTTGTTGGTAATGTTAAGCAGCTTGCGGATACTGTGCGAGAGGCGTTTGTGCTGGCGAAATCGGGCAGACCGGGACCTGTGCTTATCGACATTCCAAAGGACGTTCAGACGGCAAAATGTGAGTATACAGCCGCACCTGCGGTTAAAAAGGAACAGCCTTTTGCCGCAAAGGAGCAGAGAATAATTGAAGCGGCGGAGCATATCAATTCCGCTAAAAGACCTTATATATATTTCGGCGGCGGTGTTGTGGCGGCAAATGCGCAAAGCGAAATGTTGGAGCTTGCGGAAAAAATTGATGCGCCCATAGGCTGCTCACTGATGGGACTTTCCGCTATTCCGACCTCCAATCCCCGTTTCCTCGGTATGCAGGGAATGCACGGACATTATGCTTCATCAATAGCGATGCACAAGGCGGATGTGGTTATTGCGCTGGGAGTGCGCTTCAATGACCGTGTTACGGGCAATCGTGCAAAATTTGCGGAAGTAACAAAGGTGATACATATTGATGTTGACGGCTCGGAGCTGTCAAAAAACATTCACACGGTCTGCGGACTTCGGGGAGATGTAAAGCTGACGCTTCAAAAGCTTCTGCCTTTGATAGAAAAAAGCGATAAGCCGAACTGGAGAGAAAAAATCAAAGCTCTGAGAGCCGAGGAAGAATCCCAACAGGACAACCGTGACGGCTTAACACCACGCCGTGCGATTATGACTATAAACAATTATTTGGGTGAAAATACCGCCGTATGTACCGATGTAGGTCAGCATCAAATGTGGTCGGCGCAGAACCTTGTTTTCAGAAACGAAAGACGGTTTGTTTCCAGCGGCGGTCTGGGAACAATGGGCTTCGGTCTGGGAGCGGCAATAGGCGCGGCGGTTGGAACAAAGGAGCGCAGTGTGCTTATTACCGGTGACGGCAGCTTCGGAATGAGCCTTAATGAGCTTGCAACGGCAGTGACAAACAATATACCAATTGCAATAATTATCATGAACAACGGCGTTTTGGGCATGGTACGGCAGTGGCAGACCCTGTTTTTCGATAAGCACTATTCAAACAGCGTGCTTGAACGGAAAACCGACTTTGTGGCAGTGGCAAGAGCCTTCGGAGCAGAGGGAGAAGCGGTTGCAACTCCCGATGAGCTTAACGACGCCATGAAAAACGCATTTGCCTATAACGGTCCGTATGTGATAGACTGTGCCATAGATAAAGACGAATTTGTGCTTCCCATGCTACCGCCGGGCGGCTCTATGGACGACATAATAGTAAAGGCAGGTGACTGATATGAACAGATACACATTGGCAGTGCTTGTAAGAAACCAGTTTGGCGTGCTGAACAGAGTTACGAGTATGTTCAGACGCAGACAGTTTAATATCAGTGCCCTCACCGTAAGCGAAACCGAATCCAGCGAGTTTTCCAGAATAACCGTTGTTTTCGGGGGAGAGGAAACATATAAACAGCAGCTTGTAAATCAGCTTTACAAGCTTCCCGACGTGTATTCCATAAAGGAATTTAATGCGGACAATTCCATAAGCTGTGAGCTGCTTTTGATTAAGATGCAGAATGACCCTCAGACGCGCGAGGATATTCGAGCGGCAGCGGAGGCATTCGGTGCTGTAACAGTGGATTATGCAAAGGATTCGGTAATGCTCCGTCTTGCGGACGAATCGAGAAGAATAGATGATTTTATAAACCTTATGAGAGACTATAAAATTCTTGAAATATGCCGTACAGGAAGCGTTTCTCTTGAAAAGGGAAGCACCACTATAAGGCAGATAATAAATCTGTAAGGAGTGAATTTATGAGACTGGATAAATATCTTAAAGTATCAAGAATAATAAAACGCAGGACGATTGCCAACGAAGCCTGTGACGCAGGAAAGGTTGTTGTTAACGGAAAGGTTGCAAGAGCCTCGTATGATGTAAAGGTTGACGACATTATAGAACTGACTTTGGGCGCTCATTCGATAAAGGTCAAAGTTTTGGCTGTAAACGAGTATGCTACAAAGGAAAACGCAGGCTCAATGTATATTGCGGTCGAATAATAATTTTTGCGCATATCGACAACTGCCGCAGCATATAAATTCATAGACGGTGTTGCAGGAGGTGTCGGTAATGAACAATGAGTCCGTTCGCAAAGGTATGCATAATGTGATTATCGAAAGCAGGGAAAAACTTACTCTTTCCGGAGTTGAAGACGTAGTGAGCTTTGACGAGCTTGAACTGGAGCTTGTAACGGAACTGGGCGATTTGACGATTAAAGGCGAGATGCTCAATATTGAAAGTCTCAACCGTGATACAGGCGAAATGCTTATAACCGGTGTGATTAACGAGCTTGTTTATACGGACAAAAAGCCGGAAGCAAAGGGCTTTTTCAAAAAGTTGTTTTCATGAACGGGGAAATCACTGTAACGGTAACGGAGCAGGTTTCGGTGCTCTTATGGGCGATTGCCGCCGGTGTCGCGATGGGGCTTTACTACGACCTGTTCAGAGCAATAAGGATTATTTTTAACTGCACAAGAGTATCTGTAATTCTACAGGACGTGTTTTTCTGGATTACCTCGGCGGTGGCAGTGTTTTTTATAAGCATTACCGTTAACTTCGGGTACCTTCGTATTTATTTTGTAATGGCAATACTGCTGTCGTGGCTGCTGTATTTTGTCACACTGGGTCGAGTGACGATGTTTATTGTAAACATCATTGCAAAAATGCTGAAGCAGTTGATTGAGCTCTGCCGCAAGTATATTACAGTGCCTGTAAGCAGGTGTATTGATAACTTTTTTATGTTAATTGGTCAAAAAATCTCCGGATTATTTATACATATGACAAAAAATTCAAAAAATCACAAAAAGTGTTGAAATTGTATTGCTTTTGTTATAAAATAAGCTTATCTCAAAATAAGCATGTGAGGACGGAGGGGCAGAATGCGTTCAATATTCAAAAACAAGATTAAATCAGTAAAACAATTGAAACTGAACCTCGGTCTTGTGGCTGTTGTTATTGTGTTTCTGCTCATGAGCATTACGGTGATTCAGTCCTATGCTTCAATTGCCGACAAGCGTGCAGAATACGATGAGCTTGTCGAAAAATACAATGAACAGCTTCTCCAGAACGAAGAAATTGCCGCATTGCTTGAAGAAAGCGATGATGAGTATATTGAGCGCGTTGCAAGGGAAAAGCTTGACATGGTATATCCCGGCGAAAGAGTGTTTATAAATTCATCGGGCAACTGATGAATGAAAAATATTGAGGGGGCACATTTTTTTCTATGCAATTCGAGGTAGGTTCAATTTTAACCGGCAAAGTCACGGGTATTACAAAATTCGGTGCTTTTGTTGAGCTTGAGGGCGGAAAAACCGGAATGGTGCATATTTCCGAGGTTGCCGCAACTTATGTCAAAGAAATCAGCGACCATCTGTCATTGGGGCAGGAGGTAAAAGTGAAAGTTCTTTCAATCGGTGAAGATGGCAAAATCAGTCTTTCTATTAAGAAAGCCATTGAGCAGCCTGCCGGTGGAAAGAGAGAATATAACGGCTCACAGAAACCGCATTATAATAACGGATACCGTAACGATTTCAGCAAAAGCTCACGGTCAACCGGTTCAGAAGCAACAAGCTTTGATGATATGCTTTCAAAGTTTATGCAATCCAGTGACGAGAAAATGAGCGATTTAAAACGATTTGCTCAACCTACTCGCAATGCTTCGCGCAGAAAATAAAGACGAAATAAAACCACCGATTCAATGGTGGTTTTATTTTTATATTAAAAATTGAACAAGAAATATAAAATTTACAATTTACCTATTGAAAAAATTGTACATCATGTTATAATAATGATGAAATAAGTGATAGACGCTTATTTTCAGCTAAATCCGAAAGGAGAGACAGTCATGAAAACAACCATATTCGGAAGAAAAGTGAATTTGAGAGATTCCTACAAGGAAAGAGTGGAAAAGAAGCTTGCAAAATATGAGAGGTATTTTGGGGACGATGCCGATGCTAATGTAACTGTTACCCACGAAAAGAACAGTTACAGAGTTGAAATTACAATAAGAAGCAACGGCTTTATTTATAGAGTTGAGCACACCTGCATGGATATTGACGAAGCGTTGGACGTTGCGGTTGAAAAGCTCAGCGGTCAGATTCGCAAAAACAAAACAAAGCTTGAAAAGCGCAATAAGAGCGGCAGAGAGCTGAATTTTGAGCCGATGTACGAAGCTGCCGAGGAGCTGGGTGATGACGAGGAAGAAGAATACGAGCTTGTAAAGGTCAAGAGCATTCCCGTAAAACCCATGGATACGGAAGAAGCAATTTTGCAGATGAATCTTATCGGGCATCAGTTCTTCATGTTCCGCAACAATGAAACGGACGAAATCAATGTTGTTTATTCCAGAAAAGACGGCGGCTATGGGCTTATTCAGCCGGAAAGCAAGTAATAATTCAGATTTAAAAAATGGGGCAGGCTGTAAAGCCTGCCCCATTTTTAGTCATTCTTAAGCACCGAATAGAGTGATGTTACCGAATACGGAGCAGAACGCCATTGAAAGTATACCTATATAAATGAGCAGTATAGGAGCGCCTTTCATATTGGGCGATAAGTCCGGATTGTTTGCTATCCGCAGACCTTCTTTTATAAGAAATGCGGCAATGGCAAAGGCTATTCCCGTGCCAAGACCGATTGCAACTGCGATTGAAAATGAAGAAAAATTGTCAAATACAAGGAACTTCACGTATTCAATTCCGAGATAGCGGTCATAGGCGATTATCAAAGATGCTCCTATTGCGGTGCCGTTAAGTGCGGCAGGGGCGAGAAGGTCACCGTAATTCTCGTAGAATTCGCCCGAAATTGCCTCGACAGCTTTAGCGGCAATAAAAAACAGCAGGAGCATGATGCAGGAAAAAAGCAATCCGCGCACTATCATTGCAGGTTCTTCGCTCATCAGTTCGCGGTCGATGGGGTACAGCAGCATTGAGCCAAAGAGAGAAAAGGCAGATACAAAAGCGCACAGAACCAGCAGTCTTTTAGGCTTTTTCATTGCATCGAGAATACTGTCAATGCCGGTGATTCCGGCAAACAGTGGGTTAATCGCGAATACCGCTACAAGGCAGTAAGAGAGAAAAACTCCGAGACTCATGCGTTCCCTGCCCTCCTTTCCGTAAGAGACAACAATTTTCGTATAATAGCAATAAGATAGCCGGAAAGAATGAAGCCCATAAACGGCATAAGGAATGCTTTATTGCCGTCAAAACCGAGGCTATGCCCGAAAACAGCTCCACTGCCGAGGACTTCTCTGATTAAAGCCACAGGAACGGCAATGCCGGCAAAAATACCGGAAAGAGCCAGAGCGTCGGAGACGGTTTCGGTACTTAGCAGCATTGGCGCACCGTCCTCACTGCGGCAGAGCACCAGTGAATTGAAAGCAAGAAGCGGCGCGTAAACGCCGATGCTGTTTAACTGTTTCGGAAATATTTGCTTAATTATAATAAGCAGGGCAAACAGCGTGAAGACACTGACGGCGGTATAGACGATTGGTTTTACGGGGTATTCAAGTCTGTCGCCGTCAAGAATTGTGGTAAGCCCTACTGCAAGAAGCAGACAGAGTACAAGAAATGATAGAATAAGCGCGTTAGCGCCGCTGATTGCCGCACCGGCAACAGTTGCGATACCGGAGGCTTTAATCAGCGTAGGACTGTCAAAAAGCGAACGTTTTAGATAATCGGTGTGCTCGGAAATGATTCTGGACGATTTATTGTATTTCACTAAGACACCTCCTAATCCTCGAATTGCTTCATGCGTTTTTCAAAGCCCAGTTTGAATTTGAGCATCAGCGCGGTTATGCTGATGCCGCGTTGACGTAAGCTCCATGCAAGTCTGTCAATGGAGGGTGAAAGGGAATTCATAATCAGCACAGCGGCGATTTCACCACCCTGACAGGAGGAGATACGGCGTAGAAATACCGCCAACATGCCGCAGAAAACACCGTAAACAACACGCGCCGAAGCAAATCGCGGTGCTGTAATGATGTCACCGACAAGAAAAACGGCGGCAAAAAGCATCCAACCGCAAAAAAGCTCGTAAACTGCGGACATTATTGCATTAACGCCATCATATTTGAAGATAAACGCAAGAACAAAAACAGTGGCGCAGAACGATACGGTCGATTGCCAAGCGATAATATTTCTGAAAATCATAAACGCGAAAACGGCGAATATTACGAGTACCGCAACAGAGCCGACAGGACCGACGGACTTGAAAAGAAAAATGCTTTCAAGAGCATCGCCGTTGTCGGAAAAAGGCGTTTGACCGTTTTCAAGGAGCTGAATCGGGGTTTGATGCTCAAAAAATGTGTAGTTTTCCGGAAGCGTCCAATTATTCAAAAACGGAAGCCTTTCGCCTGTAGCCGGATAGAAAAGAAAATATTCGCCCCATGCAAGAGAAACAAAGACGAATCCTGCCGCAGCAGGTGAAAAAACGCTTCGTCCGAGCCTGCCGAAAGGAAGCTTTGCGACAATGCTCCCGAAAGCCCCGGCAACCAGAGGCAACCAAACGGGTACGCCGGGAGGCATTAGCAGTGAGATAATTACACCTGTGTAAACGGCTGAAAAATCAGTGACGGTTTGTTTCTCTCTGTTTATAAGGCAAAACGCGATTTCGGGCAAAACCGAGCCAATCACACTCATGAAAACGAGAGAAAGAACTCTGGCACCGAATATGGGCAGTGCGGCGATAATAAGTACACATGCGCTCAGCAACAGCTCAAGCATAATATTACGGACAGTGTCCGGTGTTCGTATATGAGGTGCGTAGAGTTGTCTGTTATCCATTGTTCTCCGCCTCTCTGTCAGCTTTTTCGGCATACCGCCGCAGTTTTTTCATCAGCTCGGTAATTTCGATTCCGCTGGGGCATACGGCACTGCACGCACCGCAGCCAATGCAATTTCGAGCACCGTATTCACAGGCGAGCAGAAGCTTTTTCTGTTCCGCCATTCTGACAGCCTCGGATGGAAACAGCCTGCGAGGGCACACCGCCACACATCGACCGCAGCCGATACAGGCGTTAGCGGGCTTTTCGGCACGGCTTTTCATGGCAAGAAGTGAGCGCACTCCCGGAAAAAGAGGCGTTTTCATGTCGGAAACCGTCACGCCTGTCATGGGATCACCGATGATTACCGCGTCCGGCTGTGAATCAAGCCCGACAGCTTTAAAAACATCTTCGATAGTTGTGCCCGTAGTAACGACGGCATTGACAGGTGCTTTAACGCAGTTGCCGGCGACAGTTATTACAAATTCGGTTTGGGGTTGTCCTTTTCTGACGGCAAGAGAAATTGCACGCAGAGCCTGAATACCTATTCTGATATACGGCTCTGTACAATAAAGCTTTTCAAAGGAAAACCATGCAGGATAGCCGCCTTTAACTTCGACTGTATCAATAAAACCGATTTTGTCGAGAAGTGTTTCCATATTAAGCTCACCGGGATTGTAAACGGCGAGCTTTGCTTTTGCACCGCCCAAAAGTTTCATTATCATTGAAATTCCGTCGGCACAAATGTCGCCGTGCTCCATAATAACGCGCAGGGAACTGCTGACATAGGGTGCATCGTCAATGCAGTCGGCAACGATAAGCATTGTGCCGTTTTTTATGGCACGCTGAAGCTTTCTGTGAACGGGAGTACCATCGACTTCATCAATAATACACGCCTGAGAAATGCACCTCAAAATACCGTCGGGGGTCATTGCCGACGGATTGTGCGGTATGAGCTGGACTTCATGAGCGGAAACGCCGGTCATGATGTGAGCACACATTACCTTACCCATAAGAGGATGGTCAAAGCGTTCAATATGCGAGAGCTTGCCGGAATAGGGAGATACAGTCCAGCAGGTGCCGTTTTTAGAGTGAGCGAGCATGGAGTATCTGGCAACAGTTTCACCGGCTCTGGGAATCGGGAGCATTGCGCCTCGGTCAAAATTGAAAAGCGGTACAACAAGCTCTGACGGCACCGGTATGCGAAGAAGCTTATTTGACAGTGCCGGCTCTTTATTTTGTTTCAGCATAACGCCGGTTGCTTTTATCGGTTTCAACGCTTTTTCTCCTTTGGTTATAAGTCAACAAGCTCCGAGAGCCTTGAAAATGCGGATTGTCTGTCCTTTGCGCCAAGAACGGCATTGCCGGCAACGATAAGGTCGGCGCCGCTTTTTGCGACAAATTCGGCGTTTTCGGTATTTACACCGCCGTCAACTGCCATGCAAAGCTCAAATCCATTACACATGCTTCGGACTTCTGCAATTTTTTTAAGGCAATCGGGTATTATTTTTTGACCGCCAAAGCCGGGCTCAACAGTCATAATCAGGCATTGAGAAAATTTTCCGACATAGGGTGCAAGGGCATCGGAAGAAGTTGCGGGCTTTATGGAAATGCCTGCGGTAACGCCGCGCTCTGCGATTTTTTCAAGGCAATCGCTTATATTATCGGAGCATTCGAGATGTATAGTCAGCATATCCGCGCCGGCATCAATGAAATTGTCGATATATTTGTACGGGTGCTCCATCATAAGGTGAACATCGAACTTCATTTCGCCTTTGTAGGTGCGCAGAGCGTTAACCATTGTGTATCCGAAAGTAAGATTGGGCACAAAGCACCCGTCCATAATATCAATATGAACCACCTTAACGCCGCATTTCTGAAGCTCAAGCATTTCTTCTCCGAGTTTTGTAAAATCGGCGGAAAGGATAGAGGGAGCAATAATTGACATATTTTACCTCCACAGGTCAGTTGGGTATTCTTCAAAGCTGATGCTGACCAAACTATAAAATATTGTACTTCTTTAATTCGCATAAATCAACAATATATTCGATTTTTTATCAATAATATTACAAAATATTGCGGTTTAAAACAGTAAACGGCGGCAGATGTGAAAAAACATCATCTGCCGCCGGAAAATTATAAAGCCGTGTCAATATATTTTTCCGTAAATTCGTTTAGCGGAAGCGGCTTGTTTATGTGATAGCCCTGTGCCATGTGACAGCCTATGGTTTTTAGAATATTCATCTGCTCCTCGTTTTCAACGCCCTCCGCAACCAGTGTCGCACCGGTGCGTTCGCAAATTCGCCTTGTGTTTTCAACAGTAAGCCTTGCAAGGTCATTTGACACAATATCGTCAATGACGCTTTTGTCAATTTTAATCTCATCAAAGCGTAAAGCCGAGATAATGTACAGATTTGAATACTCACTGCCGAAGTCATCGAGAGCGAGTTTGAAGCCGGCTTTCTGGAACATTTCGCATACCCTTGTAATCATGGCGCGTTCCATAGAGCCTATGGTTTCCGTAATCTCAATGCACAGATAGGGAAGAAGATATTCCCTGCCTTTTATGGCTTCAAGAGCATCGGCAAGAGCGTTGGGGGCAAGAATTGTTCGCCTGGAGAAATTCACCGATACAGAAATCGGCTCCTTGCCGTCTGCAATCCAGCCGTCAATGATGTCAAGAGCTTTATTCAGAACATAGAAATCAAGCTGCTTAATAACGTTTTCACGCTCCAGAATCGCGATGAACTTTGACGGATGCATAAGACCGCTCTCGGAATCCATATAGCGTACAAGAGCCTCACAGCTTGTGATTTTGCCGCTTGCAAGCTCGGCTTTCGGCTGGAGATACACGAAAAACCGTTCGTCTCTAATGGCATCGACAACCCAGATGTAGGTGTTGAATTCACTGCCTACCGGAACGGAATTGTTTCTGCGGTAATAATCCTGTTTTGCGGATTTCATAAGCTCATCGGCATGGTCAACAAGGAGCTGAATGTTTGAAATGTGACTGTCCCATGTCACGCCGTAGCTTATAATGTTTTCGTAAGTTGTTCCGATAAGCTCAACTACATCGTCACAGCGGCTTATGAAGCTTTCCTGTGTTGTATTCCTGCAAAGGACAAGAAATTCATCGCCGGATACGCGGAAGACCTCATCGTCTGAAAATTCGGTACGCAGGCTTGCAGCAACACTTTTGATAATTTTGTCGCCGTATTCCATTCCGTAGCGGTGATTTATTGTGCGCAATCCGTTAATATCCGCAATGAAAACGCCGAGAGAGGAAAGCGTTTCGGGTCTGAGCTTGCCGAATAAATCGTAATAATCCTGACGGGTCATAAGACCTGTTTGCCTGTCGCGAAGTCTGTTGAAAGTCGGTTCGGATACAACATTGTCATCTGAATCATCGGATTTGTCCAGAACAACGCGCAAAAGCTTTGAGCTTCTTGCGACTGCCTCATTACAGGAATTATAAGCAGTATCATACAGCTCGTGGAAGGTTGCATTCGAGGCACGGGCTACGACGCCGCTGCTGAAAACGTCAAGCTTTTCGTTCGGGAAGGTTATTCTCAGCATGGTAGACAGCCTGTTTGCAGAGTATTCAGACCTTAAAAACTGTTCTTCCGGAGAGCCTATTCCCATTCGGAATATTATCATTCGGTTAGTGTCGATCTGACCGACTATTGCGGCACCGTCAACAAGTATTCTAAGCACACGTCCCATGGTGAAAAGGACGTTGTGAACCATATATTCACCCTTTTCGGCCTGAATAGCGTCAAGACCGTCAACCTCCACCATGCACATTGCGCAGTAGGTGGATTTGTTTTTAACCGAAGCAAGGATAGTGTTAACCATGTCAAAAGCAGTTGAGCGGTTGTACAACATGCTTATTGCATCGCGTTCCACCTTTGAGGACAGAGAAAGCTCCCACCTGCGCCGCTTGTCAACGTCTCTGATGTAAGCAAAGGCATAAAGCTCTCCGCTGACGGGGTGCCTGAGCAGATTTACCGCAATACTTGTCCAACGGATTTTTTCGGCTCTGTCCTTTCTGCGAAATTCCACATTCAGCCAATCCTGACCGTCTCTGAATATATCAAAGAGGTTTTCTCTGGACATCTTATGCCTGAGATTATCCTCGTCTTCATCAATGCATATCAGGTGCAATGAGCGAATGAGCATTTCATCGTAGGAATGAGCGTTGCCGACAAGTTTGCGCGGCTTTGAAGCGATATAGTGACGTTCAAGGGTGTTGTTGCTGAGATTTATCATTATAGAGCCGAGAATACTGCTTGAAACCTGTTCGCAGAAGTACTGTTCCTGCTCAAAGCGGCGCATCTGAGCGTCAATATTGTAAACCTTTTCCGCAATACCGACAGAATAGAAGTTTTCGCCGTTATCGTCCTTTAACAGGCGAAATCTGGTTTTCATCCATACATATTCGTTACTGTCGTCCAGACGTTTGTAGAAGTATTCGCCGGAATCGTTTCCGCTGTAAAGGTCATTGTACATACGGCGGTATTCGTCGATAAAGTCGGGGTGAATAATTCCTGCGGAAATCGCGTCCTCCGGAGAATTATTGAAAACCCTTGCCATTGTGCCGGCTGCCGATGTCGAATCGTAATAGCTGTAGGTAATCTTTTTTCTTATGTCAACCTCCCAAAGCACAGCCTTTGTCAGGTCAACGGCAATACGGTAACGTTCCTGCTCAAAGCGAATCTGCTTTCTCAGCTCAACCTCTTTTGTAATATCGCTGAAAATAAACAGATTATATGATTTGCCGTCCGATTCGTATAAGTTAACGCCTCTGGCATTGAGATATTTTATCT
The DNA here is from genome assembly GCA_964500965.1 of uncultured Eubacteriales bacterium. Classification (GTDB taxonomy): domain Bacteria; phylum Bacillota; class Clostridia; order Oscillospirales; family Acutalibacteraceae; genus JAISGQ01. The sequence goes on along the minus strand of CAZCQZ010000003.1, from coordinate 3,127 downwards.
CACCGGATATATCCGTTATCTTAAATTCAAGCTCACAGGGACGTGCTTCGTGAGCACATGTGAGCACCTCACTCAAAATGCCTTGCCGACTGTTTTCGTCTATAAGGTCAAAAATGTTGCTTTTCGGGCTGACGGAATCCGGCTCGTCCGCACAACCGATGAGAGCTTTAAGCGTCGTGTTGCAGAAAGTCTGCCTTTCATAATCACTGCCGATTTCAAAAATTCCGATGCCTGCCGGAGAGTTTTCGACAACAGCTTCAAGAGTTGCGTTTGCTTCTTTAAGCTCGGAAACATCGGTGATAACGCAAATAACGGAACGGTTGCCGTTGCTTCTGATGCCGGGAAGTCTGGCGGCGCGAATTTGCCGCCAGCCGATGTCACCGTCGGTTTCGTATACACGGTAAACACAGTCTGTGGCTTCGCCGGTCTGAGCGATTTTATGGGCAAGCGCAATCAGCTTCGCCCTGTCCTCCGGCACAACAACGGAAAACAGCCGCTCACCGTGTTCACCGATTTCGCCCGTTGTCCTGTGGGACATTTTGTAAAAGCTGGGACTGGCGTAGTAAACCTCGACATTTTCACCGACTTCAACCAGTATTACACCGCCGTCCATATATTCAAGCAGTGTGCGCAGCTTAATAAGGCTCTGCTTTTCTTCGGCGCGTATATATTCGGGACTTATCTGTTTGCCGTAAAGAGCATAAAGTCTGTTTTCGTTTTTCTTTGCGTAGTAAAGAGCGGCATCGGCTTTCAAATAAAGGTCACCGACATCACAGCCGTCAACGCCGTAGATGCTTGCGCCGATTGCCGCAGTGACATTTGCGGTGTTGGTATCGCAGGTGTATTTTCTGCACAGTTTATCCGCCAAATCCGCAATAAGCTTTTCTACGCTGTCCCTATCACGGTTTTTGGCGTATATCAGAAATTCATCGCCGCCGATACGACCGAGAATATCGTCCTCGTGTGCAAGACCTCTGATTATTTCTGCGGAGGTTGAAATTACCTCATCGCCCTTATCATGTCCCAGAAGCTCGTTTACAGAGTTAAGATTTATCAAATCAACGGCAATAAGGGCATGAGTGCCGTTTGCACCCTGCCCCTCAATGTATTGCTTAATTCTCCGGAAGGTTTCGTCGTGGGTATAAAACCCTGTCATTGGGTCAAGACACTGAATTGTATCAAGTTCATTTGAAAACCCGTCAGACATTTTTTGCACCTCCAAAGGTTTTAACAATATAACTAAAATCGTTAAAAAATACCAACCGATTTTAATATATTGTACTACAAACTTTGCCGAAATGCAATATATTAGGTCACAAATTTATCCGCAAATTTCAATCAATCGGACAATCCGTTTGTTAATTCATCGGTCAGACCGGCAACTTCGCTTGCTGTAACGCTCTTTTTCAGGTAGTCGTAGGAATAAACAATGAATCCGTCGGCACTGATTTCATCATTCCTTGCAAAACGCACCTCCTCCGCAAGTACATTGTCGGAGTATAGCCATGTGCCGCCGTCGCTGTCGGAACCGGCTTTGTAAAGCGCAAGACCTATGTAAAGCTTTACACTGTCGCTTGTAACGATTTTACGCCATTTTTCGCAGATTTTATCATAGGGTGCGGTGGGGTGCTCGAAAGACCAGTAAATCTGAGGACAGATGTAGTCGATATAGCCGCTTTGAGAGCACCACTCATACACGTCTGCGCCCATGCTGAGACAGTTGCCGACATTGCCCTGGGGACTTATTCCGAAAACAACATCGGGGTTGATTTCCTTTATTGCCGTATAGCTGTCGCGAACAAGAGCGTTGATGTTTTCCGTGCGCCAGTCGTGCAGAGAAAGCGTTCCGCCGCCGGAGAGATATTTTTTGTAGCTTTCGCTGTCGTCAAAAGCCTCATCGTCGGCAGGATAAAAATAATCGTCCCAGTGAATGCCGTCAACATCGTAATTTTCAACGATTTCACGCAATCCGTTTATTATGTATTCTCTTGCACCGGCTTCACCCGGATTAAAATATTTGCCTTTTTTGTAATCCACAACATAGCAGTCATTGCTTACATCGTCATCGTTCCTGAAAATGTTGTATGGATTATCCCCGGAAAGCTCCGAGGGCATAGTGCCGTTATAATGCTGAATCCTGAGGGGATTTATCCAGGCATGAATTTCAATATTCCTTGAATGTGCCGATTCGATAATGTATTCAAGGGGGTCAAAGGGAATGTCACCGCCCTGAGTGCCGTCAAACAGATGCGAGGACGGAAAATATTCCGAATCGTACAATGCATCGCCGAAAGGTCTGACGTGAAAGAATATCGCATTATATCCGTAAGATGCCGCATCGTTTACAATAGTGTCGATTTTTTCTTTCGTAATGTTGTTAAGAGACAGATAAGGCACCCATATTCCGCGCATTTCGGTGCTTTTCGGAATATCCGTTTCGGAGATGTCGTCAAAGGGAAGAACGGCAATTACGGGAGAAGCCTCACTACTGTTCGGAATGAAAAAATATCCCGTCAAAACAGCCGCGACAAGCAGCAGGGCGCACAAGGGAAGCCATATTTCTTTTTTCATCATGATGCTCCTTTCCTTGACAAATTATAACAGGAAATATACTATTATTACAACAGTAATTTTTGGAGGAATGCTTATGCAATGGTATCATTGGTTGTTGATTGTTTATTTTGTGCTGATAAATTTTTTTGCATTCATAATAACGGTAATTGACAAAAACAGGGCTAAAAAAGGTAAGTGGAGAATCAGAGAGAGCACGCTTTTTATTACAGCGGCACTCGGAGGATCGGTAACCATGCTTATTACCATGAAGAAAATACGCCATAAAACAAAGCATAAAAGCTTTATGATTGGCATTCCCACGATAATTGCCGCACAGATTTTGCTTGTCGGGTTTATTATTTTTGTTTGCTTGTGAAGACCTTTAATCATACGTTTGAAAAGCGGAAATAATTACAAACGGACGAAGAAAACAAATAGTAAAAATGCCGACATCGGGAAACAAGCCTGATGTCGACTATTGTAAAGCAATATTTCAACCGCCTGAAGTAGTGGATTTCATTGAAAAAAGCACTTGCTTTAAGAGCGTTGACATAGGAAAACAAGCAAAAATCCA
>CAZCQZ010000002.1:0-119126 GCA_964500965.1 uncultured Eubacteriales bacterium | reverse complement strand
TGATTTTAAAATTTTATGTGCATTTTACAAAAGAAAGTTAGAAAAAACCGTGTATTGCAATTATTCATAAAAGGGGTTATAATAAACATATCGGGTCTTGCCCGACAGCTTTGTGTAAGCAGGCTGTTATTAAACACAATGGAGGAAGCTGTAATGAATCAGATAACAAAAGATACTATCATCGGTGACATTCTTGATATGGATGCAACCACCGCACCTTTCTTTCTCGAAATGGGTATGCACTGCCTGGGTTGCCCTCATTCAAGAGGTGAGACTGTAGAGCAGGCCTGCATGGTACACGGTGTTGACTGTGACGAACTTGTGGCAAAAATCAATGCACATCTTGCAGCAAAATAAGTGAGAAAGGTGGCTGTAAAAAACGAAAGTTTTTTACAGCCATTTTTAGAGGTGAAAGCATGAGCGAAAGAAAAAAGGAAAAGCTCGGAGCACGGCTTTCGGCGTGTGCCGAATTTGTGGAGACGGGCGGAGTGGTTGCCGATATCGGCACCGACCATGCAATGCTGCCTGTATTTCTTGTTGAAAGCGGAAAATGTGTGAATGCGATTGCTTCCGATATTGCTCAAAAGCCATATGAGAGCGCAAGTGCACATGTAAAAGAAAACGGCTTAACAGACAAAATATCCGTTCGTCTTGGGGGAGGGCTGGAGAAAGTCGGTCCGGAAGAAGTGAGCGATATTGTAATTGCCGGAATGGGCGGAGAGCTTATCGCACAAATACTGGAAGCGGCACAGTGGACGAAAAGCGAAAAATATAATTTTGTATTTCAGCCGATGACAAAGGCTGCCCTTTTGCGAACATGGCTTATGGAAAACGGATTTGAAATATCAAAAGAAAAGGCGGTGACGGAATCCGGCAGAGACTATACCATAATGAAATGCCGTTACACAGGTATAAATGTAAGTCCGACAAGGCTTGAAGCTTATGGGGGAAAGCTTGTGCCCTGTGTCGATGACTCCGCACGCAGACTGCTGAAAAGGCAGGCAAATATGCTGAGAAGCGAAGCTATAGGATTAGAGCACGACGGCTGTAACGATAAGGCACGGCTGTATAGAGAGACAGCGGAAAAGCTTGAAATGTTATCGGAGGAATAATAATGACAAAAATCAGGGATATATACGATGCAATAAACGAGATAGCACCGTTTGATACGCAAATGAGCTGGGACAAATCCGGATTTTCGGTCGGAAACATAGAAGATGAGACGGAAACAGTCGTGATGGCACTTGATGTAACCGACAGAGTTATTGACCTTGCGGCAGAAAAAGGTGCAAAGCTTATAATAACTCATCACCCATTGCTGTTTGACCCGATAAAAAAGCTCATGAATACCGACCTTGTGTACCGTCTTGCACAGAGCGGAATACATACAATCGGTGCGCACACAAATTGGGACAGCGCAAAGCAGGGCGTAAACCATGTGCTTGCAAACCTGATAAACCTGCGAAATGTCGAACCGCTTACCGTTGAAAACGAGCCTGCCCCTCTTGCGAGAATAGGCGATTTACCGCATGAAATGACTGCCGAAGAATTTGTTGCAACGGTAAAGGTTGCCTTGAATGCAGGAAATATAACATACACAAAGAACAGGAAAACAGTAAAAAAAGTTGCGGTTATCGGCGGAGGCGGCGGAGAATTTTTTGATGCCTGTGCGAAAGCGGGAGCAGACGCACTGCTGACGGGAGACGCCGGTTATCACAATTATCTCGGAGCATACAAGGCAGGAATAATGCTTGCAACCGCAGGACACTATGAAACCGAATACCCGGCAATTGCCGCGTTGCGTGATATACTTGCCGAAAAATTCCCCGAAACCGAGTTTATAACAACTCAGAACGATTATATTTTAGGCTATTGTTAACGATTATACGTAAACATAACCGAGGGGGAGATACCGATGCCGCTTGACGGTGTAATGTTGAATTTTATAAAAAACGAGCTGAAACAGGCTATCGGCGCAAAGGTCGATAAGATTTATCAGCCCTCAAGAGAGGAGCTGGTAATCGGTCTGAGGTCAAAGGAATGTAATGAAAAGCTGCTGCTTTGTGCGCGTGCAAATTCTCCGAGAATACATTTCACAAAGGCGGAAATCGAAAATCCGACCGTGCCGCCGATGTTCTGTATGCTTTTGAGAAAAAGGCTTATCGGAGCAAGAATTTCGGACATAAGGCAAAGCGGATTTGAACGTGTTCTGCTCATTGATTTTTTTGCTCACAGTGAACTCGGTGATGAAATAACGCTGACCCTTGCAATGGAAATAATGGGAAGATACTCAAATATTGTATTTATTGATGAGACGGGCAGAGTTATTGATTCGATAAAACGTGTTGACTATGAAATGAGCTCACAGCGGCTTGTGCTGCCGGGACTGTTTTACTGCGAAGTACCGCCGCAGAACAAGAAAAGTTTAACGAAAAACGGCGTCGATGCGTGTTTCAAAGCGATACTTTCCATGAACACATTTCCTGTTTCTAAGGCTGTGTTGGACAGTGTTCAGGGAATTTCACCGTTGATTTCACGAGAACTGGCATATGCAGTCTGCTCTGCGGATATGATAGTAGGCGATATGTCGGAAACGTCAAAAGAGCGGCTTCGCGCAGCATTGGAGAAAATCGCAAAATCCCTTGACGGAGCAGGTGTTCCGACGGTAATTTACAACGGAATAAAGCCGCAGGATTTTTCGTATATGCCGATTACACAATACGGTGACAGCGTAAAATGCGAAAGAGCGGAAAGCTTTTCACAGCTTCTTGACAGCTTCTATTCCGAACGCGACCTGCTGGAACGCATCAGAGTAAAATCGGCGGAGCTTGTCAAAACCGTTACAAATGCGTTTGAGCGTGCAAATCGAAAATATATAATGCAGACCAACGAGCTGAAATGCTCGCAAAAAAGGGAAGACCTGCGCCTGTGCGGCGACCTGATAACCTCAAATATGCATTTGATAAATAAAGGCGACAGCACTGTAAAGCTTGTTAATTATTATGACGAGAACCTTCCGGAGATGGAAGTCAAGCTTGATGAAAGGCTTACACCATCGCAAAATGCGCAGAAATATTACAAGGCTTATCGCAGGGCGCAAAGTGCGCAGGCTCATTTGGAGGAGCAAATGAAGCTCGGAATTGCCGAAATGGATTATCTGGATTCCGTGTCCGATGCACTTTCCAGAGCGCGGTCGGAACGCGAGCTTGCGGAAATTCGCACAGAGCTTGAAGAACAGGGATATTTGCGGTCAAGCGGCGCGAAAAAGCAAAAGCTTAAAGCACTTGCACCCTATGAATTTGTTTCCGATGACGGCTTTGTTATTCTCGTCGGACGTAATAACAGACAAAATGACGAGCTGACAATGAAGCAGTCCGCCAAAGATGATATTTGGCTGCATACGCTTAAAATACCGGGCTCTCACACTGTGATACGTACAGAGGGGAGAGAGGTGCCCGAAAAAACATTTGAACAGGCGGCGATTATAGCCGCAACGCACAGCAAAGCAAGACAATCGGGACAGGTTGCGGTTGACTTTACGAAAATACGTTACGTGACAAAGCCTAACGGCTCAAAACCGGGATTTGTTATATACACTCATCAGACAACGGTGTTTGTCAAACCCGACGAGGAGCTTGTGAAACGGCTGAGAAAGCATGATGTTTAAAGAGGAAGAAGTGCAAAGAAGCCCGAACATGCCGGGCTTCTTTGCCGAATATGTAATGACTGCAATGAGCTTAGGCGGAAGAAAATGCCACATTTAATCCACCGCCTTGAATCACGGCTGTCATTACATATCGCATCACGAACGAGGTGACGGTCAAATATCCACGACCGATTAGCTAAGCAACCCTTATGCCCAATCGGAGCTTGTCCGAAATCATAGCGATAAATTCGGAATTGGTAGGCTTGCCTCTGGAGTTGTGGATGGTGTAGCCGAAATAGGAATTCAGTACATCGACATTTCCGCGATCCCATGCAACTTCAATTGCGTGTCTGATTGCCCTTTCGACACGGGAAGGAGTTGTATCAAAGTGTTTTGCCACATGAGGATAAAGCTGCTTTGTGACTGCGTTAATAATCGACGGGTTTTCAATTGCGGTCATAATGGCGAATCTCAGGTAATGGTAGCCCTTGATGTGAGCGGGGACGCCAATCTGATGCATTATGCGTGTGATGCTGATTTCCATTTCGTTTGACAGTGCGGAAAAGTCTTTTTGCGGCTCGTTCTGAATGATGCTGTGCAGGAGGTTTGCGACAGCGCGGTAGTCAAGAGGCTTCCATATCATATCAAGAGCACCCTTGTCCAATGCTTCGCGTTGCAGGCGAAGATTGTGATATTCGCTCATGAGTATGACCTTGGGCTGTTCAGATTCGGGCATCATGGAAACAGCCTCAAGCACGCCGATGCCGTCAATGTTGTCCATGTAAGCATCTGCGATGACGAAGTCCGGCTTTTGAGAAGCAATCATGTTGATAAGCTCTCTACCGTCCTTGTGGCATCGGAGAGTGTTTATTCCGACGTCCTCAAAATACTGGCGGCAAATCGACATTTGCTTCTCGCTGTCTTCTGTTACGATTGCAATGAATTTTTCATTCATAATTCATTTCCCCTAACTTTGGTGTTTTTTATGTGGCAGTGACATGGTATCACGGATTTTCAAGAACTTCAAGACGAAAACTGAAAATAAAATGCCGAAATTTCAAGTACATTTTAGTCACAATTGTACAAACGACCAAAAATTTTGACACGATTCGTCAAAAAACAACCGGGTTATGAGATTTTGTGCGCAAATGATTTGAGCAAATTTATGCGCTATTCGATAAAAATATTTTGTCGTAAACAGTCTGATTTGCTCGGAACATTGTATGGGTTCCGGGTGAGCATCGGTTGTCCTGTACATACCACACACGTTTTAATCAAAATTAAAGGGGCTGTAAAAAGCTTTCGCTTTTTACAGCCCCGAAATAATTCCCACAATTATTTTTTGGCATTTTCCAGTTTGACTTTTCTGCGGTTCTTAACCTCGTCGGACATCGGTGTTATGTCACCGGCAGCTAAAAGTGCCTGCTTTGTCATGAGAGGTCCGAAAAGCTCATAAATGAGAACGGCAAAAAGAGTGATGTTCCTAATCAGGCTGCCCTGCTCGCCAAGCTGCATTGCAGTGGTGCACATTCCGAGTGCGACGCCGGCCTGAGGTAAGAGGGTTATGCCGAGGTACTTCTGAATAGCAGGCTCGCATTTCATCCATTTTGAGCTGAGTGACGCGCCGATGTATTTACCGGCAGAACGAGAAATTATGTAAACAACACCTATGCATACGATTGCAATATCCGCGAATACGCTTAGCTCAAGCTCTGCGCCGCTGATGACAAAAAACAGAGCAAAGAGAGGAGAAGTCCATTTATCGGCAGAAGCCATAAGGTCATTGGAAAGAGGACAGGTGTTGCAGAAAACGGTACCGAGCATCATGCACACAAGCAGAGAAGAAAAGCTTATGTGAACGGAACCGACATGAAAATCAAGCATGGAAAGCGATGCGGTGAGGAATACAAATGCGATGGTCATATTAAGGCGGTTGGTGTTGGAATTAAAGAGCTTTTCGAGCAAAGTCAGTATCAGGCCCATTAAAGCACCGAGTAAAAGCGAACACACGATTTCCACAATGGGGTTGACGATTATCGAAATCAAGTCAACAGAGCCGCTGATAAGCGTTTTGGCTATTCCGAAGCTGACGGCAAAAACAATAAGACCTACAGCATCATCGAGGGCAACAACGGGAAGCAGAAGATTTGTAAGCGCGCCTTTTGCCTTATACTGGCGAACGACCATGAGAGTAGCGGCAGGAGCGGTTGCCGTTGCGATTGCGCCGAGGGTCAAAAGCTGAGAAACGCTGAGCTTGTCGGGAATGATAAGATGAACGGCAAAAAGCGCGGCGTCAACGAGCAGTGTTGCCATTAAAGCCTGAACAACACCGACCACTGCGGCGGTTTTACCGGTATGCTTCAGGTCGTCCAACCGAAATTCATTGCCGATTGAAAATGCGATGAAACCAAGGGCAACCTCCGAGACGAGGGATAGCCGGGAAACACTGTCCATGCTTGCGAATCCAAGACCGTTAATGTTGAGAGCACCCAGACAGTACGGACCGATAAGCACACCGGAGATGAGGTAAGCAGTTACCGAGGGCAGCTTCAGCGGCTTAAAAAGTCTGGTCATAAGCAGACCTGCAAGAAGTGCCACCGAGATTGAGAGCAGAGTATTCATTTTGTGTTAATTCTTCCTTTGCAAATGAAATGTAGAATATCGGAAGCGTTGTAATCAAGTTTCCGAATCCAACCACTGAATTTTACTACCGTGTGTCGAAAAAAGCAAGATTTTGTGTTGAAAATAGCAAACAATTAAATGGTGCTTTTTATGTAACCGCCGCCGAGGACATTATCGCCGTCATAAAAGACCGCGCTTTGACCGGGTGTGGGAGCACGTTGGGGAGCGGCAAAGCTCAAAACGGCAGTGCTGTCGGAGTTCATTGTGATAAGAGCATCGGAGCCTTTAGAGCCGAATCTCAGCTTTACGGAAGCGTTAAACTGTTTTGACGGAGGAAAACCGGATATAAAATTAACGCCGCAAAGCTCAACACGGTCGGAAAACAGACTGTCGGCAGGACCGATTACAAGTCGATTTTGCTCACAATCGACCTTGATAACGAACATCGGTGACGGATAGCCGCCGCCAAGTCCCTTGCGCTGTCCTACGGTGTAAGCCTGCGCACCGGGGTGTGTGCCGAGCTTTTCGCCTTTTTCGTTTACGATTTCGCCGGGTTTTAACAAATAGCCCCGGCTTGAGAGAAATGCGGAGACATCTCCGTCGGGAATAAAGCATATGTCCTGACTGTCACGTTTTGCGTGAACCGGGAGATTGCCGGTTGATGCAAGAGCACGAATATCTTCCTTGTTCATGTCGGCAAGAGGAAAAAGTGTGCGCGAAAGCTGATGTTGATTAAGTTGACATAAAAAATAACTTTGGTCTTTGAATTTTGTGCTGTGCAGCTCAAACATATCGCTTTCGGCATTAAAAACACGTTTGGCGTAATGCCCTGTCGCAATACAGTCGAATCCGTTGTCTATAGCGTAATCAAGCATTGTGCCGAATTTAATGAACCGGTTGCATTCAATACATGGATTAGGAGTGCGCGCACACATGTATTCATTGCAAAAAGGCGACATAACACTTGATGCAAACTGCTCCCTGAAATCGAGCAGAATATGGGGAATCCCCAAAACCTCACATACCGCGGCGGCATCGTGAGCGTCAAGAGAAGCACCGCAGCCGTTTTCGCTGTCACGCAGAATCATAGTGCAGCCGGTAACATCGTGTCCCTGCTGCTTTAAAATCAGCGCAGCGGCGGAGGAATCAACGCCGCCGCTCATTCCGACTAAAATTTTCATGAAATCGTCCTTTATTTTTTGTTATAGTTTGTTCTTATGTATTCAAAAATATATTGCTGAGCCACACCAGCATATGGCGATTCGGCTATTTTTGTGCCACATAGCAGGTCGTTTAAAGCTTTTTTAATCCAGGTGTCAACAGGAAAGCATTCCAGACGTGAAAAACCGTACAGTAGAACGCATTCGGCAACCTTCGGACCGACACCGTGAATTTCCAGAAGCTTTTCGCGAAGTAATGCGGTTGGCATCAGCATTGCTTCTTCAATATTAAACCGTCCGTCGTTGACCCTTGCCACGGCATCGAAAAGATAAGGAGCACGATAGCCGAGTCCGAGAGCGGCGAAGCTCTCCGCACCGACACGGGAAAGCTCGCAGGGCGCAGGAAACGCAAAGCCGTCATTCAGCTTTTTGCCGAATGATTCGCAGAGCCTTGATACTATGCCCCTGATACGCGGAATATTATTATTTTGCGATATAATAAACGAGCACAGGACTTCAAAAGGCTCCTGCTTCAGAATATGTACACCTCTTGCGAAGTTTTCGCAGGGTGAAAGCCGAGGCTCCGAAGAAATAATAGCATTGTTAATGGCATTATAATCCCTGTCAAGGTCAAAATAAGCCGACCAGAACGCCTCATCACCGATATTTGCGCCGTCAACGGTGATTTTGTCACCCTGCTGAAACGCGGTGACGGTATGTCCGTTAACAGTGCCTTTATAACCGTCACCGTCCTGATTCCAGCGAAAGCACTGACCACTCATGACGGTCGCACCGAGTGAAAAATTGTCTTGAGATTTGAGAATTATATGAGACATAACGTCCTCCGAGGTTGAAATTATAAAAATTTTATATTATTATACAATAAAGAACAGAAATGTGGTATACTAATTTTTAACAATTACTGAGAGTAAACGGAGGAAATTGCATGAAAGAAACAATCTGTACAATTCCCGTAAACGAAATATTCGAGGAACGTTGCGGCTGTCCGATTTGTACAATGCGCGACAGGATTGAAGAAAAATACATAGATTATATAACAGGCGCGGCAATGATGGAGCCTGATATTCGCCAGATGACAAATAAAGTCGGTTTCTGCGAAAGGCACCTTAACATGATGCTGATTTCAAACAGACAGCGTTTGCCTATCGCACTCATGCTTCATACGCATTTGAAATATGTAGAGGAAAATCTGCTGTCGAAAACAGATAAGGGCACAGTAGAAAAGCTTGCGGAAATGGAAACAGACTGTTTCGTGTGCAATTATCTTAACAATCACTTTGACAGACACATTGACACGCTCATCAAAAATTATAAAAACGAGGACGAATTCAGAAAGTTGTTTGCTTCTCAGGAATACTTTTGCCTGAGCCATTACAGACTGCTTGCGCAAAAAGCGCAAAAGCCGCTGGGTAAGCTGTACGGTCAGTTCATTTCCGAAGCCAATGAGCTTGTAATGAAAAAAGCAAGGGAGCTTGATGCGGATTTTAAAGGATTTACCGATTCCTTTGATTACCGCAATTCCGATGTTCCGATGCCGGAGGGCTCAAAAACCGTAATAGAGCGCAGTATAGAGTTTATGACTTCCAGAAAGGCTCAGAAAAAATAAAATTCGTTTATTTTCCGAATTTTTCCGAATATTATTGTCAATAAATCGGCGGCGTGCTATAATTGAGTGGTTTTAAATGCATTTTCGCACGTAGGAGGAGACAAATGGGCATTTTTATTGACCTGGCAATAATAGGTCTTTTTTTCCTGTATATCCGTAAGAACAGAAAAACGACACAGCTTCGCTGTTTTATGGAAACGCTTTGTTATGTGCTGTCTATTGTATTTGCGATACCGTTGTCAATAACGCTGTCCGAGCTTTCGTACAACAGCTTTTTCCGCCCTGCAATTGCCGAAAAGCTTGACAAGCAGATAGTCGGCAGTAAAATTTCGGCAGGCTATAATGCGGTGATGCAGGAAATGCCGACAATGGTAAAAAACGCCGCGGAAAGCTATGGAGTGGCAACGGCAGATACAAGGGCAAGAGTTGACGCGCTGGTTAATTCGACCAGCAATACAGCGGCAAAGGAGATAACGGATATTGTCGCGAAGCCCGTTATCGAGGGCGTGTTCAGAGCGGTTTTCTTTTTGATTCTGTTTGTTGCTTTCATGTTTCTGCTCAAGGCAGTGGCGGCAACCTTTGAAAATCTGCTTTATTCGCCTGACAGAGTGGTTATAAACACTGCGTTATGCGGTGTGTTCGGTGCTTTCAAGGCTATGGTTGTTCTGATATTTGCGATAACGGTTATTCAGTTCATGCTTCCTGCGTTTTGGAGCAAGCCCCTTGAAATGACCGGATTTTTCAATACATCCTTTTTGTTCAAGCTGTTTTATCACAATAACGTGGTAACGCTTTTCCTGGGACAGGGAATATATCCTATGAGTATGTAAACTCATAGCGGAAACAGAGTAATGGGAGATGTGGTTAAGAGTATGACAATTCCTAACGCGATGAGTATTTTCAGAATATTGCTGATACCTGTGTTTTGCGTGGTGTTTCTCGTGAATACCGGCAGTCCGGAGATGCAGTATATATGGGCAGGTATTATTTTGATAATATCCGGAGCTACCGACCTTTTTGACGGCTATGTCGCAAGAAAGCTCAATCAGGTAACAGATGTGGGCAAACTGCTTGACCCGCTGGCGGACAAGCTGACCCTTGCCGCAGTGCTTATTTGCGTGTGGCTGAAATTTAAAGACAGCTACAGATTTATTACTCCGCTTTTTGCCGCAATGCTTATAAAAGAGCTGATAATGGTTGTAGGCGGCGTTGTACTTATGAAGCTGGGCAAAAAAATGGTAAGAGCGCAGTGGTGGGGCAAAGCCGCAACGGCTGCTTTTTATCTGTTTATGACGGCTGCCGTGGTCGTTATCGGGATGGATGGTTTTGTAAATAAAACCGCCGTTGTTGCAGGACTTATCGGTGCTTCTGCGGCAATAATGATAGTAGCGCTCATTTTTTATGTGATACTCGGCATAAAGATACTTAAAGGCAAAGGTCCGGAGGACGATGACCAGGTTGTGCACGTGGATAATCTGAGAAAGGGACTGCGCTGATATAAACGGGCTTGATTGCCCATAGGCATTATTTTTTGAAAAGGAGAACAATATGCTTTGTTCAAGATGTAAGAAGCGACAGGCTGTCGTCTTTTTATCCTCAAATATTGAAAACCCCTCAAAAAGCGAGGGTTTGTGCATGACCTGCGCAAAGGAGCTTAAAATACCGCAGGTCGATGCGCTTATTAAGCAGCTCGGAATGAGCGAGGAGCAGATAGAAGAAATGGAAAACCATGTTGCGGAAATGGCGGAAAACGGCGAACTGCCGTTTCCGAATTTCTTCGGCAGCATGGAGGACGATCAGCTTGATGAAATTGACGATGATGAAATACCTGATGTAGACGAAGATGAATCCGACGAGGGTAATTCCCTTGATATTTTCGGCGGTAGCTTTGAAATAGGCGGTGCCGCGTATTCAGACGAGAAAAAGGAAAAAAAGAAAAAAGGCAAAAAAACACCAAAAGCAAAAAAACGTACATTTCTTGACGGCTACTGCGCCAATCTGACCAAAAAAGCGGCAGAAGGAAAGCTGGACAGGGTTATAGGCAGAGAACGTGAGGTTGAGCGTATGATACAGATACTCAGCCGCAGAACAAAAAACAACCCATGTCTTATCGGTGAGCCGGGTGTCGGAAAGACCGCTATTGTCGAGGGGCTTGCCATAAAAATTGCCGCAGGAGAAGTGCCGTTTAAGCTGGCAAATAAGGAAGTCCATATGCTTGACCTTACTGCACTTGTCGCAGGAACACAGTTTCGCGGTCAATTTGAAAGCCGCATTAAAGGGCTTATTGACGAAGTAAAGTCCGAGGGAAACATCATTCTGTTTATTGATGAGGTGCATAATCTTGTCGGGACAGGTGATGCGGAAGGCTCAATGAATGCCGCAAACATTTTAAAGCCTGCCCTTTCAAGAGGTGAGCTTCAGGTCATAGGAGCGACCACCTTTACCGAGTACAGAAAGCACATTGAAAAGGATACGGCTCTTGAACGCAGATTCCAACCTGTTACCGTTGCTGAGCCGTCTGTGGAAGAAACCGTCGGCGTGCTCAGAGGCATCAAGGAATATTACGAAAAGCACCACCGTGTTGTTGTTTCCGATGAACTGCTGTGCAAGGCGGTAAGGCTGTCCGAACGCTATATAACAGACCGATTCCTGCCCGATAAGGCAATAGACCTGTTAGATGAAGCCTGTAGCTGTGCAGCTCTCAGAAATAAAGAGCTTGCCCATTATGATGCATTGACATTGAAGCTCAAAAAGCTAAACGAGCAGAAAAACGAAATGACCGAGGGCGTTGATGAGCCGGATTTTGAAAAATACTACAAGGTGCAGATGGAAGTAAATCAGATAGAGGAGGAGCTGAAAGCTCTTGAGCCTGCTGTCATGAATTTCCCCGTAACCGAATACGATTTTGCACATGTAATAGAGCTTTGGACCGGCATAAACGCAATGCGCGTTCAGGAATCCGAATTTTCAAAGCTTTCGAGCCTTGAAGATGCGTTAAAGGCAAAAATAAAAGGTCAGGATGAAGCTGTTTCCGTAGTAGCGGCGGCAATAAGAAGAAATCGTGTACAGATAAGTCCGCGCCGCAGACCGTCGTCGTTTATATTTGTCGGACCTACGGGCGTCGGAAAAACCGAGCTTGTCAAGGTACTTTCCTCCGAGCTTTTCGATTCGCCGGAAACAATGATTAGACTTGACATGAGCGAGTTTATGGAAAAGCATTCCGTCAGCAAGATAATCGGCTCACCTCCGGGATACGTCGGTTATGACGAAGCCGGGCAGCTTACCGAAAAGGTCAGAAGAAA
Organism: uncultured Eubacteriales bacterium; assembly: GCA_964500965.1. Taxonomy (GTDB): domain Bacteria; phylum Bacillota; class Clostridia; order Oscillospirales; family Acutalibacteraceae; genus JAISGQ01. The sequence continues at coordinate 106,769 of CAZCQZ010000002.1, read as the reverse complement.
GCCGTACGCCGTACTGCTTTTCGACGAAATTGAAAAGGCACACCCCGATGTGCTAAATATCCTGCTTCAGATACTTGACGAAGGCAAGATAAATGATGCACAGGGCAGAACGGTAAACTTTGAGAACACCGTTATTATCATGACTTCAAACGCCGGCAGTCAGAATAAGGAATCTGCAATCGGCTTTGGCAAGACGGAGAAAGAAGCTTCAAAGGAAAAGGCGCTCAAAGCTCTTTCCGAGTTTTTACGTCCGGAATTTCTTGCCCGTGTAGATGAAGTCGTTGTTTTCAATCCTCTTACTAAAGAGGATATGGTTGAAATTTCGCGACTGATGCTCAATGAATATATTCCGTCTCTGGCTGAACGCGGAGTTAAGCTTGACGTTACGGACAGTGCGGTAGAGCTTCTTGCGGATAAATCGGCAGACGGCAAGAGTGCCGCAAGAGATTTGCGCAATCTCATACGCAAAGAGGTTGAGGACGAGATTGCGAAGCTGATAATCGACCGTATGGAAAAACTGCCGCCGGAGATTACCGTTGATGCGGAAAACGGGAAAATTATTCTGAGGTGTGAATAGTTAATGTGTAAAATAGGTCTGTAAAAACGAAAGTTTTTTACAGACCTATTTTAGATTACGGAGGTTATAATATGCATTACAAAACCGAATATTTTGATTTGTATTACAATGAGATAGACAAAGATTTAATTGATGAAATCATAAGAATTGCCGATTCAAGCTTTGCAAGGGTTATTTGCGATTTTAATATTACCGTACCCAACGAAATGTATTCATTTTTTCTCTGTAAGGACGTTGAGGAGTATATTGCCTGTACAGGTAAGAAAAAAGAAGATTATCGGGAATGGATGGTAGGCTGGGCGGATTACAAGCTCAAAAAATTGTGTATTCTGTCTCCGAGAGTAGTGGCAGACAGGTCACCCGAAGATATGAAAAAGGTGATTGTCCATGAAATTGTGCATATAGCTTTTGATTCACTGGGAAATCCGGACGAGGCTAATATTTTTCTCGGAGAGGGCATTGCCGTTGCATATGCAGAACAGATTGAATCCGAGTATCTGAACCTCAATGATTATCCGACTATTTCGGATATTTACAGCGAGGACGGATTCTATGAAAATAACGGCTATAATTATTCCGGCGTCTATATAAAGTATTTTATTGAGCTTTACGGAGTAGAGTGTTTTAAAAAAGTGTATATAGGCGAAGAAAATATTTTTAAATATGTGGAGGAAAAGTTTGAATATAACGCTATAGCTAAATACCTCAACACAAATAGTATCACATAAAACACGGATTAAATTTGGATTTGTGCGCTCCGATACTTTTTTTGACCGGAAGCAGACTGTCGGTTAAATTGCCTCGAAAAAACAACGCCACAGTGCCGTTGCCGAAAATAGCCTGCTGAGAGGAACTAACAGGGCAGATTTCAATGCTTTTTAGACCGAAGCGTGCGAAAATCCCGGCGGCAAGTGCTTCTGCGCCTTCGATTGCATTACAGTGTGAAATGCAGATGCGGTCGGTGTGTCTGATGTATTTAAGAATATCGGCAGGCGAGCGCAGATAAAAAACGCCGCTTTCGTCAAAGCCGACTGGAAAGACCGCAGTTTCACCTGTCAGCGCAGCTCTGAGCATCGGCAAAGTGCCTGCAATGCCGGCACGATTAAGAGTGTGACAGTCCGACGTCATGATAAATCCGCGTGTTTTATATTTTTCCGAGCAGAGAACGTAGGCGCAATGCTGTGCGGAGGTATTGTTGAGTCTAAGCTCTGCGGCACGGTGCATAAGCAGTCCGCAGCCGCAGGAAAAAGTATCGGAGCTGATAACGTAAAGCTCGACATTGCTGTTTTGCGCGTGGATAATTTCGCCGGCGGCAACGGCGTTTTTGTAAGCTTTGTTGAAGATTCCGGCAGAAGAAATGTGCAGAATAGGCTTTCCCTCGGAAAGAATGAGCCGCCAGAAGTTGACATAATCCGCAATTTCCGGAGCATTAACGGAAGCTGTACCGTTAATGCTTGTCGGGAAACAAAGATTGTCGTAGTAAATGTTGTCATTATAAGAATAAGAAAACGGAATAACACGAACATCGTTTTCGTTAACAAAATCAGCAGACATGCAACATGCCGAATCAGTACAAAGTGTAAACATGACAATTACAGCTCCTTTAAATCGCAATACCTTGATTTGAAATTCAAGCAATCTAGTTTGCAATACTAGATTAACACGTAACAAGTAGAATGTCAATAGGCATAGCTGTATTTTTTGACAGAATTTAAATTTATCTGTTGAGTTTATTGAATACGCATGGTATAATAGTGCCAAACAGGAGATGATGATTATGGAAAATGAAAATGTGCTTGAAATTATAAATAGCTGGAAAGAAAGACTGGAATGTTATAATTTACCGTCCTGGGACGATATGCCCGACCTTGAATTATATATGGATCAGGTGGTTATACTGGTTAATAAGTACCTTGCTTTCATGTGCCGCGGTGAGAACGGCGAAAAGCTCGTAACCTCTGCAATGATAAATAATTATGTTAAGATGAAAATAATACCGCCACCGGTCAATAAAAAATATTCAAGACTGCACATTGCGTATCTCATAATGGTTTGCACCTTAAAGCAGACAATGAATATATCCTCCGTCAAAAAGATGATACCTCTTGAAATCACCGTCGAAGATGCCCGTGCAATATATGAGCGGTTTGTAATTACCCACAAAAAGGTATCAACGGAGTATACAGGTCAGTTGACATCGCTCGCCGAGCCGCTTTATAACGGCGGCGAAAATGAGACGGTGCAGGCATTTGTACTGGAAACGGCGATACTTGCGAATCTTTCAAAGCAGATAACCGAGACTATTATAGCTTCTGCCGATGAGCCATGTGAGGAGGAAACCGAAAAAAAGGAGTAAATGATGAGTAATATTGACAATAAGGCGTTATTTAATTTAAGTTATGGTATTTTTGTGTTGTCCGCACTTTCAGACGGCAGGGACAACGGCTGTATCGTCAACACCGTAATGCAGATTACCGATGACCCGAAGCATATCTGTGTTGCCGTCAACAAATCCAATCTGACTCATGATATGATTTTGAAAAGCAGTCGCCTGAATGTTTCCGTAATAAGTGAAGATGCAGGATTTTCGCTGTTTGAAAACTTCGGATTCAGAAGCGGCAGAGATGCCGAAAAGTTTACGGGAATTTCATGCAATCGCTCTGAAAACGGATTATATTATGTTACAGAGGGCACAAATTCATTTATTTCAGGCAATGTGATAAATTCTGTGGACTGCGGAACGCACACATTGTTTATAGCCGATGTAACCGAGGCAAAGGTGCTTTCCGATGTCGGCAGTGCAACTTACGCATATTACCGTGAGAATATTAAACCGAAGCCCTCCGAAAAGCTCAAAAAGAAATATGTGTGCACAATATGCGGATATGAGTATGAGGGCGAAAGCCTGCCGGAGGATTTCATTTGCCCCTGGTGCAAGCATGGAGCTGATTATTTTGAATTGAAAGGATAGTTTAAAATGGCAGTAATTGAATTGACGAAAGATAATTTTGATGAAGTGATTAACGGAGATAAGGCTGTTCTGGTGGATTTTTGGGCACCGTGGTGCGGTCCGTGCCGAATGCAGGGACCTATTGTCGATTCTCTGGCAGAGGAATCCGATGGAGCATATGTTGTCGGAAAGGTCAATGTTGACGAGGACGGAGAGCTGGCAAGCAGATACGGAATCATGAGCATACCGACAATACTTGTATTTAAAAACGGTGAAGTTAAGTCAAGCGCAGTTGGTCTAAGAGGAAAGGACGAGCTTATAAAAATGCTTGAGGATTAACCTGCGCAGTTCGGGCAACTTTGTGAATTGCAAGAAAATTGTGCACTTTTAGTAAAAATATACAGTTTTGCTTAAAGTCTCACAAAGTTGCTTAAACAACGTAAATATTTACATAATAAATTAAATTTGTACACAGCTAATTCATAATTATAGTGCATACTATAGCCATGGTAATAAACAGAGGATGCCAGACCGCTGTTTTGATACTGGTTTCGGTCGGCGAGTTACATTAAAAACGTATTTTTCCGAAATCAAGTATAATACCAGCTTTCTTCATTTTTCTCCTTTCTCTATATTTCGTTTCAAATTAGTGTGTAAGCAAAAAAGCAAACCTCGACGAAGTGGAGCGTCGGGGTTTGCTTTTTGCACAAATATAAACGGTAATCGAAGAAAATCGTAAGATTACGTTATCTGTTATTTTCGCTGTTTTTCTTCCATGCAAGCCAATCCTTGTCAAGCACGGTGGAGTGCGGCTTAGACATAATCGTATCACACGGAAAGCTTTTGCACTTTCCGCAAAAATCCAGTTTCTTTTCTTTCACACAATCACGAGTGAAGCAATTTCCCGTATCGTGTTCTTCCTCACAGCCACGGCAGCCGCCTTTTATGTATGTATGGCAAGCTCCGCAGTAAAAGCCGCACTTGCCGAGTAGTTTTTCGTCCATATCGTACCTGCCTGTTTTTCAAATTTTGGCATCAAAAGTGGCTGTAAAAACTTTAGTTTTTTACAGCCACTTTTATCTGTTATCGGTCTGTTTCCGAGGCTACCGTCGGAGAGTTGCCGTCTGCGTAAACAACAGCGTAATAACCGCCGGCTCTGTTAATTAGCCACAGAGCAAGCTCACATTCGATTTCCTCGGCTTTGCCGGGAATTTTGCCGCTTGCGTAGGTGCTTTGAGAGTATCCGACATTCGGATTGTTTACAATAAATCTTACTGAATTGCCGTTTTGCTTGAAGCCGTAAATTACCATACAGCAAACGTCGTCTGAATTGCGGCTTTTATCATTGTATCTTGCGATTATGATGTTTCCGGCTCTAAGCTCGGAAAGAACGGTTCCGACAGCGGCGTCTTCAAATACAGCGGCATTTTCGCCGTATTCGGTCAGAACGGAAACCGTAAAATCATAGCTCCATTCCGAGTCGGTATCGCTGAGATAGGTGTTTCTGAGTGATTCAACGGAATATTCGTTGTGCCCTGTCCAGTGGAGAGCCATAGCTGAAGCGGCAACGGTGACATTCTTTTCGGAATATTCGCCGGAATCCCTGCTTGTCATAAACCAGTCGGAATCAATTCCGTTGTCAACATATTCGGCGGCTTCCTCAGGAGGGTAATAATTCTGATTCACATAGAAGCTTTCAAGACTTGCAAATGATACACATATGATGTTCATTGTAAGATTGTCAAAGTAATGATAGCTGCCCTCGTCGTTCCATGAATCAAAGCAGTATTCGGTAAAGTTCGCAACCAGAGAGGGAAGTTCATTGGCGCGAAGCTTGTAGTCGGGTGAAAACAGACTTGAATTTTCCGGAAAGTTACCCATAATGCCGTGTTCAACCATAATTTTCGCGCTTTCATCGGAGCAGTCGGAAAGGGAAGCCTGCGATTGTACGTCAGTATCATAGCCTGCCTTGAGAACGCGGAGCATATTGTCGGCAAGGTCGAGCCTTGTTACAGCTTCCTCGGATTGAGCCATAACACTGTCGATAGAATTGTAAAGGTTAATTTCGGAAACACGCTCAGCCCAATCGGAGGCAAGCTTGACATTATCATTGGTATCACCGGCATTATCGTCGTCACCGGAATAATTGTAATCAATTCCTTCGGGGGTGTACATTCCCAGGTATAGCTCGGCATATCTGACAAAATCCATAAGCTTAATGTTGCCGCTGCCCACACCGTACAGCTCAAAATCTAGGCGGCTCATGAGCGAAGCAAGGGTATCGACAAAGGCTGTTGTAGTAGCATCGCTGTTTGTAAAAAGCTCGGTTGAGTATTCGTAATCGGGAATAAGAGCAAGAAGTTTCAGAGAAGAAACGTCCGAAACAGAAGCGGTAACACCGGAGTAATCAACGACACTGCCGACTTTGCTCTCGTACCAGGAAATCAGAATATCCGCCATTTGTGAAAATGTCACAGTGGAATCCATGCTGTATACATCAATTTTCACGCCGTAGTTTGCAACTGTCATTGCATATTTAAGAGTTTCATAGTCGGAGAGACAGTCCGGAATGCTGTCTGCAACCTCACAGCTTTCAGAAGCTAAAACAATATCGGGGAGCGAAATGCGCTGACCGACAGTGCCCTCAATCCAGGAGCGGAGGACAGGCTGTCCGTCAACGGATTCGACGCTGTAACGCATCTTTCCGACCAGCTCGTTGGCTTCATTTGAGTTTGCCTGTTTCAGAGATTCGACAACGCGGTCAAAATAAGGCTGGATTTTAGCGTTAATGCTGTTTGCATTCCAAACGCCGCGAATATTGGGTGTTTGATAAGGGTCGGTACCCTCAACATCAACTCTTGCGCCGAAAAATCCGGAGCACCCACCGAGAGTGAACATTCCGCACATAATTACGGCGAGAAAAATAGACAAAACGGAAATTTTACCCTTGTTCCGAAGCACTTTATCATGTCCTTTCGTGTGTATGTCAAATCAAACATTTCCTTACAAAATCCATGAAATTATATCACATACTTGTATCTAATGCAATGTAAAAATTTTTTCTGTTTTGTAAATAATTGAGCGTGAATTGAAAAAGCGTTTTTAGGCTAACGGGATATTTTACAGACTGACAGGCAAAGGCATTTTGTGCAAAACTGCCTTTGAAAAAACAGAGCGGACATGATATACTTTTTGTACAGCGTGTGGCTTAAAAGCGTAATTCCGGTTGCTTTCAGGTCACACGCTGATTTTTATGCAAAAAAATAGGAAAGGTGAATCCAATGGAACAAAAGTCAAATTCTTTTCTTGAAACGGAAAAGCCCGTAAAGCTGATGATGAAGTACGCGATTCCGTGCGTGATTTCGTTGGTTGTAGGTGCGCTTTATAATATCGTTGACCAGATTTTTATTGCCAACGCAGATTATCTCGGCTCTTACGGCAACGCGGCAAATACGGTAGTGTTTCCGATGACTGTAATTGCCCTCGGCATTGCCGTGATGATTGGCGACGGCTGCTGTGCGTTTGTAAGTATTGCCATGGGAGGAGGAAATAAAGAAGACGCCCATAAAAGCGTAGGAAACGCAATTGTGCTGTGCGTTGGCAGCAGCCTTGTGCTGACTGCTTTGTATTTGCTGCTGAGCGAACCGCTTTTGACCTTGTTCGGCGGCAAGGTCAACGCCGAAACATACGAGTTTTCACGGGAATATTTTCTGTATATCGCGTTGGGCATACCGTTTTACATGTTCGGACAGGCGATGAATCCGATAATTCGCAGTGACGGAAGCCCGAAGTTTGCGATGGCGGCAACGCTGTCAGGCGCAATTGCAAATATAATACTTGACCCGGTGTTTATATTTGTATTCAAATGGGGAATGACGGGAGCGGCTGTGGCAACTGTCATCGGTCAGATATTGACTGCCGCGCTTTCGGTATGGTATCTGTACAGAATGAAAGCAATTCGGCTTGAAAAAAGCAGCTTTAAGCTTGAAAAAAGGGTAATAATAAAGTCCCTCGGACTTGGAATGACCAGCTTCTTGGCTCAGATTTCCCTTGTGATTTCTATGGCTGCCGTCCAGAATACCTGCATGAAATACGGTGCTCTGGACCCTGTTTTCGGACAGCAGGAGTATGCGCAAATACCGTTGGCTGTATTGGGAATCGTTATGAAGTTTTTCCAGATTGCCATTTCAATAGCAATCGGTATTGCGGCAGGGTGTATACCGGTAGTCGGCTATAACATCGGCGCAAACCGAAAAGACAGAGCAAAAACGCTGTTTACCTATCTGTTGCTTGCGGAAACAGCGGTTGGCGGTGTTGCGTTGATTATTGTAGAATGCTTTCCGCTTCAGATTGCAAATCTTTTCGGAGCGGCTAATGAGAGTGTTTATTATACCGAATTTGTTGTAAAATGTTTTCGCATATATTTGTGCATGATGATTTTTGCAACTGTCAACAAGGGTACGTTCATATTCTTACAGGCAATCGGCAAAGCGGTGGCATCAACGGCGATTTCGCTGACGCGAGAGATTATTTTCGGAGTGTTTCTGCCGATAATCCTGCCGATTTTCATGGGACTTGACGGCTTGCTCTGGTCATTCCCCATTGCGGATATACTTACATTTATTCTTGCGGCTGTCTTTATCCGCCGGACTTACAGGGAATTAAGTGTTAATAATATTATTTAGTTGCAAACGGTTTGATTTGTCCGTGGCTTTGTCAGCCCACCGAGGGGGCAGACTTTATAATTTCAAATTTAAAGGTGCTGTAAAAAACGCAGGTTTTTTACAGCACCTTTTAAAGCTCATTCGGAACGGGAATAGTATGTATTTACAAGATTCATAACCTCGGCGGTGCTTCCTTTCAGTATAACAGACGGCGTATCTGAAAAGGAGTTCAGAGAAAAGCGTATGTTTTTAAAATCACCATTGCTGATTGTATAGCAGAAAAATTCGGAAACACATTTGACATCATCGGGAATATTGAGAATTATGCAACATTCATGCTCACCTTTGCCGCTTTTCAAAAGAAAGTCGTATACAAATGAGTGATGCTTCGAGAGAATAGTCGGACGTACAACAGGGTGAAAAAGAAATGCATCAACCTGTTCGGGCGTGAAATGCCACATGCCGTTGATTTTTTCACCCTCAAGAAAGCCTGCGGCAATGTAATTGCGGATAGTGCGGTCGGAAAGTCCCGTAAAAAGTACGATGTGGTTTATAGTGTAACCCTCTGCGCTGAAATTGTTCATTGTAATGCTCCTCATAAACATATTGACTGCGCGCCGTCTGATAATATTATATTTGCGGAGCGTGTGTGAATCAATTTGAAAATGAACGGATTTTTCATACATATCGGTTACAGCTTCAGAAATATGTCAAACATATGACGAGTAGTCCCGACCACGTCAATACATTCGCCCGTTTTTTGAAAAATTTAGATTTTTTGAAAAAAAGACTTGCAATATGTAAATGTGTTTGTTATAATAGCCTAGCAAGTTCGAGAGAGCAAAGCATTATATGGAGATGTCGCCTAGCTGGTCGAGGGCGCACGACTGGAAATCGTGTAACCGTTAAAAGCGGTTCGAGAGTTCGAATCTCTCCATCTCCGCCAGAAAAGAAGCACCTTTTGTCCACTGGGCAAAAGGTGCTTCTTTTCTGGCAAAATAAATCCCTTGGGGGAATTGTGAAATACCGTAAAGTGTGTTAAAATCACGCCGAAAGGAAGAAAATACATGAGTGAATTGACAAAGGTTGATATTTATACCGACGGAGCCTGTTCCGGAAATCCCGGTCCCGGCGGATGGTGTGCGATACTGGTCTGTATGGGAATGGAAAAGGAGATTTCCGGCGGCTCAGCCAATACCACAAACAACCGCATGGAGCTTACGGCTGTAATTGAAGCGTTAAAGGCGCTTAAAAGAAAATGCAGTGTGCATATTGTGACCGACTCAAAATATGTTGTTGACGGAATAACAAAGGGTTGGGCAAAATCGTGGAGGGCAAAGGGTTGGAAAAAGGGTGACGGCAAGCCTGCGTTGAATCCGGAACTTTGGGGTGCGCTTCTTGACGAGCTTGAAAAACACGAAGTTACTTTCGAGTGGATAAAGGGTCACGCCGGTCATGAGTACAACGAGCGTTGTGATAAAGCGGCGGTTATGCAGACCGAAAAACATAAAAATTGAATAAATTGACAAAATTTTGGCAAACCTATTGCAAAGTGGACTAAATTGGTATATATTATGAGCCGTAAAGAAATTCGACTTGGAAAGGTCTTGAATAATTTGGAAAAAAGATTTGTTTATGCAGACAACGCAGCGACCACTCAGGTTTCACGCGAAGTGTTCGATGCAATGAGCGAATTTTACCTTGACAATTACGGCAATCCCTCATCAATTTATTCAAAGGGAATTGAGGCGGCAAAATCGCTCATCGGCGCACGGCAGACTCTTGCCGATTGTCTCGGAGCAAAGCCTAATGAGATATTCATTACTTCCTGCGGTTCCGAGGCAGATAACTGGGCAATAAAGGGCACTGCTCACACTCAGGCAAAAAAAGGCAAAAAGCACATAATCACTACTGCAATTGAGCATCATGCCGTATTGCACACCTGTGCGGCGCTTGAAAAAGAGGGCTTCGAGGTGACATATCTTCCTGTTGACAGTGACGGACTTATAACAGCACAGCAGGTAAGCGATGCCATTCGTGAGGATACTGCTTTGGTAACTGTGATTATGGCAAACAATGAAATCGGCACGATTCAGCCTATTGCGGAAATCGGAGCGGTGTGCAAGGCAAAGGGCGTTATTTTCCACACCGATGCGGTGCAGGCTGTCGGACATATTCCCGTTAATGTAAAGGAGCTTAACGTTGATATGCTATCCGTTTCGGGGCATAAGTTCCATGCGCCGAAAGGCGTTGGTATGCTTTATGTCCGCACAGGCTTGAGAATAGAAAACCTGATTGACGGCGGTGCTCAGGAGAGAAACCGCAGAGCGGGAACGGAAAATGTTGCAGGCATAGTGGGCATGGCAGTTGCGCTGAAAAATGCCGTTGATAATATGGAAAGAGTAAACGCAAAGCTTACCGCCATGAGGGATAAGCTCATTGACGGAGTGCTGAAAATCGAGCGGTCACATTTAAACGGCTCACGCACTTCCCGTTTGCCCGGAAACGCAAACTTCTGCTTTGAGGGCATCGAGGGCGAATCCCTGTTGCTTTTGCTTGACAATGCAGGCGTGTGCGCTTCCTCAGGCTCGGCTTGTACTTCAGGCTCACTTGACCCAAGCCACGTATTGCTGGCAATCGGATTGCCGAAAGAGATTGCTCACGGCTCACTGCGACTGAGCTTTGACGATTTTAATGACGAGTCCGATGTTGATTACATTCTGGAAGTATTGCCGTCTATAGTAAAGCGGCTTCGCGATATGTCGCCCCTTTGGGACAGAATTATTAAAAATGAGGTGTAAATTATGTATTCGGATAAAGTTTTAGACCATTTTTCAAATCCGCGCAATGTCGGTGAAATTCCCGATGCAGACGGCGTGGGTGAAGTAGGAAACCCCCAGTGCGGTGATATTATGCGTATGTACCTCAAAATAGAGGGCAATGTTATCACCGATGTTAAGTTTAAGACTTTCGGTTGCGGTGCGGCTGTTGCAACAAGCTCAATGGCAACCGAAATGGTTAAGGGCAAAACAATTGACGAGGCGTTGAAGCTTACAAACAAAGCCGTCATGGAGGCTTTGGACGGTTTGCCCCCTGTAAAGGTGCACTGCTCTGTTCTTGCGGAGCAGGCAATAAAATCCGCTCTTTGGGATTATTACACCAGAAAAGGTATTGACCCACTGCCTATAGTCGGCGAAATCGGCGGAGATTGCCACGATTGCGATTGCTGTCACAACGACTGATATTAAAGAAATAACCGGGCTGTAAAAAACGCAGGTTTTTACAGCCCGAATTGTATATTTACAGGACTATAAGCTTGCTTGTACAATCAAGCCCACAGGGAGCAGGGAAGGGTAGAGACAAAGCCCAAAGGTCGGTTGCTCTGCATTCAAGGTCAAAAACCTTTGCAGCTTCCGGGGAAAGCTTTTTAACATCTGCATACCTTGAAATTATCGGAAGCGTTGGCTTTGCGGCGGCAAGAATTTCACGTCCGCGTTCGTTCATGGCAAGCACGGATATGTACGGCGGCAGACCGGCGGTAATTTTACCGTCAATGCCCAAAAAAGCGGACAGAATTATTCTTCTGATTCGCGCGTGAGAATAGCGTTTGGTTTTTATCGAATCGTAAAGCTCATGCAGGGAAGAAGCGTGACGTGCCGCACTGTGTATTCTGTTTTCAAGTCCCTCCGATACCTCGTACAGCCCGGTGTAATCTTCGGGGTTAAGTGTGCGCAATTTTGCGAGAATTGCCCTTTCAAGCTTCAGTATATCGGCAGGAGCATATTCAGATGAAAGTTCCTCGTCGATGATTTTCTTTGAAATTTCCGGCACATATTCCTGCCAGCTATTGTCATTCAGCATAGTGCGGATAAGGGAAGCAGAGGCAAAGCCCTTTTGAACAGCGGCAGAATCATGTTCGACGCCGGCTCTGGAAATGGGACAGCAGTGAATTTTATCACATAACCGCCTGACGGCAAGAATATATTCAATAGCTAAAGTGTCGTTTGGACGGCTTAAAGGCGTGGAAATTTCATCTCCGAATTCTTCGCGTATAAGGTTAAATCTTGCGCTTGCAAGACTGCCGCCGTCAAGAAAATAGCTGTACAGCTCATCTTCGACCTTTACAACGGCGTCGGCTGTTTTGTTTAATAATTCAATGTCGCCGGATTCCGAGCCGAAAGACAGCATATTAACACAGCCGAGAGCATTGAGAAGCGAAACGGCGCCCATGGCAAAACGCCCGGCAGGAGCGACAGCCCACGGAGCAGGAAGCTCAATAACCAGGTCGGCGCCGCATTGTATCGCAGTTTTTGCTCTTGCGTATTTTGAAATACAGGCGCAGTCACCCCGTTGAGTAAAGCTTCCGCTCATGCACACGGCAATATGCGTAGCTCCGAAAAGCTCACGGGTCTGTGAAAGCTGATATTCATGCCCCTTGTGAAAAGGATTATATTCTGCGATAACGCCTGCGATTTTCATAGCCACGCTCCTGACGGTAATAAAATGTATAAAAACAATATAATGACTTGAAAAATTTGTATTTCTGTACTATCATAATAGCAGTTTGCAAAGATAATTACAAGGAGTAGATAACAATGAAAATTCTCGTAATCAATGCAGGCAGCAGCTCTTTGAAATATCAGCTTATTGATATGGACAATGAAGCTGTGCTTGCAAAGGGCAACTGCGAACGTATAGGCATCGGCGGAACGTTTATTACTCACAAGCTGCCCGACGGAAGAAGCTTTGAAAAGAAGCAGGATTGCGTAAATCACACCGAAGCATTTGCACTTGTAAAGGAAATGCTTACAGAGGGTGATGGCAAAGTTATTAACGAGCTTTCCGAGGTTTCCGCAATCGGACACCGTGTTGTTCAGGGCGGTGCTATATTCAGCGAAAGCTGCCTTGTCAACGAAAAGGTCATTGAGGACATCGCAGAGCTTGGTGCTCTTGCACCGCTCCACAACCCGGCACACGTTCAGGGTATCCGTGCTTCCATTGATACATTCGGTGAAGATACACCCCAGGCTGTTGTGTTCGATACATCATTCCACAGCACAATGCCCCCGAAAGCATATATTTTCCCTGTTCCCTGGAAGTATTATGAGGAATATAAGGTACGCCGTTACGGCGCTCACGGAACAAGCCACAGATATGTTTCCGCACGTTGCCTTGAGCTTATGGGCAGGGCGGAAAACCCAGAGGGAACAAAGATTATAACCTGTCATTTGGGCAACGGCTCGTCTATCACCGCCGTAAAGGACGGAAAGTGCATTGATACCAGCATGGGTCTTACTCCCCTTGACGGCTTCATGATGGGTACACGTTCCGGCTCACTTGACCCCTCGGTTGTTACCTTTATTGCCGAAAAGGAGGGCTTCACTCCTCAGCAGATGTCCGAGCTTCTTAACAAAAAGTCCGGTATGCTGGGCGTTTCCGGTGTTTCCTCCGATGACCGCGATGTAACTAAAGCGGCAGAGGAGGGCAACGAAAGAGCAAAGCTCACCCATGAGATACTCCGTTATCAGATTGCAAAGACTGTCGGCGGTTATGTAGCGGCTCTCGGCGGTGTTGATGCAATCGTGTTCACAGCGGGCATCGGTGAAAATCAGTGCAGTCACAGAGCGGCGGTGTGCGAATATCTTGATTACCTCGGCGTTAAGATTGATGCGGAAGCGAACGCAACAAAGGGGCAGGAAATCGAGCTTTCCACTCCCGAAAGCAAGGTAAAGGTTTACGTTATTCCCACCAACGAGGAGCTTGTCATCGCTCGTGATACCAAGGCTCTGGTTGAAGCAATGAATAAATAATTTCAAAGTATAGTCCCACCTGTGTAAAGCAGGTGGGATTTTTACTGTATTGCCGCTGTTTTATGACCTGCTTCTGTCTTCGGCAACGTCCTCGCGTTCTCTGAACAGCAGGGAAATGCACCAAAGACCGGCGACAGCAACCACAACGAAAATAATTCGCGCAACAACGGAGGTCTGTCCTCCGAACAGCCAGCCGACGAAATCGAATTTAAACAGACCGATAGAGCCCCAGTTGAGAGCGCCTATGATTGTTAAAAGCAGAGCGATTCTGTCAAGCATAGAAAATCAACTCCTTGTGAATTTCAAATTTGAAATCGGAATAAGCGCAAAACGAGCGCACCGTTATTTTGCACGGTACGCTCGTTTTTATACTTATCGGTTTTCTTTGGAGGATTTGATGACTTTAAGACGTGAAAATTCTTCGCGTTCTTTTTCGTCAAGGGATTCGGTTATGAATTTAACGGTTTCGGTAAAGCGCGGAATTACCACATTTTTCAGCGCGTTAGCACGTTTTTGAGTGCTCTTGATGGCACTGGCCAGTCTGTAAACGGAGTTTTCTATTTCCGCAAGAGAAGCGGTCATTCTCTTAACCTCACGGAATTTTATAAATGCTTCATCAAGGGCAGATTGAGATGAATACAAGCCAAAGGGCAAGGTCAAATCGTCCTCGTCAAGAGTTACGGTCGGAAGCTCAACGCCCATTACGGAACGAAAATCAACGTGAAGATTTTCGTCAATGGGAACAGTCTGAGCGAAAGAATCACAGCGACCGATAAAAACGTTGGCGGTTTGCAGGGCAAGATAAGCTTCGGAGTACACCGCATCTATCTGTCCCTGAATAGTTGAAGCCTTGTCGATAAGTGTCATCATTTCGCGAATCAGAATATTGCGCTTGCGGTCAAGCAGCTCATAGCCAACGCTTGCCAGCTCAAGGGATTTTTTTGTCGCGATTAAATTGCCTTTTGTGGGCACTACGTTTGCCATGCTTGCCTGCCTCCTTTACGCCTTGTTTTCTCTGTAATATTTGTCCAAAATCTCGCTGTCAACACGGTCAAGCTCACCCTTTGGCAGCATACCGAGCAGCTTCCAGCCGATTTCAAGGCTTTGCTCAATGCTTCTGTCCTCGTTAAAGCCCTGACTGATAAATTGCTGTTCAAAGGCTCTGCCGAATTCAAGGAGCTTTTTGTCTGCGGCAGACAAATCCTCCTCGCCGATAACGGAAGCAAGCGAACGGGCGTCCTGTACCTTTGCATAGGAAGCGAAAAGCTGATTTGCCAAAGCGGAGTGGTCCTCTCTTGTAAAGCCCTCGCCGATGCCGTCCTTCATAAGTCGCGACAGCGAAGCCAGAACAGACACGGGCGGATAGATTCCGGAGGAATCCAAGGTGCGGTCAAGAACAATCTGACCCTCTGTAATATAGCCGGTAAGGTCGGGGACGGGGTGAGTGATGTCATCATTTGGCATAGTGAGAATGGGAAGCTGAGTAACGGAACCGGTGCTCCCCTTTACCATGCCGGCACGCTCATATAGAGAGGCAAGGTCGGAATAGAGATAACCGGGGAAACCCTTACGGCTGGGAATTTCACCCTTTGATGAGGAAAATTCACGACACGCTTCCGCATAGGAAGTCATATCCGTCATAACAACCAGCACGTGCTTGTTGTGGGTAAACGCCAGATATTCGGCGGCGGTAAGAGCACATCGGGGAGTTAGTATTCTCTCAATGATAGGGTCGTTTGCAAGATTTAAAAACATGGTAACGCGACTTAAAATTCCGGCTTCCTCAAAGGAACGACGGAAATAATCGGCAACGTCGCTTTTAACGCCCATGGCGGCAAAGACGATACAGAAATCAGAGCCGGATTCGCCGGTAATCTTAGCCTGGCGGACAATCTGCACGGCAAGCTCATTGTGTTTCATGCCCGAACCGCTGAAAATCGGCAACTTCTGACCTCTTATAAGGGTGATAAGAGTGTCAATTGACGATATGCCGGTGCTGATATAGTTCTTAGGATAAATCCTTGAAACGGGATTTATGGGAGTACCGTTAATATTTGCGCTTTTGTCGGGATAGATTTTGCCAAGACCGTCAATAGGCTTGCCTGCGCCGTTAAAAACTCTGCCGAGCATTTCGTCGGACAGCTTCAGCTCCATGGGCTTTCCTTTTAAAACGGTTCTGGTGTTTCGCAGGGAAATACCGCTTGTGCCCTCAAACACCTGAATAACAACACGATTTCCCTCAATCTTTACGATTCTTCCGTTACGGGTGCTGCCATCGTCAAGTCTGATTTCAACCATTTCTTCATAAGAGGGATTTTCGACATTTTCGAGCACTATAAGAGAGCCGGAAATTTCCTTAACGCCAATGTATTCAAAAATCATGGAAAACCCTCCTAATATGCAGAGCTTACGGCTGCGTCAATATCGCGGATATAGTCGTCAAACAGGTCGAGCCTGTTGTTCGGCACATCGTATTTAATGCGTATCAGCTTGTCGAAAATACCGGTTTCGGTTATTTTCGACAAAGGCACGCCGACTGTAACGGCAGTGTGAGCCTTGCCGTAAAGATAAAGAATACAGCGGAGCATAAGAAGCTGTTTTTCGAGAGGAACAAAGGTATCCTCCTTGTGGAAAGCATTTTGCTGTAAAAAGCCCAGACGAATCACTCTTGCGGTTTCGATAATAAGCTTCTGGTCATCGGGAAGAACGTCAGAGCCTATGAGATTAACAATCTCCATAAGCTTTGCTTCCTCCTGCAAGAGAGCCGCAGTGCGTTCCTTAAATTTGGCAAAATCAGTGCCAACATGGGTGTCGTACCAGTTTTTAAGGTCATTGCCGTATTCGCTGTAGCTGTTATTCCAGTTAACGGCAGGGTAGTGCCTTGCATAGGCAAGAGACTTATCAAGTGCCCAGAAACAGCGCGTAAAACGTTTGGTGTTCTGAGTTACCGGCTCGGAGAAATCAGAGCCTTGAGGAGAAACCGCGCCGATAATTGTCACAGAGCCGCTTGCACCTGAAAGAGTTTTCATAAGCCCGGCTCTTTCGTAAAACTCGGAAAGGCGAGAGGGGAGATATGCGGGGAATCCTTCCTCGGCAGGCATTTCCTCAAGTCTGCCGGAAATCTCACGAAGTGCTTCAGCCCAACGAGAGGTGGAATCCGCCATTATAGCAACATGATAGCCCATGTCGCGGTAGTATTCGGCAAGAGTAATGCCGGTGTAAATGGAAGCTTCACGAGCGGCAACAGGCATGTTTGATGTGTTTGCGATAAGCACTGTTCTGTCGGTCATGGGACGACCGGATTTCGGGTCCATAAGCTCGGAAAATTCCGAAAGCACCTGACACATCTCATTACCGCGTTCACCGCAGCCGACATAAACAATAATATCGGCATCACACCATTTTGCAAGCTGATGCTGAGTCATGGTCTTGCCTGCGCCGAAACCACCGGGGATAGCGGCAGTGCCGCCCTTTGCGATAGGAAACAGAGTGTCAATAACTCGCTGACCTGTGATAAGGGGAGCGTTTGCATAGAGCCGTTCGGAAACAGGCCGAGGCTTTCTGATAGGCCATTTCTGGCAGAGTGTAAGCTCGTGAGTATTACCGCTTTCATCTTTCAGCACAACAACAGTGTCGTTAACGGTATATTTGCCGTCGGGCTTCACCGAAACCACCGTTCCGCTGAGCGCAGGCGGCACAAGACAGCGATGCTCTATAATTGTGGTTTCGGGGCATACAGCGTAAATCTGACCGCCGCAAAGCCTGTCACCGACTTTAACTTTAACGGTAACGTCCCAAAGCCGCTCACAGTCAAGGGAATTGGTTGCCGCTCCGCGTTCAATGAAAGCGCCGCACTGTTCTTCTATTTTTTTCAGCGGCCTTTCAATGCCGTCGAAAATATTGTCAAGAATACCGGGACCGAGGGTTACGGAAAGCCTGTCACCGGTAGAATAAACGGGGTCGCCGGGGTGCAGACCCGTTGTTTCCTCGTAAACCTGTATAGTCGTAGTGTCGTTGGCGACACCGATAACCTCAGCGGCAAGCTTCTGCTTGCCTACATAAACCATTTCCATCATGGAAAGGTCAGTACGTCCCTTGACGGTAACAACAGGACCGTTGATGCCGTGTATAACACACCGGGAGGTCATTTTATCACCTCAAAACAATTGATAATACCAAATGTCGGTTTTCGTAATCAGTATAAAATACGCAAACCGCTGTTCTTTGCAAATTCATCGCGTTGAGAATTAAGTTCGTTGTCGAATGAGGCATCAATAGCGCGGCTCATAGCTTCGTTTTCAAAGCGTATGCCGCCAATCAGTATGCCGTCATCGGTGCATACTGTGCAGCTTTTTCCGAAAGCGTGGGCAACATCGTCCTTAAACGACATATCGTCGCTTCGCAAATATATTACAGTGTCACCCTCGGAGAGGATACTTGCCGCATTTGCCGCAGTCTGCATGAGCAATTCACGATAAGCGGCGGTTTTTGTATACTCCGAAAGCTTTGATGCGGCTTTTTTAAAAACCTCTGCTTCGATTTCACAGCGTTTGCGGATAAGGTCGTTTTTAGCTTCCGTTTCACGCAGTGACGCATCTCTGCTGATTTGCATACGCACATCGGCAGTGCGGCGGTTTATGACATCATAGGCATTTTCCAAAGTTGCCTTTTCCGCCTTTTCGATAGCGATACGATTGCCGGATTCAAGCTCCGATAAAATACGTGCGCGTTCCTTTTCGGCGTATTCGTCGATAGCTGTCAGAAATTTATTAAGCTTTTGTTCCTGTGTAAGCATAGATGCACCAGCCTTCGGACTAGATTTTAACGCCTATGGCGTCGCGGACATACCGCTCTATTGAATCCTTTGCACGACCGTTTCCGTGTCTGTCGGGAATTTCCACGATAAGAGGACGGGTGCGGTTGAGCTTCAGGTCGTAAACAAGCTCCGGACAAAGCCCTATGAGCTTTTCTGTCATAAGTATAACGCCCACGCTTTCGTCGTTCATGGCTTTGAGAAGTTCCGCGCGGACTTCGCTTTCTTCATGGACAATAACGCCCTCAATGCCTGCAAGCCGCAAGCCGACGGCGGTGTCGCGATTATCGCTTATTAAATAGAATTTCATCTTAATACTTTGCAAGAATCATGATTGAAACAAGCAGACCGTAAAGGGCGATAGATTCACCCAATGCAACAAATATAAGAGCCTTACCGAATGCTTTGGGGTCTTCGCTTGTCGCGCCGATAGCGGCAGGAGCGGCAGCGGCAACGGCGATACCGCCGCCTATGCCGGAAAGACCGGTAACGAGAGCCGCGGCAATCATACCAAGACCCTTAGTGGGGTCAACGGCAGTTGCGGCAGCGGCAACCGCATCGGTAGAGGAAACAACATCGGATGCGCTTACGGCGGAAACAGACAGACCGCCTGCGATGAGAATAAGGGCAAAAGCACCTACAAACGAAAGATTGACTTTAAGAGCTTTACTGCCGTTGCCGTGCTTTGTAAAGGATTTGAGAGCGGCGTAAACGCCGACGAAGATAACGGCAAGGGGCAGAAGATAAATAACGTATTTCATTTTGTTTTCCTCCAAATCATTTGTTTTTTGCGGCATTTGCGGAAATTCTTACAGGCTCGTAAGCTTTTCCCGTGCCGGAGAAGAAGCGGCTGAACATTTCGTAAAATTCAAGACGCAATGCCTGTATACCGACAAGCAGAGCTTCAAGAGCCATGATGATTATGTTGCCGATAACGACAACAATTATATAAGTCACACTTCCCGGCTCACCGGCAAGCGTAAATACCACCTGCATCATACCTGCGTGAACGAGAACGAAAGCACCCACACGCATAAATGAAACGGTATTTGAAACGTAGGAGAGAAGCACCTCAATAAGCTCAAAGAAATTCTGCATTACAAAGTCACCGATGCTTTCGGGCATCCAGTGTTCCTCACCTGCAAGCAGTTCACAGAGCGGCTCACGGCAGAATATAAGCAACAGAGGAATGACGATAAGTCCGATAATATAGGGGACAGAAAGAATATTCCAGCCTAAAAGAAGCTGTCCGCCGAAGCCGACGATAAGAGAGGTGTAGAAAACCAGTCCCGCAAGACCGTTAGAGTCAAATAACGCCGCACCCCATTGCTTTTGCTTGATTTTAGAATAAATACTTATCATTATAGCAACGATAACAAGCACTACGCCAATACCGACGGCGGTGTAGATAAGACCCAAAATCGTCGATGAGTGGTTGACATCAATCAGTTTGCCGTTTGTGAGGGGAACGCCGGTCTTTTCGTGAAGCCATGCGAACATCGGATTAAGCCATTCCTCAAAGCCGAATACAGAGCCGAACAGCAGACCGAAGAACATGGAGGAAAAGCCGCAGACTGCAATTGCTCTGCCCAGTGGCATTTTCTTCATCTTCCACATATAGAAATAGGCGACAAGAGTAAGCACAAAGCCCTGACCGACATCACCGAACATTATGCCAAACAGCAGAAAATAGGTTATGGCAACAAAGGGTGTTGGGTCGATTTCCTTATAGGCAGGAAGCCCGTACATTGAAACGAAAAACTCAAACGCCTTTACAGGCAACGGATTTTTCAGCTCTGTAGGAGGCTCTTTTTCGCACTCATCGGGACGTTCAAGCTTGTAGGTAATGCCGCCGATGCTGTCAAGCTGAGAGCAAATATCACGGCAACCTCCGGAGGGTAGCCAGCCGGCAAGGAAAAAGGTATTTGAATCCTTATAACGTGCGGCACAGTGCCTAAGCTCAAAGGTCTGTTTGCGCTGTGAAAGCAGTGAATAAACAAGGGCACATCTGTCCTTTTCACTCAGCCAGTAGCCGGTAAGCTCGGCTTCGGCACTTTCAAGGCTTTTTTCGGCATCCGAAAGCTTTGCTTCGAGCATTTCACAGGCATCCTCTATCGTGCCTGTTTCGGCAGGAAGCCAAAGCCGCTCCCAGTAAAGCCCCTGGAATATTCTGTCAACCTCACCGATAGCTTCCAAGGGTGCGCAGTAAAGCCCCCAGACATATTTTGAATCCCTTGTACACGGAAAGCACATGACATAGGGATTGTCGTTGTAGTAGGCAAGCTTTTCATAGCTTTCAACGGGAAGTCTGCCGAATCTCATACTGACGAATTCACAGGCAAACAGCTCGTGAAGGTCGATTTCAAGTCCCTTGAAATGCTGCATCTGTTCAAGAGTGCGCCGAGTGTCATCGACTTCGGCTTTGATTTTATCAACGTCGGACGAGAGACTGCCGACCTTTACCTCAAAGGAATCGACAAACCGCGCCAGCTCAGCGGATTCAACGGTTGAATCGGACACATCGACAGGAGCAACCTCAAGCTTTGCATTGCCCAGGGCGTTTTCAAGCTTTGTCAGATAGTAGCTGTAGGGATTTTCCTCATTTATAGCGGAATAGCCCTGCTTGCTGTCGAAGAAATCCGTTGCCTGCTCAATGTGAAAATTTCCGTTTTTACAGCAGACCTCAATGGTCTTGTCAAGCTTGCCGATGTCGCCGCTGACGGTGACAAGCTTCATTTTTGAAATAGCCAATTAAATACCTCCTCGCAGGAGAAATAAAAGTGAAAAAATATCAGTAGTTATCCATTACGATAAGCTCGGAAATCCGTTCGGGGGTAAGACCGTAGCGAACGCCCTCAATAATCGTAATGATTTCGTTAAGCTCCGTTTCCGTAAGTGTCATATAGGACAGAAGAACAACGGAGGGATTAGTGGAAAAATGAATGTAATGGTGAGCGCGCTTGTAACGCAATTCTCTGAATACATTGTCAATATGATGTTTGCTTATCTGTTCGATATTGACTTCTCTGCGGTAAGCAGTTCGCGTGAGAAGAATATTCAAAACCTCGTCGGCAGTTTCGGCGTTAATAATATCGTTCATAACGCGGCGGCTTATGCGGCACTGATATGGATAAATCATGCCGGCAACGGTTTGCGGTGAAGCGTTGTAGAATCTTTTTAACCGATATGCTGCCATGACATTATGAAGCTCAATTTCAGTGCCCAGCAGGTCGAGAAGCTCAGACTGCGCCGAGCCTGAATAATACTTGCGACAGGCATCAATGGCGGTGTCATAAAGAGCGGAGTACATGAGATTTTCGACAACGGCATATTCAAAATTGCAATCGAGAGATTTTAACCTGTCGTAGAAAATACTTTTTTTGATGTGCTCCAGAAATTCCGAAAAGCTTCGGACTTCGGAAAGCTCCATGAGATTCGCGCCGGCGTGCTTTTTGAAGAAGTAGGGGAGAGTGAAAAGATAGTCCTGAGGGTGTCCCGAAGCGAGCTGTTGAAGAAAGGTAAGGTATTGGCGAAGCTCCATTCGGTTTAGGACGAAATCCGCGAGCGGCTCACCGACTGAAAGCTCATAACGGCAGAGCGCTTCAAATTGTTCAAAGAGCATCTTGTTAAGCTCCGTTTCGAGCTGACCGCGGTGAGTGATTCGTTCGTCAACATTGGCAAGAGCAGAAGCATATCGCGTATTAGCTTTCAGATATATTGCGATTTCGGAAAGTGAGCGTGAATTTAAAAGAGTGTCAATGTCGTGCTGTGTCAGCCGTTTTCCGAACATGGCGCGGCACTTGGCATACAAAGCGTTTGAAGCTTTTGAAGTTATCGGCACGGCTGCACCTCCTTAAAGAGACTTGCGCTGTTGGTTCGCACCAATAACGTTATTAACAATGTCATCGACCCATTTATCGCCCATTTCGGCATAAAGCCTGTCAAGCTTATCGGAAGCGTCTTTGAATTTTTGGCTTTTCTTTGCCCATTCGTCGGCGGCGTATTCTTCTTCGGCGGCTTTGATGACCTCTATACGTCTCAAAGCTCTGGACATGTATTCGTCACGAACGGCATCAACACGCTGTTTAATGTGAGCATCGGAATTTTTGGCGTTTTCACGTACCTTTTCGGTGGCGTTACGAGCCTTTTTATCGGTTGCGATTATGGCGTTTATCGTGTTTTTAAGCTCATTGCGCTCGTTCATGGTGTCCCTCCTTTGGAAATCAGTTAACCTGCGGATATTATATGCTAAAAAAGCTTAAATTGCAAGCTGATGGCATATGAAAACAAACGGTCAAAGCGGCTGTAAAAAACGCAAGTTTTTTACAGCCACTATATTGTCCGAGGTTTCAGTTTTTAAGGCTCTGGATAGGAGCCGGGATTCTGCCGCCGCGAGAGATGAATTTAGAAGGCGAGTAGGTGTTGACGGGCATAACGGGACCTGAGCCGAACAGTCCGCCGAAATTAAGCTCCTCACCGGGCTTTGCGCCGATTGCCGGAATAACTCTGACAGCGGTGGTTTTGGAATTTATCATGCCTATTGCCGCTTCGTCCGCTATAATTGCGGAAATAATATCGGCATCGGTATCTCCGGGAATAACTATCATGTCAAGTCCGACAGAGCACACGGCGGTCATTGCCTCAAGCTTGTTGAGGGTAAGAGCACCGCAACGGGCGGCATCAATCATACCGGCGTCTTCTGAAACGGGGATAAATGCACCGGACAGACCGCCCACATGGGAGCTTGCCATAACGCCGCCCTTTTTGACAGCATCGTTAAGAAGTGCAAGACAGGCGGTAGTGCCATGTGCGCCGCACCTTTCAAGACCCATTTCCTCAAGAATGTGGGCGACGGAATCACCGACAGCGGGAGTGGGGGCAAGAGAGAGGTCAACTATTCCGAAAGGAACACCCAAACGCCTTGAAGCTTCCTGAGCAACAAGCTGACCCATACGGGTAATCTTAAATGCGGTGCGTTTGACAATATCGGCAACGCCGGTAATATCGCGGTTTGGGTGACGTGCAAGAGCCGCACGGACAACGCCGGGACCTGAAACGCCGACGTTAATAACGCAGTCAGGCTCACCTACGCCGTGAAATGCGCCTGCCATAAAGGGATTATCCTCAGGCGCATTGCAGAAAACAACCAGCTTTGCTGCGCCGAATGAGCAGTTATCTGCGGTAAGCTCGGCACATTTGCGGACGATTTTGCCCATTTTGGCAACAGCGTCCATATTTATGCCTGCCTTGGTAGAACCGATATTCACGGAGGAGCAGACCAAATCGGTAGATGCAAGAGCCTCCGGAATGCTGTCTATAAACTGCTCGTCATAAGGACCGAAGCCCTTTTGAACAAGGGCGGAGTAGCCGCCGATAAAATTGACACCTACGGTTTTCGCCGCTTTGTCAAGAGCTTTGGCAAAGGGAACGGAATCACCGCCGCAGGCAGCGGCGACAAGAGAAACCGGGGTTACGGAAATTCGCTTATTTATGATAGGAATACCGTATTCCTGCTCGATTTCCTCGCCGACCTTAACAAGGTGCTCGGCTTTTTTTGTGATTTTATCGTAAACTGCATCACAGGCAGCGGCGGTATCTGAACGGGCACAATCCAGCAGACTGATACCCATTGTAATAGTACGAATATCCAGGTGGTCGTCCTGAATCATTTTTATCGTTTCGAGAATGTCTTTGGTGTTGAGCATACAGTCCCTCCGTCAAATGCGGTGCATGGAATTGAAAATATCCTCATGCATAACGTGTACGGACAGACCCTTTTCTTCGCCGTAGGCGGTCAGCTTGCCGCGAAGCTCGGAAAGGTCAACGGACAGGCTTGAAATATCCACCAGCATAATCATAGCAAAAAGCTCCTGCATAATCGACTGGGTTACTTCGGTAACATTCGCGTTATTCTCGGCGCAAATAGTTGATACTCCCGCAAGAATACCGACCATATCCTTGCCGATAACGGTGATAACGGCTCTCATGGAAACCCCTCCCTTTTGTTATGGGTTGATTGTAGCACTTTGCTCCAAATTTATCAAGCATATTATTGCAATATTACAATAGCGTATGTTATACTTTAATAAGTTACTTGTTTTTTGAGCGTAATAAAAACAGCGAGAGGCGACGGTTTATGCATAAATTTCCATTGGCGGATTGCCATGTTCATACAACATATTCATTCGACGGTATAAGCACCCTGACACAGCAGCTTGACAGGGCAGATGAGCTGGGGCTGAGCGTTATTGCCATAACCGACCATCTTGATACAGTTCCCGATGCATTTGAAAAAGAAAGAAAGAATCACCTGGCAAGGGCAGATGAAATAGAGAAAGTCCGTCACAAATATCCGAATCTTAAAATCCTGTGCGGACTTGAAATAGGTCAGGCAGTGCACTATCCGTCACTGACTGAAGAATACCTCGGAATGTACAAATGGGATTTTATCCTCGGCTCAATTCACAACCTGCGCAATCGCGAGGATTTTTACTTTTCGGATTTTACCGAATCCGACCCCGATGCGGCGTACAGTCTGTATCTTGATGAAATACTCGAAACTGTAGAAATGGGCGCGTTTGATTCACTGGCGCATTTGACATATCCGCTCAGATATATAGTCGGGCGTGACGGAATAGAAATGCCATATGAAAAATACAAAAAAAGATACGATGAAATTCTGTCACTGCTGATAGAAAAGGGCAAAGCCCTTGAAATCAATACAACCGCAATAAAAAACGGAGGAACACCGTCGCCTGAAATCGAAATAATCAAAAGATATTCCGAAATAGGCGGCAGACTGATAACGCTGGGCAGTGATGCTCACGAGGCAAAATACCTGACATCGGATTTTGAAACCGTAAGAAAAATGCTTGCGGAGACAAAAATCAAATCCTATGTGTATTTTGAAAACAGAAAAGTGGCAGGAGAATTTCCGCTTTATACTGCTATTTGATAAAAAGCTTTAAAGTGAAAACGAGAATGATTTGATTCATGACTTTGCAACTGAGTATTTTCATTAAATAATTAAACCAAAAAGGAGAGCAGGGCGTACAAAAAGCACGCTACGCTCTCCTTTTTGGTTCTCAAAATAAAGTTCCGTATATTTAAAGTTATCCACAAAACGCTAAATTATAATATTAAAAACCGTCAAAACAGAATACAAATGTCATAGAATGATAACCAAATGGTTATCATAACAACATATTACCATCTTTCTGAGGTATTGTCAAGATGTCCAAATGGTTATCGGGGGATTGTAATATGGCACATTTTAAAAGACTGAGAGATATGCGTGAGGACGCTGACATGACACAGCGTGAGCTTGCGGCGGTGCTTGGTATGAGTCAGCCGCAGTACAACCGCTACGAACAGGGGTACAGGGATATTCCGACGGATATATTGATACAGCTTGCGGATTTGTACAATACATCGACGGATTTTCTCCTGGGAAGAACCGATGACCCTACACCGCCGAAATAAGCGGTTATCTGTTTTTCCTGTATTCGGTGGGTGAGCAGCCGACAATGCTTTTGAATTGGCGGTTAAAATTTGAAAGATTCGAGTAGCCGCAGCTAAGTGCTATTTCGGATATTGTGCTGTCTGTGCGTGATAAGGTTTCGCAGGCGGCATTTATCCGCAGTCTGATAAGATGCTCAATAGCACCGATGCCGACGGCTTTTTTAAAACATGCCATAAAGTAGCTTTTACTGGTGTGAGAAAGCTCGGCAAGACGGTCAACGGTGATGCTTTCATTGTAATTTTCAATCATAAATTCAAGGGCAGGGCGTATCATTTCGCTGTAGCCTGACTGACTTTCACCTCGGCAAACCAGTGTTTCGCTGCTTTCAAGCAACCAGAACAGCCGGAGAAGCTCACTTTTCATCAAAAGCTCGGAATGGGAATTGCCGTTTTCTGCACAATTGAAAACGGTATCTACGGAGGATTTCAGCATTTCGTAATTTTCAAGCCCTGTTCCTATCGGAAGTGTAATTTTCAAACTGCCGTTGATTATCGGGCGTATGCATTCAACCGTACAGCGGTCGTTAAGGCTTGTGCCGAGCATGGCAGGGTTAAATACCAGGGCGTTATAAGCAAGGCTGAAGCCCTCGGAAGTCGAGGCGGCGTGAAGCATATTCGGCGGCAGAATAACAATGTCACCCTCACATACGGTAAAATGCTCGTCACCGCAGATAAATTCGCCTTTACCCTCCAGCACGCGGTCGATTTCAAATTCACTGTGCCAGTGCATCGGAACATTCATGAAAAATTCCGGAATACGACATTCATAACAGCTATACGGCACTGACGGCGTACTGTGCCGACGTTTTTCTTCTGATTCCCTGTTTCGCATACAAATTCACCTGAAAATATTATAGTATCACTACTTAGTAGTATTTCAGTAGTAATCATAGCACTTTAGTAGTATTATATCATCAGCAGTGTGGGCTTTCAATATTTCCGCACAATAAAAAGAAAATTTCAAAGGAGGATACTTAAATGAGATTCGAGAACGCAAACGGCGCACTTGTTTTTTATCATAAGGGCGAAACGGTCAGAATCGAAGCGTGGGGAGAGGATTCACTCCGCGTTCGTTCCACAATGAATCGAAGCTTTACCGACAGAGAATGGGCACTTACCGAAAGTGTCGAAAAGTGTGATACAACGGTCAGTATCGACACCGAGGACCATTGGGTAGGCGACGGAACTATCGACAAAAGGGAGATTGCCACCATTACAAACGGACGCATCAAGGCAGTTGTCAACTTTGTGGGTATTATTTCCTTTTATAAAGATGACAGGCTTGTACTGCGCGAGTATTACCGTTCATATGACGGAACTCTTTCAAAGGGCAGCAGATGTCTCAAGGTAATAAACCGTGAATGGAAAGGCATAATGGGTGCAGACCAGTATACCCTCAACCTCAAATTCGACAGCAACGAAAATGAAAAGCTGTTCGGCATGGGTCAGTATCAGCAGTCCTGCATGGAGCTGAAAGGCTGTGTACTGGAACTGGCACAGCGCAATTCTCAAATTTCCGTGCCGTTTGCCGTTTCATCAATGGGCTACGGCTTCCTTTGGAATAATCCGGCAGTTGGCAGAGTTACGTTCGGCAAAAACTACTATGAATGGATAGCGCAGTCCACAAAGGAAATGGATTACTGGATTACCGTTGCGGACACGCCGAAAAAAATACTTGAAAACTACACCGCCGTTACCGGCAGAGCAGAGATGTTCCCGGAGGAGCTTATGGGATTGTGGCAGTGCAAGCTGCGCTACAGAACTCAGGAGGAAGTTTTGTCCGTTGCCAGACAGTATCAAAAGGAAGGCATAAAAATCGACCAGATAGTCATAGACTTCTTCCACTGGACTGTGCAGGGCGATTGGAAGTTTGACGAAAAATACTGGCCTGACCCCAAGGCAATGGTGGACGAGCTTCACTCAATGGGAATTAAGGTAATAGTTTCCGTATGGCCGTCTGTGGACAGAAAAAGCGAAAATTTCTGGCCTATGCTTGAAAAAGGACTGCTTATCAGAACAGAACGCGGTGCGGCACAGACCTATGATTATCAGGGTGACTGCGTTGAGATAGACGTTTTCAATCCCGAAACGAGGAAATATGTCTGGGAGGTCTGCAAAAAGCACTATTACGATTACGGAATAGATGCATTCTGGCTTGACAATTCCGAGCCTGACTACGGCGTTTACGATTTCGATAATTACCGCTATTGTGACGGACCTGCCCTTGAAATAAGCAATATGTATCCGCAGATGTACAGCCGCGTATTTTACGATGAGATGAGCAAGCTCAATAACGGCACGGTGGTAAACCTGCTGCGCTGTGCATGGGCAGGCTCACAGAAGTATGGCAACGTAGTCTGGTCGGGAGATGTGCCCAGCACCTTTGAAGCCTTTGCAGACCAGATACAGTGCGGACTGAATATGGGTCTGGCAGGTATTCCCTGGTGGACAACGGACATTGGCGGCTTCATGACAGACGATGTAAACGACCCCGATTTCAGACAGCTTCTCATACGCTGGTATCAGTTTGCTGTGTATTCTCCGGTACTTCGTATGCACGGTGACCGCGGACCGTACAATATTCCGCCTCTTGATAACAGGGATTGGGGCGGCGGATACCTGCACACCGGTCAGCCCAATGAGCTTTGGAGCTACGGTGAGGAAAACTACGCGATAATGAAGAAATATTACGATGTGCGTATCAACATGCATGATTACACCAAAAAGCTGTATGAGGAAGCACATACAAACGGTTCACCGCTGCTTCGTGCCATGTTCTATGAATTTCCGCAGGACGGAAAGTGCTGGGAGCTTCAGGACCAGTATATGTACGGCGATAAGTACCTTGTCGCACCTATCCTGCATTTGAACGAGTTTAAGCGTGACGTATACCTGCCGGAGGGCAAGTGGAAGCTGACCTCTAACGGAGAGATTTATGACGGCGGCTGTACCGTCAGCGTAGATGCTCCTATTGAGTATATGCCGGTATTTGAAAGAATCTGATTATAAAAACTAAACCGCCGCTGCAATTTTGCAGCGGCGGTTTTAATATTTACGCTCTGTTACAGCGAACGGTCACACGGGAAGCACCGCCATAGGTGCACGTGAAAAGCGTGAGATCCCATTCGCCGCTTGTCATAGCGGAAATTTCATTGGGGTAGAGAGTTTCGGTCAGTGCAACCGTGTAGAATACGGAAACGCCGTCCATATCGGTAAAAATCACGGTGTCACCGACGCGAAGTCTTGAAATTTTACCGAAATGCCGCTTGTAATTGTGAGCGGCGATAACAAGATTGTCGGTGTAATGCAGACCGCTGTAGCGGCAGGGGGCGACTTTCAGACGATTGTAGCTCCACTCGGACATTACAGGCAATTCAATATTTATTGTCGGCATGGTGATATAGCCGATGTATTCATAGCCGTCAACTCTTGCAACCGAAACGTTGAGATTATCAATGCTGTAATTTGGGTCAGAGCCGAAATTGACATAGCTCTCGGACTGAGTGCCGGAGGGAATGTCGGTTTCGGTGACATTCGGAATATCGGCAAGCTCCGTGGCAGGGACGGTAACAATACTGTCTGAAAGGCTTTCGTCAGAAATTTCGGATAGTCTTAGCATTACCGATGCCGAAGCTTTGGCGGCTTGATTATTTTCGTTTTCATTGTAAATTATCAGACCCAGTGCCGATATAATCAGCACCGCACCTAATATCATGCAAATTATTCCCGATTTTCTATACATTTTTCTTTTTCCTCGTAAAAGTCAGTGCCCAACCGAGAATAAACAGCAAAACGCCTGCACCGGCAAGTACGGGAATCGGCCAGTTAAGCTGTCCTGTCTGCGGAAGCTTGTCGTCCGCACCGTTAACACCGGAATTACCTGTCGGAGCTGTAGTAGTTGTGGTAGTGGTCGTGACAGTGGCAGTCGTGGTGGTTGTGGTGGTCGAAGATTCGGTTATCTTAGTAAGGCTCTGCATTTTCGGGGTAGCGTCAACATCGTAAACATAGCCGTTTTCATCGGTTATGGGAACAGTTACGATAAAAGGCTGAACAGCATAATAGCCGCTTGCCGCCTGACTTTGCACTGCAAGATAAACACCAAGAGTAAGGTCATCAAACAGGCATACGCCGTTGCTGTCGGCAGTGGTGGGAGTGCCGGAAATATTATTCTCCGAAGCGTAGGCGGAGAGGGAGGAGGGGAGACTGCTTGCGTCTAATTCCTCAAGAGAAAGACCGCAATCGGCAAATTCCTCCGTGAAAATAAATTTGTATTCCGCGTCGCTGTAAGAAAGCTCTGCGACGTGATAGAGTGTGACAGTTCCACCGCTTACCGGCTTATTGGAAGTGCTGTCAATAAACGAAATACTTATTGAGCCGGTTTCGCTCATATCCGGACCGTCGGCGGCAAGTGCGACAGTGCCGAAGACGGCAAACAACGCGGTGAATATGAGTATCGCCAGGGATTTAAGTATTCGCTTTCCGGTGTGTTTCATAATATCATCTCACTTCTTTTTCCGATACTTAATTAACAGAACTATCAGTAAAACAAGCAGCATGGGAGCTGCGACTATGGGAGCTACGACAAGGGCGTCAATCTGATACGCCTCGGCAGTAACATAGATTCTTTCCTTTGCTTTTTCGGTTTCAATGCGTTTTCCGCGGACTAAAAGGCGGTGAGTGTTAATGCCGTAGGGGGTGCAGGTAATAAGAGTGCAGTAATCGCCGCCCTCGATTATCTGCAAATCCTCCACCTCGGAGGGGAGAACAATCAATATCTGGTCAACCTCATAGGTCAAAACGGTGTCCAGAACGGTAACGGTAAAGGTGTCACCGACATCAAGGTCATCAAGATTTGAAAAGAGCTTTGCACTGGGCAAACCTCTGTGAGCGGAAAGCACGCAATGAGTGTTTTTGCCGCCAACGGGCAGTGATGAGCCTTCAAGATGACCTACCGCGACATTCAGAACGTCACTGCTTGTGCCGTGATAAATGGGTAGCTGAACGTTAATCTTGTCAATGGTTATGTAACCCATAACGCCTGTACCTGTGATGTTCAAGGCTTCGGAATAGCCCTCCACAGCTTCGGGAGTATAAAATGAATTGACAGTGGAATAAAGGCGCTCGTTGTAGCTGTCTGCCAGTGAATATTCGGAGGTATAGTCCTCCGGCGTATACTCGGAAAGCAGCTTATCATAGGTGGAAATAACACGGGATTGTACCTTTGAATTCCGGTAGTCGCTTATAGTGGGGTAGAGCAGAACCGCAAGACCGATGATAAATACAACGATAAGCAGTATTGTGGAGGTTTTCTTTTTCATGGATATCTCCCTGAATCCCATGCCCGACCGTGCCGATGTTTTCATCGGCACGGTCATATTCACAGGAACAAATCAGATAATTTTGCCGAATCCTCACAGGCGTTTAAATTTTGCCCGGTGAGAATCGGTTTTAAAAGCATTATTCCTCGTTAACAGTCTTTTTTCTTGCAACGAGAACAACTACTGCAACGAGCATGAGAAGTCCGCCGACAACATAGAAAACAGTAGTACCGATACCGCCGGTTTCGGGAAGACCTGTGCCCTTGCTGTTTTCAATTGTAACCTTGGCAGTAGCATCGGAAACGAAGTTAACGAGTTCGGTTGAGCCGCCTTCAAGGCTTGTGGTAATATCTTTTTCGTCAACACTTGCATTAAGAGCGGTAAGAGCTTCATTAGCAGTGGTGGTCCAGGTCTGACCGTTTGCAGTGGTAGCTTTCAGAACGATTGTAACAGGATTCTTAAGCTTGTTGTAGCCGGTGGGAGCAACAGTCTCTGTAAGATAATATGTACCGTCATCATCAATACCGGTGACGGTGATAATGCCGTCTTCGCCGGTAGTAAGAACGGTTGCATCGCCCTCGGCTTCAGCCCAGTTGTAGATTTTGCCTTCAGTGACTACTGCATAATAAGTAGTGCCGTCAACAACCTTGGAAAGAGTGAATTTTGCATTTTTAAGAGTGGTGGTGGTATCTTTCTCAACCTTAGTTACCTGAAGTGCATAGGTGAAAACGATAACCTTATCTTCGGGGGTTTTACCGAGGTTTTTACCGGTGCTGGTATTAGTGTCACCCTCGCCGGACTCATCGGGAACGTTGGAGTATTCAAGATAAACCTTGTTTTCGTTGCCGGGAAGACCGACTTCAGCCTCCTGATTAAGGGTTGCTTCGTAGTAAACGATTATCTTCTGATCCTTTGCGACATTAGCAACGCTCTTGAGGTCTTTAATCTGAACAGTAAAGGATTCATCGTTGCCGGGATTTGTATTGACGATGTACTCATCGGTGGTAAGAGTAGTGTCGCCGACTGTTACTTTGATAGAGGAAGAGCTAAGAGTAAGACCCTGTGCCATGGTATCGTGGAAAATCATGGTGTAGGTGTCAAAATAGGTCATGTCAGGAACCTTGGAATAAAGCTGGAACTTAACAATATCGCCCATATCATAGTCTGCAACATCGTTGTAGTGCTCACCGTAGTTGTAACCTAGCTGTGCGCTTATATCGTCGTTGGCATAATCTTCCTCATAGACCTTCTTTTCAACAGAGGGCTTGTCGGTCTTAACATTGATTGTAATATCGCCTACAACCTGGAGCAGAGCTGCGTTTGCAGCATCATTCTTACCGTCAAGTTCGGTCATATCGACTATGAGGTAGTAACCGGTTGGAAGGTCGACATCTTCGTCTGAATTAAGTTCGGTGTAAGTTTCGGTCTTGTACTTATAAGCAAGCTTTGCGAAAGCTTTTGCTTCATCACTGTCAGTTCCGTAATTAGCAAGAACCTCTGCAACATCTGCGGCGGTTTCACAAGAAGCAAAAGCGTTTGCATCATTAACCTTGAAAATGTCTGACGTTTTAAGGGCGGCAAGGAAACGTTCGTTATCGTTATCGATACCGTCACCCCACTCAACATCAGCGAGTGTAGTTTCATTTGTTTCTTCATCGGTAGTTACGGTTGCTTTAAACACCTGATAAGCGGCAAAGGTGTGACTTTTTTGGTCATCGCCGTTAACAGTGACCGTTGCCGCGGAGGCTGTGACCGCCATCATGGCGACCATGAGAATTGCGAGAACTAGAGATAATGCTTTTTTCATAGTTGTCGTTCCTTCCTGTTAGATTCTTATTTTTTACACAGCGGCTAGGAATTTCCGTTGTGCGTTTGCTGAAATAAATGCGTGGGATTAAAGACTTTTGCAAGCTATCATTTCTTGCGGCGTGTAAAGAGCCTTAATAACCACCACCTTACATAGATTGAAGCGGATTTCGGCAATGAGCCGATTTCGCTTGTCGCGCCGACTTCGGCGGTTGCCTGCGGTTGAGCCGCAACGCCGAATTTGTAAATAAAGCCTGCAAGCGCGAACAGCATAACCGCAATCAGGACAAACCAAATCGTACCGATGCCGCCGGTTTCTGCAAGTACATATTTGCCGGAGGCTTTGTTGGTTACGGTTATGGGGGTCTTATCGCTGACAACCGAGGTAATAACACCGTCAGAGCTTATGTTGCTGTACGTTGTATCGTAGCCTGCAACAGTTACCTCCTCGATGTAGTAGCTGTAATAGTAGCGTTTTCCGTTCTCATCTGTGCCGGTGAGGGGGAGGTCGGGAATGACCTTAGACCAGCCGTCTTCGGAAGTGACAGTATATTCATCGTAAAGGCTTACGGTATAGTCGGTGCTGAGATTGCCGATAACAGGTGTAGAATCGGAGGAATCATTTTCGCCCTCTGCCGAATCATTTTCGCCGGATTCGTTCTCGGCGGTCAGGCTGAGCATCGCGGTACTGAGACTGTACTGAGAAGTGCCGGATTTTTCAACGTAGACGATATATTTGCCGGAATCTTCTGTGGCATCAGCGGCATTGTCAGTGACGAGAAGCTCACTACCGCCATCACCTATGTAGCAATAGAGTGTCAGGCTTTCGTCAAGTACAATGTTTTCAAAGATGCGGTCATCGGTTGAGTTGACCAAAGTTGTACTATATTCACTATCAACACCGGCGTAGCATTTAAGCCAACCGCCGCCATAGTAGTCGCTCCGTGGTGCAAAAATTGTAACATTAACCGTATCACCGGCATTGTATCCGCTGAGCGTTGCACTATTAACAGTGCCTTCTTTATTAACGCTAACAGTCAAGTCAGAGCCTGTTTCACCCGAATCACCGGAACTGCCTGAATCATATGTGAGATTCTCGACCGTTACAGTAACCGTTACAGTCTCATTGCCTGTCCATGTATAATCGTCGAAAGCGGCAATCCAAGTGACTTTTTCGGAATCGGAATAAGAATCAAGGGAAGTAAAGATAACATTTCCGCCCTTATCCGCTTTGGATTCAGTCCATTGCTCACCAGTGGAATACTCAGTACCGTCAACATTGAACACAGCACTGACTTTGACATCATTCGGCGTAAGAGAATCGGAATATTTCCACAACTCAATCTGAGCGGTATTGCTGCCGGTTTTACCCGCAAAAGCGGAAACATCAACATCAAATGTGTATGTACCGCTACTATTGATGGTCATAGAGTCATTTCGGTTAATAGCCCATCTGTCTGTATAGAAGTATAAGTGCAATTCCGCCGGTTCGTTGGAATCGTCACCGCTTTCTCCACTGTCACCACTATCACCGCCGGAAACCGCCGTGGATTCGTCAACCTGAATGTAGAAGTAGGTGACGCCGGGATTAGCAAGTATGGTATCTGTCGAGGGCTTTTCGGTGACAAACTCAAAATCGTATTCCGAATGATTAGCCAGATTGTAGTTTGTGAAAGCTACAACACCGTTATCGCCGTTAAGAACGATAGAATCGGTGGTAAAGGTTGCGATAGTGTAGCCACCGCTTGTTGTGCTGCTTTCGGTTGTAGGAATCTGCGATGCAATACTTTCATCGTCAGCGTAACGGAAGAAAGGATAATATCCGTTCCAATACTGATCCGATGTCAGTGCCGCATAAGAGGTCACGGTGATAGTCGAGCCGTATTTGTAAGAGCCTTCAAAATAACCGTGATAAGTGTCCATGTTATCGTAGTTGTGATAAGCATCAATAGTAAAGGTGACGTCTTTGACTTCGCCTGTTTCGTTGTCTATACCGCTGTCAGCCTCGCTGTCTGCGGACTTGACATAGACGATAATCTTATCGGTGTTCTTTTCAAGGAACTCATTTGTGGGTTTTTTAGTTACGTAGATTATCTCAGATGAATTGCCGTCGGTTTTCAGATTGCCGAGTATTGTCGTATTCTCGGAGATAAAGGGCTTGCTGTTAAGCGTGTAGATGTAGTAGCCCTTAGAGCTCTGCGATTCGTTGTACTTAACAAAGCTACTGCCGGTAGAAAGCCGTTCGCCGGTGGATTCAATTGAGACATTGTTTACCTCTGTGGCGTAATACTCGCTTTCCTTAGGCATATAGATTTCAAAATCCACAGTGCCTGCGTTAACGTAATATGTCTTCTTATAGAGCTTATTGTCGCTTGTGTCGGTAAACACAAAATTCAGCTCAATAAGACCGGGATTGTATTCACTCTTTACCTGATAAAGCTTAAAGGCGATTGAGCCGTTTTGCTTGTTTGTCACATCTTTACCGTTGACGTCAAGCCATTTTTTGTTAACAACAATGTCCGTAAGATTATACTCATTCGTGACATATTCGGTTTTTGTGGTTGATGACAGGTCAATTGCCTTGCTTTCAAAGCCACTTGGGAAATATTCGGGATATGTTGTGGTATCATCATTACTAAAATAGAAATAATAGGGCGTGGGGTAATCCGGCAGACGGTAATCATCGGGGGCTTTACTCTCAACAATATAGTAGGCGGTGTTGTATTCAAAATCGTCGCTCCACTCGATTGTGAGAGTAGGATTGTCTTTATCGGTAGGATAAGTACGTACTTTTTCGTAGGTACTTATAGTCGGATTAAATTTATAAAGGTCAAATTCCGTACCGTACAATACATAGTTATAGTCGGAACTGTCAACCTTTATAAAGCTGTAGCCTTTAATGACCGAGTATTCACCGCTTGTACTGAGTTTTTTCCAATATTTGTCCGTATAATATGAATACGATTCAAATGTTTCACCATGATACGTGAGCTTTGCGTTGTTGCTGGCATTTACGTAATCATTCGCTTCAGTAGAGGGTGATTCCGTGGTTTGTCTGTATTTGTATTCAAAAATCAGAGCAACACCGTCGGGAACAGTGGCGGTGATAATGCATTCCGCATAGTCGCCGTCATAAGCAATCGTATAAGATTCCTCATAATATTTCCATGCCCAAAGTGAGACGGGAACAGCAACGCCCTTTTGCAGTCTGCCCTCGGAATCAAGTACGGGGACACCATTTGTATCCACAACTGCGTAGTAAAGCGCAACACTTTCGTGTAAAAGCTCAAATTTCTGTGGAGCATTGTTCCAGTAATTTAGTTTATATTTGAGCGTATCGGAAAGATAGAGGACATCCGAACCGGAAACAAAATCCGTTGCGTTTATGTTAACATCAATGGAGTAGGCGAGGTCTTCACGCTGTTGAGAATCCTTCCATGCGGCGAGATATTTTTTACCAACCGCCGTAGGTTTTTTGTCATCGTCGTCATCGCCTTCATCGGGCTTTGTTTCGGTGATAGTGGTTTTGGGAATTGTAACGGTTTGCTGCTGATTGTCCGAGCCGTAATCCGAGCCGTTAACACTGACCTCGACCTTATTGTCAAGAACATGGGTTGCGGCTGTCTTATAAACGTAATCACTGCCGGACAGGACATAGTTATCAAGGACTTTGCAGGAAATGGTCATATAAATGAGACCGGCATTGATAACGTCACTGTTGTTGCCATCAAAGTTTACGGTAATAGTTTGTTTATCTTTGTCATAGTAACCGGAAAAGCCTGATTTCCAATAATCGTTATCAGAAAGGCAACTTATTGTGCCGTCGTCTGCGACTGTAAGTTCTTTTAATTGCCAATCACCAGAACCATGTCCTGCTTTAATTTCAAGAAGCTCAAGGTCAGAGTTAGTAGGCAGAGTTTCTACAATGGTAACCGGTGTCCCCGCTGTGTAATCACTCGGCAGGTTAACATAAATACCCCATGAAACCTTACCCTCCGAACTTTCAAACTCGGTAGCGGTCTGTGAGTTGTTATGTGCGTTGTCAACCTTTACAACATCCGGGGTATAGTCAAGCTTAGAGGAATCCTTATTTTTAGTTTTATCAGGATCATCATTAGCTGAAGCTATGTTTTTAAATGTTGTTTCAGCGGTTATTTTTAAAATGTCCGCTGTGGAATAATAGCTAAAAGTTATCTTTTCAGCTTCATCGGCTGAAACATCAGCATTGAAAACAATTTTAAATTTGGTAAATGCAAGTCCCTGATAGTATTCATTTGAAGCTATATCCGAAAGCGAATACCAATTCCAGCCATCTGAGGCTTCGATGGTAAAACCTGTAAATTCAGTGCTTTTGCCGCTATTATCGGTAATTTCAGCAGATATGTTTTTGAGCTGTTCATAGGTGAATGAGTGATAATTTGTGCTGTTTTTCTCCGTTGTAAGTATGTCAAATACCTTAGTGCCTGATGAAATACCGTTAGCCGGAACGGTGACTGTTGTTTGCCAGCCTATGATAATCTCATATTCGTCTTTATTGATGCTGTAAGATGTTCTCTTTTTGGAAAGGTGTTTTGATTCGCCCGTAGCTGTTGCACTGTCTGATTTTTGGTCGGATGTATCATCATCTCCCGGAGTCGGGTCATAGGTTGCGGTGTTTGTCTGAGTTTCGGCATCCCATTCGCCGGAAAGAGGAGTGGTGTACTTAACAACATATGTGTTGGTGTTGGCTGTCGAACCGTCAACTGCGTTAAACTCAATTGCCGTGAGTTTGCCGTCAGAATCGGAAATCAGGGTATAGTTGCCGTCCTCTGCGGAAACCTCGGAACCGTTGAGATAAACCGTAAGATTCTCTGCATCGGCAAACTTTGTATCAAGCAACTGCGCGCCTGCAATATCATTGCCGCTGCCGTTAAATGTAATGCTCCATTGGAATTGCTTATTGGTGGAATCATATGAGCCGGATTTTGCAATTACCTCGTTGGTTATCGCAAAGGAATCGCCGGCACTGCTGCTGACATTTTCACCGGTGGTGGTATCGGTGGAGCTGACGGCGGCAGTATTGTTTACGTAATAAATTCCACCGGCGGCAACATCACCGACATTAACGGTATAGGTGATAACATAGGTGGTAGAATAACCGTCCGCATTTTCTATCTTGGGAAGCTCAATTGATTTGATTGTTCCGTCACTGTTATATGCGACTGTGTATCCGTCAACGGGACTGCTTGTATAGTCCGACGAGCCTGTCGCATAATATCTTTTTTCAACTGAAAGTCCGCTTATGCTTTCAAAGTCAAGAACGTAATCGCCACTGCCGAGAGAAAGCACATCGGTGAGAAGTATGGAGGTAGGAGTGCCCTTGCCGGAGGTAACAGTGACGGTGTAGGTAATAGTACCGTCCTCGCTGTTGTAAGCAGAACTTTTTGAGGTTGAAATGTTATACTTGTGAGTTTCGTTTTCGGGATAAGTAATATCGTCTGTGGGGATTGTTACAGTTCCGCCGGGAAGTACAATCTCAAGCTCACCGTCCTCATTGAGGAAGCTTGCATCGGCGGTGCAGTTGAATGTAAGATTACCTCCTATACCTGTACCCTGTACCTTGTCCTTATCAAAGTTTATGTATATGGACTGAGTACCGTCATCGTTTTTGATAAACTCATATT
The DNA here is from genome assembly GCA_964500965.1 of uncultured Eubacteriales bacterium. Classification (GTDB taxonomy): domain Bacteria; phylum Bacillota; class Clostridia; order Oscillospirales; family Acutalibacteraceae; genus JAISGQ01. Next base: position 67,647 of record CAZCQZ010000002.1, on the reverse strand, counting down.
CAAAGGTATTTGCCGTGAATGTTTTACCGAACAGATCCTCATCGGTAATGGTAAGACCCTTGGGAAGGTTGTATACATAACGGTAATCCTCGGGAGCTACTTCCAGAATAAGGGATTCAAAGTTGATGCGGAAATTTATAATAGCATATGTTCCGTTTATCGGGTCGTAAACGACCTGACCACTGTAAGTCTGTGTAAGATTTTTAATGTGGTCGTTGTCAAAGAGAGTACGTCCGGAGCTATCGTCGCAAACGGTGACATATTCAGGGGAGAGGGGAACAACGCCGAAACCGAATATTCTGCTGTCATCAGCTGTGTAGGTAACTTCCTTTACAGCATTGTCGCAATCGCCTTCAATAACCGTAAGAGTGTTATCAATGTAGCTTACGGAGGATACAATACCAACTCTGTCCGCATCGCCGTCAAGGTCGGTATCGAAGAAAATCACATCGCCGATAAACGGACTGGTTGAATCGGCATCATACCAGCAATCAGCTTCAATAAGGGCATAAGGCCAGCCGTAAGCACCTGACGAGTAGGGGAAATACTCATTGGAAACACCGGCGTAATTCAGGCAGAATGAAACAAACATGGCGTTCCAGTTGCCGTACTTATTTCCGTACCAGTCGCCGTAACGGGTGTAGCCGTTACGTGTACCGTCATCGTTAAGCACATAATTTGCGGTGCTTTCGGTGTATCCGAGCTGAGAACGGGCAACGGTGACAAGGTCGGAAGTCTGTATGCCGCTGAGCTTTTTGGGAACGGTTGCTTCCCATTCCTCCGGAGTTTCCACGGCAGACGGGTCGGAGTAGCACGTGCCGATATGAGTATGCTCCTCACAGCCGCAGGTGTATACCATATAATAGTATTCCGAAATTGCAACATCGGAAAGAGACAAAACCGAATCGTCGGACTGAGAATAAAGGTCTGTTCCGGAAACAAGGTAAATATCCGAGCCGGAAATAACATAAAGGTCAGTACCGCTTGTGTATTCGGTCTGAGACAGAGGCGCATAGGAAACACAGGCTTCGGTATGCCGATGCTCGACAATGCCGCAGCTTGTTTCGTTTGTCATGGTAATGCCCGTATGGTGAAGCTGCCAGAAGACATTGCCGAAAACAACGATTGATGCCACCAGAAGCAGAGATACCAGCTTCAAGCGCCGTGTTTTGTATTTTTGATAGACCTCCAGAAAAGCCTGCAATTTATCTCTCATAACTATATCCCCTTTATGAGTAAATATATAAATTGAATTTCAGGATTATCAGCTGATAAAGCCCATTTCACTGAGCGGCCAGACGCAGAACAGAACACGTCCGACAATCTGGTTTGACTGAATACAGCCGATTGTAGAACTGCGGCTGTCAACAGAAACCGAGCGGTGGTCACCGAGGACGAAAATTCTGCCCTCCGGCACCTGATAGGGAAAATCAATATCGCATTCTCCGAGGCTTTTTTCACTGACATAAGGTTCGTCAATGGCTTCGCCGTTTACAAAAACAGTGCCGTCCTCGGTAATGTTGATAACATCACCGGCAACGCCGATGACCCTTTTAAGCAGAAGTTTGTTTTGCCAGTAGAAGCTGCAAATATCGCCGGTTTTAAAACTGTCGGTTTTAAGTACCAGAACAATATTGCCGTCGTTAAGAGTGGGCTCCATACTGCTGCCGTTGACCTGCAAAACCGGCATAACTATCGTTGCAATCAGAACAGCCAGAGCGGCAACGACTATAAGCACATAAAGTGTGCTTTTTACGGCTTTTTTATAACGCTGTCTGCGCCGCAGGCTTTTCCGCTCGGCTTCGACCTGCTCCAACGTCGGGGTCGATTCGCGGGAAATAAATGAATTGTTCATAGCCGAAATCCTTTGTTTGGAAATTAAAATTTACATTGTGCGATTGCCCGGCATTGTGAGATTGCCGGGTTGAGCCTGCTGACCGGCAGTTGCGTGAGCTTGAGAAATTATCATTTGAGCCTGCCACTGAGCATCTGCGATTATCTGCTGAGCCTGCTGCTCGGCGGAAGCCCCCATTTCGTAAATGCTTCTTAAATAATTGTCTGCGGTTTGCTGGGCAACGCCGAAAATATTTGAAATCGCAACAGTCGCCTCTGCAATAGAGCCTGCGTTGGCGATTTTAACGTTTCTGTCGGCAAGCTGTTTTTTCAGCTCGGTATTTTCGGCAAGGAGATTAGCCTCGTTTTTCTTGAGCTGATATATAATTTCAATCAATTCAACGCGATTTAGCCGCTTGAATTCCTTATCTGTCATTAGAAACAGCACTCCTCGAAAGTATGTAATTTCGCATTGGCGAAAACAATTTATCAATTTAAATTAAAACATCGAAACATAACTGTTTGAATAATCGGCTGCCGGATAATAAAGTATACTTTTTTATCCGGCAAAAAATTTGCACGGATTTACCTAACAATATGATAATACTTATCGGCAAAAATGTCAATAATCAGGCGGTTAAAAAACTATAAATATTTATCCGAAAATTTGTCAACAAGGCTTTATTTTAGAAACTACGAAGAATGATTTTTGTTAAAAAATAACAGTAAATCGGGGCAAATGCCCGATTGTTAAGCGAAAAAACAGGGCGGCAAAAGGTTCTGAAACGCCTTGGCGTATATGCACAAAAGTTGTTGTGAAACTTCGCAACTTTTATGGAAACAAACAAAGTCGAATAGTTTTTTTGACGTATGTTAAGATTTTGTGTTGCAAAAACGGATTATAAGAGGTATAATAACTTGAACGGGACAAAATATTAGCTGTTTTGTCAATAAAAAGTTTGGAGGAAGAAAAATGAAAACTACGGACGCCCCGATTCGTAATGCCAGGGAACTGGGAATTTCCAAAATGCTGTTGCTGGGTATTCAGCATATGTTCGCAATGTTCGGCGCAACTGTGCTTGTGCCGCTGCTCACGGGTCTTGATATTTCGACAACCCTTCTGTGGGCAGGACTGGGTACCATACTTTTCCATCTTATTACAGGCTTTAAGGTTCCCGCATTTCTCGGTTCATCTTTTGCATTCCTCGGCGGATATGCATACATCACAAGCCTTACCTCGGTATATAATATGACTGAGGCGGAGCTGCTTCCTTACGCCTGTCTCGGCGTTGCGGCAGCAGGACTTGTATATCTCGTCTTTGCACTGCTCATTAAAGTAATCGGTATTAAGCGCATAATGAAATTCTTCCCTCCGGTAGTTACCGGACCGATGATTATCTGTATCGGACTTTGCCTTGCATACAGTGCAATCAATAACTACATGACTAACTGGGTTATTGCTACCGTAGCACTGCTGGTTGTTATCATCTTCAACATATGGGGTAAGGGCATGGCAAAAATCATTCCCATAATCCTCGGCGTCGGAATTGCTTATGTTGTTGCCGTTCTGCTTGACACAGCGGCAGGCATCTGGCCTGAGCTTGCAAACACATCGTCTGTTCTGTTCAGCGGCAATATCGTTGATTTTGAGCCGGTAAAAGAGGTTTGCAGAAACATCGGTGACGGTAAGATTATCGGCAACCTTATCGACATTCCGCTCAGAAAAGAAGCTACTATCCTTGCTATCGACTGGAGCAACACTTCTCTTATCGTAACTTCCATTGTTGCGATTGTACCTATCTCCCTTGCAACCATGATGGAGCATATCGGTGACATTTCCGCTATCAGCTCCACCTGCGGTGAGAACTACATCACCAAGCCCGGACTTCACAGAACCCTTTTGGGTGACGGTCTTGCAACATCTCTTGCATCTCTGTGCGGTGCACCTGCAAACACCACCTACGGCGAAAACACCGGTGTTCTTGCACTTACAAAGGTTTATGACCCCAAGGTTATCAGAATTGCGGCATATTTTGCAACGGGCATTTCGTTCTTCCCCATTGTTGCGGCCTGCATTGAAACTATTCCGTCGTCGATTATCGGCGGTATCTCCTTCGTGCTTTACGGCATGATTTCCGCTGTCGGTGTACGTAATGTTGTCGAGAGCAAGGTTGACTTCACAAAGAGCCGTAACCTCATTATCGCCGCTGTTATCCTTGTATCCGCAGTCGGACTTAACATCTACGGCGATAACAACGCAAGCTCCGGTATAACCTTTAAAGTCGGCAGCATCAGCATCACCCTTACCGGTCTTGCGGTTGCCGCTATAGCTGGTATTCTTCTCAACGCCATACTCCCCGATAAGGACTATGAATTCAACGAGGGCGAGCCTAATGACACCGGCGTAAACTTCGCAATGGGTCAGAATGCGGAAAGCCTTACCGAAAAGAAAGAAAACGAAGCCGCTGCCGCCGCAGAAGAAGCGGTAGTCGAAACTGTTGAGGAAGAAGCCGTTGCAGAAGAAGCCTTTGCAGAAGAAACTGTTGTCGAAGCTCAGGAGGAAACTCACACCGAGGACACCGTTGTTGAGATTACCGAAGAAGCAACAGAGGAAGCTGTAACAGAGGAAGCACCCGTTGAGGTTGCGGAGGAAAACTGATGTGTTTCTTTAAGAAAAAACAGAAAAAGGATAAAGAAGAAAAAATGGAAAATGTTGTTATTCTTAATCATCCTCTTATAAAGCATAAAATTTCACTTTTAAGAGACAAGAACACCGGCACAAATGAGTTCAGAAAGCTTGTTGAGGAAATTGCAATGCTTGAGGGCTATGAAGCTCTCAGCGATTTGCCGACAGAGGATGTGGAGATTGAAACGCCTATTGAAGTTTGCAAAACTCCCATGATTTCGGGCAGAAAGCTTGCAATCGTACCTATACTTCGCGCAGGTCTGGGAATGGTTTCCGGCGTACTTGCCCTTGTACCGAGCGCAAAGGTCGGTCACATCGGAATGTACCGTGACGAGGAAACTCACGAGCCTTGTGAGTATTACTGCAAGCTGCCCACACCCATTGACCAGAGGACTGTCGTGGTTGTTGACCCCATGCTTGCAACCGGCGGCTCGGCTGTTGATGCTATCACAATGATAAAGAATCACGGCGGTGTTGACATTAAGTTTATGTGCATTATCGCCGCACCGGAGGGAATTAAGCGTCTCCACGAGGCACACCCGGATGTAAAGGTGTATGTCGGAAACCTTGACAGAGAACTTAATGAAGATGCATATATCTGCCCCGGTTTGGGCGATGCCGGTGACCGTATATTCGGCACAAAATAATTTGAATAAGTTATGATTAAAAGGAGCTGTAAAAAACGAAAGTTTTTTACAGCCCCTTTTATGCTTTAATCAATTGTTTCGGCGATACAGATAATCGTCTTCTCCTGCGACATATTTCTTGTAATCTATTCGTACAATATGTTCCGCACCGCACTGAAAAGCCATTCTTCCCATGCCGTTGATGAAATTGACCGTGTGGTTTTTGTTAATGGCATAAAAATCGTCAATAGCACGTTCGGATATTTTTACGCCGTCCTCAAAAGTATATCCCTCTGCTTCTGCGTCCTGAATGAATCTATCCGCGGTTTTCTTATCCGCAAGGTATACATACACTCGCTTTTGGTTTTCCTTTACTAACTGTTCGATTGTTCTCATCAAATTTCCCTTCTGTTCATTTACTGCTTGTTGCAAAGTGCAACATTGAATTTTTCCTCAATCTCAAAGTGCAGTTTAATCTCTGCTCCTTTGGTTTTACATTCCGCAATTTTCTGATTGAAATATTCCGCTGCTTCCTTATGCCGCTCTCCGATGATATAAATATCTCCGAAGTTTACTGCCGGTATCATAGTTATCTGTTCATCGGTTGAATTTTCAATAATAGCTTTGCGAATTTTTCCTCTGAGCGTATCGTTTGCAAAATACATATACATATCTCCTTACTTTTAGTCCAAGTCTATTGTGTGCGCTCTTTTCCTTTTTGTCAAGAACTGTTTGAAAATTTACCGTTATATCAACGCAAAAGGGTACTGGTAGGATGGTGTGATTTCATCTTACCAGTACCCTTTTCAGGTTGTGATTGCCGGGGTCAGTCAACGTTTTTCAGAGCTTCTACCATATCAATTTTTTTGTTTTTGCGTGCAACAAACATACCGACAATAAGAGAAACGCCGAATGTCAGAAGAATACTGACCGAGTATGTCAGCGTGCTGAACGTCATACAAAGCTCGTATTCGGAAACAAGCGCGTCAAGAAGCATCTGCAAAGCCAAAATTCCGGCAGGAAAGCCGATTATTATGCCCAGCAGTGTCAGCCATATATTCTGACTTATCAGTATCCTGCCGATGTGCCTGTCGCGGAAGCCGACAACCTTCAGCGTTGAAAGCTCTCTGGAACGTTCAATATAGCTCATAACACCTAGGTTATACAGAACGACTGCACTCAGAAGTACAGCGGCAATGATGAGTATGACTATCATCAAATTCAGCATTTCCGTGAATGTGTCATAGGATTCGATTATTGCGGCTTTTGATTGTGTGCCGGATATTATTTCATTATCGGCAATTTCCGATATATCCGCATCGGTAAAAACAGCACCGATATGGTAAGGAATACCGATTTTCTCTGCATACTCCGATGTCATGACTATGCCTTCGCTGACAAGGGAGCGAAAAACTCCGGAGACTTTTACGCTATATATCTCATCGCCGCCGTAAGGCGAAAACTCAATAACATCGCCGGGGGCAATATCATCCGAAAGACGGATACAAACATATACACCGTCATTATTGAGCGTTATGGGTTTGTTGTTCTCATCGGTGAAATTTATTTTACCGTTATCAAGGTTGTAAATAAAAAGCGAGACGGTTTTGTCGTAAAGCTTAATTGCCGACGAAGCGACCCAGTCGCCGTCATACACTGCGGCAAGCTTTTCCGTATTGCTGTTTTCGGCGGATTCGTTAATGTTTATCCTGGTAGCATAGTTATTGGCATCACCGTCCAGAACGGATAAAAACTCACTCATGGTGTCTTTCATGCCAAGACCTGCAACCAGAAGTATCATACAGCCGACAACGCCGATAAGCGTCATTGCCGAACGTGCTTTATTTCTTATAAGGTCACGGAAATTCCACTTGAAAGAGAATGGAAGCTTTCGCCACAGTCGTGTGTTTTCGATTTTCATGGGCTTTATCTTTTTCGGGGAGTAGGGGCGAAGTGCTTCTGCCGCAGTGCCGCGAAGAACTTTTTTGACCGAGAGCAGACTGATAACGGTAAGAACGATTGCCGTACAGATAAGTATTATCCAGACAAATTCGGGAACACAAAGATTCCATTGAGGCATATCGAGATAGGTGCCCATCATGCCTGAGGGACTGATAATTATGGCGGCAATGCCGAAACCCAATGCAACGCCCAATACAATGCCCAGCAGACCGATAACGAATCCGTAGGCTGTGTAATGAAGGAGGATTTTTCTGTCTTTAAAGCCGAGCGCTTTCAAAGTACCTATCTGTACTTTTTCGTTTGAAGTTATACGGTGCATGGTTGTCACCATTGTAAGAATGGCAATTGCAAGGAACAGAACGGGCAGTATATTGCCCATGGTCTGACCTTCCTCGACTTCGCTTTGAACGCCGGCATAGGAGGTGTGTTCGGATTTTGGTACGACAAGAGTTGTAGTGCCCAGTGCATCTTGAATTGCATCCTCAAGTTGAGCTTTAGATAAATCGGAGCAGATATTTATCTGAGGATAGAATTCAAATCCCAGAGCGTTGCGGAGCATTTTCGGAGTGGCGTAAGCAAATCCGAATTTATCGAAATCCGGCATAAGCTGATTTTCATCGGCAACACAGACTGCAAACTCACCGCTTTTAGCAAGACCGAGAATTTTACCGCTGACGATTTTGCCGAGATAGGTGAATGTCAGGTCATCACCGATAGACAGACCGTTTGCCTGCGCGTATTTATCGGAAATCCAAAAGCCGCTTGCGTTGCTGTCGTATTCCGCACCGGAGGTGATAAACAGTGTCGATACGGTGTAATTTTCAGGAACAAAAAGCGCAAGGGAATTACTGCTGTCCTTAATATCGACATTGACCGATAACACTCTGTCTGCGGCATCAACGCCGTCAATTTTCAAAATGGCAGATAAATCGTCTGCGGAAAAACCCGATTCGTTAAAAATACGGTAATCGGCATAATTTGTTTCGTCGAAGAATGACTCGGTATCGACCTTGAGACTGTACCATTCCATATTAAAACCGGTAAACACTCCGATGCCGAGAGCGACCATTATTATCATTGAAATGAACTGCGCCTTGTATTTCCACGCTGTTCTGAAAAGCTTTTTAGTAAGCATATATTACCACTCCACTTCTTCTGCACTCAGGGGAGCGGCTTGCTCCTCACAGGATTTGATTTTGCCGTTTTTAACTTTTATTACAACGTCGGCCATTTTAGCTATGCTTTGATTGTGAGTGACTATAACGATTGTTTTGCCGTAATTACGCGCCATGGAAAGCAACAGCTTGAGCACCATTACGCCGGTTTCGGAATCAAGCGCGCCGGTAGGCTCGTCACAGAGCAGAATTTTCGGGTTTTTTGCAAGTGCTCTTGCAATGGAAACTCGTTGCTGCTCGCCGCCGGAAAGCTCGGAGGGGAAGTTGTTCATGTGGTCTGAAAGCCCAACCTCGTCAAGCATTTTTCGCGCGGAAAGAGAATCTTTTGATAATGACTTTACAAGCGCAACATTTTCATAGACGGTGAGAGTGGGGATAAGGTTATAAAACTGAAAAACAAAGCCCACGGTTTTTGCGCGATAATCGGCAAGACGGTTGTTTGAAAGAGTAGAAATATCATTTCCCATTACGGTGATTTTTCCGCTTGTGGGACTGTCCAGACCGCCGAGCATATTCAGCAGGGTGCTTTTGCCTGCGCCGCTGGGACCGAGAATGACGACAAATTTGCCCTCCTCAAGGGACAGATTAACGCCGTCCAAAGCGCGAAGCTCATGTTCGCCGCTCCGGTACACTTTGGTGACATTTTCAAATTTTACGATTTCCATTTTAATGCCTTCTTTCGTAATATATAAAGTTAGCTAGTGCTAACCTACAGACCTAAAAAACGCGGCTTGTGCCGCACTTTTTATTGACAATTTTCGGAAAAATCCTCCAGCAGATGTTCAAAACCGTGAGCAAGAATAGTTTTTACGTGGTCATCGGCAAGATAATAGTAAATTGTTTTTCCCTCACGGCGATTTCCGACGAGATGCGCATCTTTCAGTGTTTTAAGCTGATGGGAAATTGCGGATTGATTCATTCCGAGAAGCTCGGCAATGGCGCAAACGCACAGCTCCTTGTCAAGCAGGGAAAAGAGAATTTTAATTCTTGTGGAATCTCCGAACAGCTTAAACAGCTCGGACAGGGAGCAGAGCAGCTCGTCTGTAGGCAAATCCTGCCGCACACTGTTAAGTATTGAATCGTGATTGTGCATTGGTTGAACACCCATTCATATGAATTGATGTACATATGATAGCGCGCTCATATGTGTTTGTCAATACTTTGCAAAAAATTTTTTTCAAGCATCTCAAAAAATTAAATTCACTATTGACAAAGCCGGTCGGCTCTGCTAAACTAATCAAGACAATAAAGCAGGATACATTCCTCACCTCCGCTTGAGCAGGCGGACGGTCAATAGCGATTTCATCGTATATTGCCGCGTGGTCAGGAGCATCCTGTCCACGTTTTATTTTTATCGAAATACTTGGAGGTGTTTGGTTATCAGTAAGGAACAGCAGGCTCAAATCAATGAGGAGATTCGAGACAAGGAAATTCGAGTGATCGGTCCCGACGGCGATCAGCTGGGAATCATGAGTGCCGATGAAGCACTTGAAATTGCAGCCGGAAAAGAACTTGACCTGGTGAAGATTGCACCGCAGGCGAATCCGCCCGTGTGTAAAATCATGGACTACGGCAAGTATCGCTTTGAACAGCAGAAGCGTGAAAAGGAAGCAAAAAAGAATCAGCATGTCGTTGAGATAAAGGAAATTCGACTTTCCCTTAACATTGATACCCACGATTTTGAGACAAAGGTTAATCAGGCAAAAAAATTCATTAAGAGCGGAAACAAACTCAAGGTTTCAATTCGATTCAGAGGTCGTGAAATGGGACATCCCGAACACGGAACCGAAATTATGAACAGATTTGCCGAAGCTCTCAGCGAGGTTGCTAATGTCGAGAAAAAGGCGGCTCTTGAGGGTAGAAATATGCTGATGATAATGGTTGCCAAACCGGTCAAGTAATAAACAAGGAGGAAAACCCAAATGCCTAAAATCAAAACCCATTCGGGCGCAAAGAAACGTTTTAAGGTGAGCAAGAACGGAAAAATTATCCGTATGCAGGCAAACGGCAGACACAAGGCAAACAGTGCAGCTAAGCCCGCAAAGAGAAAGAGAAGCCTCAGAGGCACTGTTGTTACCGATAAGACAAACGTAGCACAGGTAAAGAGACTTATTCCTTATAAATAATAACCGTAATTTGGAGGTAGCAATAGATGGCACGTGTTAAAGGTGCGCTTGCAACGCGCAAGAGAAGAAATAAGACCCTGAAGCTTGCAAAGGGTTACTGGGGTGCAAAATCCAAGCACTTCAAAATGGCTAAAGAAGCTGTAATGAAGTCCGGTCAGTATGCATATGTCGGCCGCCGTCTCAAAAAGAGAGATTTCAGAAGACTCTGGATAACCAGAATTTCAGCAGCTTGCAAGCTCAACGGTATCAATTATTCTACATTTATGAACGGTCTGAAGAAAGCCGGTATCGAGCTTAACAGAAAGATGCTCTCCGAAATCGCAATCAGCGATGCAGAGGCATTTACCGCTCTCGTAGAAAAGGCAAAGGCTGCTCTTTAATAATCTGAAAGTGCGTTCGGTAACATCCGCCGGACGCACTTTTTGAGCAGTTAAAGACAGCTCGTTTCAAAGAAAACGGAGGTGTGTTATGGCAGTTGAAATTACGAGTAAAGACAATCAGACGGTCAAAGATATTGCCAAACTGATGAGCAGTGCAAAGGAACGCCGCGAAAAGGGAATGTTCGTTGCAGAGGGTGTGCGCTTATGCGGAGAAGTGCCCGAAAACGGAATTGAAATCGAAGAATTGCTTTATACCGAAGAAGCATATGTAAAATATACGACTGCAATAGAGGAGCTTGAAAAACAGGCGAAAAAGGCTTATGTAATTACAGAGGAAATAGCGGAAAAAATTTCAGATACGCTTTCACCGCAGGGTGTATTTTGTACGGGCAAAATCAGACAAAATACACTTGACATTGAAAATATGAAAATAGACGGGCAGTTTGTACTGCTCGAAAATATACAGGACCCGGCAAACGTCGGTGCAATATTCAGAACAGCGGAGGCTATCGGTCTTAACGGTGCGATACTGTCTGCCGACTGTTGCGACCTTTACAATCCGAAAGTCATGCGCGCCAGCATGGGAGCGGTATTTCGTTTTCCTGCTGCCGTGGTTGAAAATGTTCCGGAATTTGTGAAAAAAATCCGTTTAAACGGTATGCGCCCATTGGCATCGGTGCCGGATTCCGACGCAAGTAAAATTACCGGTGTCCGTTTCTTTAAAGGAGTAGTAATGTGCATAGGAAATGAGGGAAACGGACTTACAAAAGAGACGATAGCCGCCTGTGGCGAAAGAGTAACTATTCCCATGAACGGCAGAGCGGAATCTCTGAACGCGGCAACGGCGGCGTCAATAATGATGTGGGAAATGACACGCAATTACGTATAAGGAGCTGGTAAGCGTGGGCGAGAGCGTATACTGGGTATGGCTTCAGCAGATTCTCGGCTACGGCAACAGAAACACCGAGCAGGTAGTTGAATATTGCAGACATCCGAGAGACTTATACAAGTCACCGGCGAATGCCAAGAAAGAGTGTAAATATCTCACCGGAAAACAGCGTGAAATTGCTTTGGACAATGCAACAATGGAACGTGCTGAAATGATTTGTCAACGCTGCAATGACCTCGGTATAAAGCTGCTGACTCCGGAAGATGAATCATATCCCGAAAGGCTGTATGATATTTGCGATTATCCGACAGTGTTGTACTACAAGGGCGAAATGCCCGATATTGATGACAATGTTGTTTTAACGATAGTCGGAACGCGAAAAGCCAGTACAGACGGCAAAATGGTTGCGGCGGCACTTGCACAGGGGCTTTCTCAGTGCGGCGCGATTATCATGAGCGGAGGAGCACGAGGCATTGACGATGCGGCTCATCAGGGCGTGTTGCGCATCGGCGGAACAACAATATCGGTGCTGGGCTGTGGTCTGGACGTTGATTATAATCAGCAGTGTGAGGATACGCGAAAAAGAATACTTGAGACCGGCGGTGCACTGGTATCGGAGTTTCCGCCGGGAACAGGACCGACAAGGCAAAGCTTCCCGGTGAGAAACAGGCTGCTTTCCGCAATGTCGCTGGGCGTTATAGTTGCCGAAGCACCGGCAAAAAGCGGAGCTTTGATAACCGCAAGACACGCTTTGGATATGGGCAGAGATATGTTTGCAATTCCCGGAAGTGTTATGAGCGAGCTTTCGGAGGCGGCAAATATGCTGATAAGAGACGGGGCAAAGCCTGTTTCCTGCGCATTTGACGTTTTGGAGGAATATAATTCAAAATATCCGCACAGATTATCAATGCGCGGCAGTCAAAAGCCCATATCGGAAATTGCAAGAAGCGCACCGGAATTTGTGGATATTAACCTTGCAAACGGCTATGCTTATCTGAGCGATAATTCAGCGCAGGCGGCAAGAAACAGGCTGGACGAAAAGCTGAGCATAGTCAGAGGGAAGCCGGTGCCGTTGCCGAAAAATGCATCGGAAACGGCAGCAAGGCTGTATTCGTTGCTCACAGATTACTCACTGAACCTTGAGGAAATGTGTGAAAGGCTGTCCGTCCCTGCAAACAGGCTGCTGACGGCTATAACGGAACTGGAGATTGAGGGCGTGCTGTCCTCGGATTCGCAACGTAAATATTATATCAATAAACAATAGAGGTTGATGTTATGTCAAAGCTGGTTATTGTTGAGTCACCCGGTAAGGTGAAAACGATAAAGAAGTATCTCGGCAGTGATTACGAAGTAGTGGCATCGGTAGGTCATGTCAGAGATTTGCCGAAAAACAGACTGAGCGTTGATGTCAAGAAAAACTTTGAACCGAAGTATGCGATTATCAAGGGCAAGGAGGAGCTTGTCGAAAAGCTCAAAACCGCAGCCGAGCGTAGCGATTATGTTTATCTTGCCACCGACCCCGACCGAGAGGGAGAAGCCATTTCATGGCATCTGGCATACCTTTTGGGGCTTGATATTAACGATAATAACAGAGTTATCTTTAACGAAATTACCGAAACCGGTATAGTTGAGGGAATGAAAAATCCGCGCACCATCGACATGGATTTGGTAAACGCCCAGCAGTGCCGACGTATTCTTGACAGAATAGTAGGCTACCGTTTAAGCCCGTTTATTTCATCGAAAATTCGACGCGGACTTTCGGCAGGGCGTGTTCAGTCTGTTGCGGTCAGAATGATTTGCGACAGAGAAGATGAAATTCGTGCCTTTGTTCCGGAGGAATATTGGACTATTGATGCGAAATTCGTGCCGCAGGGAGAGAAAAAAGCGTTTCCGGCAAGCTTTTACGGAACAAAGGAAGAAAAGCTTGAGATTAAAAATCAGGAAGAAGCCGCAAAAATTCTTGCGGAGCTTGAAAACGGCACATATGCGGTTTCAGGCATCAAAAAGGGTGTGCGCAGGAAAAATCCCACACCTCCTTTCATAACCTCAACATTGCAGCAGGAGGCTTCAAGAAAGCTGAATTTTCAGGGTCAGAAGACCATGAAAATTGCGCAGGAGCTTTATGAAGGTATTGAAATAGAGGGAATGGGTGCGGTAGGTCTTATAACCTATATGCGTACCGACTCGCTGAGAATATCCAATGAAGCAAAGGCAGAAGCGGAAGCGTTTATAGAGGAGCGTTGGGGTAAGAAATACGTTGCCGATAAGCCCTATAAGTTCAAAAGCAAGGGCGATGTGCAGGACGGACACGAAGCGATACGTCCCACAATGCCGACCATGACGCCGGAGCAGGTAAGACCCAGTCTTACAAATGACCAGTATAAGCTTTATAAGCTTATTTGGGAGAGGTTTACCGCAAGCTTCATGGCGCAGTGTATTCATGACACCACAAATGTTGATATTGAAAACGGCGATTACCTGTTTAAGGCAAGCGGATACACCGTAAAATTCGACGGATATACAGTGCTTTATGAAGAATCTAAGGACGATGAGGACAAGGACGGCGGTAAGCTGCCGGTGCTTTCGGAGGGTACAAAGCTGAGAGCAAAGGACATTGCTCCGAATCAGCACTTTACTCAGCCGCCGGCACGTTATACAGAATCAAGTCTTAACAAGGCTCTTGAGGAAAACGGAATCGGTCGTCCGTCAACCTACGCAACGATTATTTCCACAATCGTCAGCCGTGAATACGTAGTCAGAGAGGGCAAAACTCTGAAGCCTACGGAGCTTGGCGAAATAACCAACAAGTTGATGAAAGAGAGATTTGCGAAAATCGTAAGCATAAAGTTTACTGCGCAAATGCTGAAAAATCTTGACCAGGTAAAAGACGGAAAAGCCGACTGGATAGAGGTTTTGAGAGATTATTACGACGAGTTTGAAAAAACTCTTTCCGATGCAAAAAAGGCAATGGAGGGAGTTACACTGAAACCGCCGGATGAAGAAACCGATATTGTCTGCGAAAAATGCGGACGTAAAATGGTGATAAAGACCGGACGTTACGGCAAATTCATTGCCTGTCCCGGTTATCCCGAATGCAAAAATATCAAATCAATTGTCACCGAAATTGATGCGGATTGTCCTAAGTGCGGCAGTAAAGTTGTTGTTAAGAAGACAAAGCGTGGAAAGGTTTTCTACGGTTGTTCCGGCTATCCGAACTGTGACTTTATGTCATGGTATGAGCCTACACGTCAGAGATGTCCGCAGTGCGGAGATATTCTCTATGTAAAGAACGGAAAAACTCAAAAGCTTTACTGTGCAAAGGACGGCTGCGGCTACTCAAGAGCCTTGGAGGAAAACAAGGGTGAGTAATGCGCAGATAACGGTTATCGGAGCAGGTCTTGCCGGCTGTGAAGCGGCTTGGCAAATAGCAAAAAGAGGTGTCAGGGTACGCCTTGTCGAAATGAAAGGCGGAAAATATTCACCGGCACATAAAAGTCCTCTGTTTGCGGAGCTTGTCTGCTCAAATTCTTTCAAAGCAAACCGTATTGACAGTGCCGCCGGGCTGATGAAAGAGGAAATGCGCAGGCTCGGCAGTTTGCTGCTTGAAGCGGCTGATTCCTGTGCAGTTGCAGCCGGCGGAGCACTGGCGGTGGACAGAGATTTATTTTCACGGAACGTAACTGAAGCTATAAAGGAAAACAGCTTTATAGAAGTGATAGAGGAAGAAGCAACGGAAATTCCGTCTGACGGCATTGTTGTGATAGCGACAGGACCGCTTACGGCCGATGCATTGAGTGAATCAATCGGGAAAAAATGCGGCTGCGCCTACCTGAATTTCTATGATGCGGCGGCACCTATCGTGACCGCAGACAGCGTTGATATGGAACGCGCTTTTGCCGCATCGCGATATGACAGGGGCGGAGACGATGATTACATTAACTGCCCGATGAATAAAGCGGAATACGAAGCTTTTGTGGCAGAGCTTGTTAAAGCGGAAAGGGCATTGCTTCATGAAGCGGACAGAGAAATGCCTGTCTATGAGGGCTGTATGCCTGTTGAAATACTTGCGTCAAGGGGAGAGAACACACTGCGTTTCGGACCGATGAAGCCGGTTGGTCTGCGTGACCCCGTAACAGGTCATCGTCCGTGGGCGAATTTACAGCTCAGACGTGAAAACGCAGACGGCACGATGTTCAATCTTGTTGGTTTCCAGACGAATCTGAAATTCGGAGAGCAGAAGCGGGTGTTTTCAATGATACCGGCTTTGAAAAATGCGGAGTTTGTACGATACGGCGTTATGCACAGAAATACTTTTCTCGATTCTCCGCGCCTTTTAAATGCCGATTACTCTCTGCGTTCCGACAGCAGAATATTTTTTGCAGGTCAGATAACCGGCGTCGAGGGCTATATGGAATCGGCAGGTTCGGGACTGCTGGCAGGAATAAACGCAGTGCGCAGATTAAAAGGCAAAGAGACTGTCGTTCTTGACAAGACTACAATGCTCGGCGCACTTTCGCGTTACATATCCGATGAAAGTGTAAGCAATTTTCAGCCCATGGGTGCGAATTTCGGAGTTTTGCCGCCTATTGAGCCGAAAATCAGAGACAAAAGAGAACGCTACATGGCTTTAAGCCAACGCGGTCTTGAAGCACTTGAAAAAAGCATGAAGAATTGGGAGGAAATTAAATGAAAATCATAGTCGATGCATACGGCGGAGATAACGCGCCTCTTGAAATACTCAAGGGCTGTGAAATGGCAGTTGAGAAGTACGGCGTTGAAATCGTTCTTACAGGCAGTGAGGAGGACATCAAAAAGGTGTCCGCCGAAAATAAAATTTCACTTAAAAACATGACTATTGTTGACGCTCCCGATGTTATTTCAATGGAGGAGCACCCCAGGGAAATTACAAAAAGCAAGAAAAACTGTTCAATGGCAGTAGCCCTGAGAATGCTGTCCGAGGGTCAGGGAGACGGAATGGTAAGCGCGGGCAGCACCGGCGCACTTCTCATGGGAGCGACGCTTATCGTTAAGAGAATTAAGGGTGTCAAGCGACCTGCATTAGGACCTGTTATGCCGAAGTCAAAGGGCATGGTTATGCTTATCGACAGCGGCGCAAATGCCGATTGCAGACCTGAAATGCTAAAGCAGTTTGCACAGATGGGCTCTGTTTACATGGATAAGGTAATGGGCGTTCACAACCCCCGAATAGGTCTTGCAAATGTCGGCACAGAAGACACAAAGGGCGATGAACTTCGTACCGCCACATTCCCTCTTTTGAAAGAGTGTGAGGGCATTAACTTTGTCGGAAATGTTGAAGCACGTGACATTCCCTATGACGGCTGTGACGTTGTCGTCTGTGACGGATTTACCGGAAACATTATTCTTAAAATGTACGAGGGTGTTGCAGGTGCGCTTCTTGACAAAATCAAGGGCGTTTTCAAGAAGAATCTCAAAACCAAGCTTGCGGCAGGTATGGTGCTTAAAGAAATGAAAGCCATGAAAAAGGAGCTTGATTATAACGAATACGGCGGCGCACCGTTCCTGGGCGTGCAGAAGCCTGTATTCAAGGCTCACGGCAGCAGCAAAGCAACGACCTTCTGTAATGCCATAGGTCAGCTTGCGGACTTTATCAAAGCCGATGTAATCGGTGACATTACCGCATTTGTAAGCGCGGATAAGGAATCCGAGTAAGGCTGAGACAGAAATAGTACACAGCAGAACGAAGGGTGATTAAATGAAACGTGCAATTGCGGTACTTGTGACGTGTGCGCTGTTAGTGATTCTGATTTCCTGTGAAATTGAGACGCCTCAGGATAAAGTCCTTGCTTCTTTGGGAAAGTACGAAAGGGAACAACTGTGGACTCACGGAGAGTTTCAGGATTTTACCGATTTCGGCATGTATACCTACAGTACGGTTAACCTTGAAAATAATCGCTTTTTTTCCGCGGTTTCAGAATCCGATATTGAAATCATCTATTCGTTCATAGATGATTTTGAAGATTGGATTGAAGTTTTTCGCGAGGGTGATGCCGAGTGTGAGCTTGTGGTAAATTATTCCTTTGACCGTTCAATAATTGATACAAAGGATTACTTTTATATCGACGAGGACGACTTTTATCCGGAATTCGGCTGCTATGACGTATGGCTCTATGATTCTCAATCCGGAATTTTGTACTATTTCCATAACAATATTTAATAAAAACATTTATTGAATAGTATCATAAATAATAGCAGAGCATATTTGAGAAATCCGTTAAAGTGGAGGTGCTGTGGAGCCACAAACGGAGTATCGAATATGCTCTGCTTTAATTTACGGAAAAACTTGTCGAATCTTAAAAAATAAAATGTTACAAAGATTGAAAAACGAAATATCATCGCACGGTAAGCGGCGGAAACGGCGGACTTATTTTCGTCTCAGCTCCAGGATAACATCGCCGTTTTCGGCAATGGACATCTGCATAGTCTTTAAATACTTGTCCATAAACTGATTGCGCTCGGAAGAACTCATCTCAATTCTCGTGGCTCTCAATGCCTCGTCAAACATCTCCTTAATATTCAGTCGAACGGTTTGGTCGATGTAGTGATACATTTCTTTAAACAACGCGCCGATTTTAATATCTTCTGCATTACCGGAATAAAAGTCATCAATGTAGCAATAGAAGATACCGGCATTAACAAGAGCGTTTTTCAAATCCGGTCCGCAGTTTTCGCGCTCAATCATAACCAGGAATCGAGCCTCCGGCAAGGAAGAAATCAGCCCCCAGTAATCCGAGTCGCTGGACACCAGAATAAAGGAATCCACATCGTTTTTATAATGTTCCTGACAGGTACGGGCAATCAGCATAACATCTACAAGAGACTTGTTTTGCTTAACGCGCTCAATCATCATGTGTTCAACCGGAATATGCGTAAAATTGTCCAGAATACGCCATGCAGAGGCACTGTGAACATCGTCGAACAGTATGATAGATGCAATCTTCTGAGTATACTGATAGTCAAGATTTTTGAGGGTGGCACAAAGCTTATACGGATCTGAGTTTTCACAGTCAACCACCACAACGACCTTTTCGCTGCTCCCGATAAACTCATAAATGTTGCCTTTGACATAGCTGCCGACGTCAGAAACTTTGCTGTATTCCGCAAAATAGTCATTATTCATCTTATAAAGCAAAGTGACAAATTTCTTGTCATTGTACAAAAGATTCCCCACATCGTCCGGCACCCAGTTTATATACATCTGGTAGGGATAGAGGAGTAAGTGTGAATAATAGACATCTGCGGCTGTTTTCGTTCCGTCCTCTTTCAAACCGTCGGGCATTATAAAGAGATTTTTCACATATTGCCAATTCAGCCAAAGAGGAAACAGCTTCTTGCAGTTGTTGATTCTGTCTGAAATCAGCCGGTTGATTTCGATAATATGGTGGCTCAATTTCGTGCTGGATTTCTTGATGAAGTTTATACCGTCCGCATTGAGCTGTTTAAGGCTTTCCTGGGGCACGTATTCAGGCATACTGCCGATAGAAAGATAGCTTGATTTCATTGCCTCGTTGATGTGCCGAAAGTTTCGTTCAATCGCCGTCCTTACAATACACAGGTGCCGAATAATTCTTGCGGATTTATCTTGCTCCAGATTGTTGTAAATTTCCAGCTTCGGTGTTTCATGCTCATTGTCAAATATGCGTTTGGAGACGCCGATTAAATACGCAACTTTAGAGACAATCTCATAGGTGCTGTCCTTGTATTTAGCACGATCACCTGTCTGTTCGATTGTATCATTATTCACCGCTTCTTCAACCGTTGTAGAGTTTTCGAGGACATTCATATATATGACCATGCCTTTCCGCTGCGCTGAAAGACACAAAACGGTATGTAACCGAATTGCCGCTAACGCAGCTTGTAGAATATTGTTAAAAGATACCGGAACATATCCGTAAAAAGCACATTGCTCAAACGCTTATAGTGCATCTCTGTTTATTAAACACCGAAAGCTTTATCTTTTCAATACAATGCCTTGAAAATTCAAAAATTATTGCGAGTTTTCGGAGCGGCAGACCGAGAAGAAAGCCCGTGCACTATAAGAGGCTCGCCGTCCTTGACGGTGAGGTCACGGATAGGAATTGTCGCAGATTCAAGAACTATGCCGGGAAGCTTTCGCGCAAGGTCAATTTTTTCGGTCAATGCGGCACTCTCGGCAATAAGACGCTTGCGGTCATCTTCCATTTGCATCATTGAGCGGTATTCTGAAATGAATTCTTTCATGTGGATTGCATTATCTATTTCTTTCTGCAGTTCGGAGCAATCGGTCTGCTCTTTGCCTGTATATTGTTCGGCAATTCTTAGTCAACGCCAACGGTAACATTCTGATATGGGTTGAGCAGGTCTGTACAGCTCAGCAGTTCCATTCGCTCACTGTGCCACCGGGGGTTAATCTGCATAAGTCCCAGTGATTTGCCGTTGTCACCGACTGCATCGGTGTTGTATGTGGATTCGTGGTATATCATGCTGATAACTATTGCCGGGTCGATGCCGTGTGACCGAGCCTCGTTGATGATAAATATTTGCAAGTCATCATCAAGAGGCACATCGTACAGCATTATCGGCGCGACTGCTTCGGACGGTGAAGCCTCCTTTGTCGAATCGCAGGGAGCAAATGTGCATGTTATTGCAGTAACGGCACATATACAAGTCCAGGCGATACAACCGCAGAGTACGGCATGGAAATGGGAGTTGATGAATTTACGTATCATGGGCTAACCTCCCATGACTATACGGCGTGAACCGTATTCAGATAGATTTTCTTGGCGACCTCGGTAACGCGGTATCTCTTACGGTTGTTTACAAGGACGTAAGAAACATCAGCTAACCAAAGTGAGTAAGCTTCATGTCGGTGCATACCGAGTTCGCGTCCAACGTCCTTTGCCGTCATCATTCCGCCGTAGCGATTTCGCAACTCGTTTTCAAGGTCAAGCTGTTCTTTCGGTGTTCCGTATTTTGTTCTTGGCATTTGTGGTACTCCTTTCAATTGCTTTTTCTGAAAAATGACTATTTAATTTCGCTTTTAACGAATTAAAAATACTGCAAATAATTGTGATTCACCTCCATTTTTGATTTTCAAATTAGGCGTTTGCAAAGAACATTGAAAATCATTATTGTAAACTGATATAAAAGGTTACAAAACAGTCATAACCACAAAATATTGTGCTTAAGATAAAGTATTTCATATTGACATATACAATGACATGATGTAGAATTATGTCAACAGCTACGTGAAATTTGACGTGTTTGCTGATTTTTACGGAAAGGGGATATAATTAGTGGCTAATAAGGCAACGAGCAAGAAAGTTGCTTCTACTGCTTCAAAGGTGTTACGTGATGGGCGATATAGCAAGTCCAGCAAATCCGTAGCAGGAAGTGCACTTTCTCAGAGAGAAAAGGGTAAAAAGTAATTTTACCGAAAGGGCAGGGTGTGGCGACATCTTGCCCTTTAATCTTTAAACAGCAGGGTCCAGTCAATTTCGAGAATAGTTGCAATACGTTTCGCTAACTTAACGCTCGGTACTCTTTTACCGTTCTCAATGTTGCTGTAAGCCGCCTGATTGATTCCGGTAAGAGAAGCTAATTCGCTCTGTGTTAGCCGCTTTTTACGCCGCGCTTCGATTAATACTTCCGACATTTGATTCACCTCTTATTCTTCTGTGTTGTTTGTGACGGTTGCAAATAGCCAGCTAGAATTGTATTTCGGCAGTAAAGCCTTGATTTTGTTTGCTTCGGGTAAGGTCCAATCTGTATCGCCGCGAAGCTTGTTTGATACAGTTTTTTCAGCCACACCAAGGAGCATCGCTAACATTGCGTTGGTTATATTGGATTCGTGCAATGCGGCTTTAAGGTTTTTATACATAGCCAATCTCACCTCCTTACCCCAAGGGGTAACTTTAACATGATGATATACCCCAAAACGTAAAAAGTCAAGCATTATTTTACGCTTTGGGGTAATTATTTTCTTGACAACATGAATATAGCGTTGTATTATTAGAACATGAGAGGTGTTATAAATGTCATTTCTTGATAAGCTTAATAGTCTTATGATTCAAAAAGGGCTTAACAATCATTCACTATCTGTCCAAAGTGGAATACCTTATACAACGATAGATGGATGGTATAAGAAAGGATATGAAAGTGCAAAGTTATCTACAGTAAAAAAATTATCTGATTTTTTCGGCGTTTCATTGGACTATTTTGTTGACGGTAAAAGTGATATAAATAATAAAATCTCCGCAAATACGGAGGAAATATATATTGACAGCACTATAAGAAAATATGCTCAACTTGATGAGTTCGGAAAAAAGGCAGTCAAGGCAGTTACGAACATTGAATACGAGAGATGCACAGTTAAGGCAAATGATAACGAAGAAACAGCCGAAAACCAGTTCAGACAAATTCAGCTTTCTTTGCTTCCGGTATCAGCAGGCTTTGGCTCTTTTCTTGACAGTAATGATTCAGAGGGAATTTCAATTCCTGCGACTGAGGAATACAGACAGGTGGATTTTGCGGTACGAGTATCAGGTGACAGTATGGAACCTGAATACCACAACGGTGACATCGTCCTTGTCCGTGAACAGCCGTCTGTTGAAGTTGGTGAGGTCGGATTGTTTACTGTTGATAACATGGGGTACATAAAGGAACAGGGTGAGGACAGGCTGATTTCCCGTAACCCTGATTATAGTGATATTTACCCCAATGAATATGAGAACGTAAAGTGTTGGGGCAAAGTTGTTGGTGTTTTGAAATAGCATATGTATGTTTGGGTGCGATTAAAATGAGGGTGTAAGAATCTGAGCGTTGTGAAAGAGAAAGTATTGGTTTGGAGATGTAAAAATGGGATTTAGATATAGAAAGTCTATAAATCTGGGTAATGGATTTCGCATTAATCTGTCCAAAAGCGGAATAGGATATTCATTTGGCGTTAAGGGAGCAAGGATTACCAAAAAAGCCAACGGAGGAATCCGGACAACGCTTTCGATACCAAATACAGGATTGAGCTATGTAAGTGAGACAAGTAAAGCGAAAAGAACATCCCAAACTAAAAACCTCGGTAAAAATAAATATGCGACTTTGCTGGAAATTGGCGAAAAAGCATATGCGAATAGCGATTATAAAAACTGCGTTAAATATTGTGTAGAGTGCATCTATTTATTTGATAAGAATAACGGTAATCTTGTGAATGACAAAGCTTTTCTGGTAGCGGCAAAAGCTTACGATAAGCTGGAGATGCACAAATGTGTAATAGATGTATGCAACCTTGCAATTGCCCATAATCTTACGGATGGAACAAAAGGCGGTTATGAGGGAAGAAAAACATGAGCGGAAAATAAACTGAAGAAAACAGTTTTATTAAACATGGATTATCAAATCGAGTTTAGCAATCTGATGAAAGACGCAGATGATAAACATCGTACAGAGGAATGTGCAAGTAATAAACGAGAAACTACAAGTGAAAATATCGGATGTATGGTGGTCGTGGCGCTTGTAATAGTTTTGGCTATGCTTGGGATGTTTTTCTCTTGTACCACGTGTTCGGAAGAAAGTAACTCGGATTATACGAATTCTACTACCGGTGCGATTACAGCAAGGAGTACAACAACGAGTACCACAACAAGTACGATAAAAACAACGTCTTCAACAGAAACAACTTCCCGTGATGAAATTACTGTATATTGGGCAGGCGGAGATGCAGAAGTGTATCATAGAGATAAGCGGTGTAGTAATATGAAGAATCCAAAGGAGATAACTCTCGGAAAAGCAGAGAAAAAAGGATTGAGAGCTTGCAAAAAATGCTATGGTTGATAATATAAGGATTCCCGGTAATGCGGTTGTGTTTCAGAGTGACATACTATAGTTGCCTTTGCTTTCAAGTGTTTTAAAGTAATTTTTAAGTGTAAAAAGAAGCCCATCCGAGACTGGTACTCTCGGACAGAATGAAAAAGTGAAGCGGTATCACGCCCACCAAATATATAATAATCAGTTGCGTGCAGCGCGCGTTTGGGATATAATAATGACGTGATATAGTATTAGGAGGAGTTCATTTATGAGAATCATTGAATGTACGATGACTGTGCATTTTCTGCCCGTTAACGATATAAGAAGAAAAGCTCTTGATGTTGAGGAGCGAATTAAGACTTCATTTGAAAAACCGTTCTCTATATTGCCAATACCTGAGAATGCGCCTGTTGAATATCCGAGGATTCTTGCAAAAACAAATGGTGAACACTCCACGCTTATTATTACAAAAGCGAGTGTTCAAATCCAAACTTCATTTGATAATGATTATCCTAATGATTTTGAAAAATGCACTGAATATATGTTGACTAAACAGAATGAATTGTATGAGATTGCATGTTGTCTTTCTAATTTTGACTGCTTTTTTTCTGGAGTAACGATGAAATTAGATTTTGATGAGTGGGATAATCCCGTAGAACAAATATACTCAAAACTTTTCAACACAAGCAATCTTAAGCCGTATGACTTACAGACCAGGGCTGCATATGTTATAGAGGACACGTATTATATAAACCTGGATATCACTAATGCAAGGCACTATACTGATGTTGCTCAAACATATATGCCTAAATTGTGTAGTGCGAAAGAGGTTGGAAGTAGTATTGAGGTGCAAATTGACGTTAATGATAGATATGCATATAGTTATTTGAGTGATTATCGCACAAGCAAAGAAAAACTCAATGTGATTTTTGATTTGCTAAAGGTTATGGTAAAATCAAAAATTATGTCATATTTGGATACTGGGGTGATTTGTTTTGAAAACATATAAAAATTCAACTGCAACATTTTTTCCAGTTATTTTAGCATTTGCGGCAACATGCTCTTCGATTGCTTATACGTCTTCAATAGACGATTTAAATGAATTCCCTTCTATTAGTGTTTATCAGTATGCAAATGAAAGCAAATGTACACCTGCCTATGTGACTGAAGCTTTTTATAACGAAGTAAAGGTTTCGAGCAGGGAGATCGCGGAAGAGGTTAGCTGGAAAATGAAAGGTCTTACACGAGAGGAATATGTATCATACGAAGAAGAACTTAAAAGATTCTCGACACCAGTAGGGATAAATATATTCGAGGTGTTTTGATGCAAGAGTTTGTTGATTTTTGTGTGGATCTGTTTCCAAATATCTCTCCGTATCACGCGGAAAATGTAAAAGAGGTTATAGGAAAGACCTTAGAGGAATATAATTCGATTTCTGAAAAATATCCTTTTCTTACGACGTATAATAATCAAGAAATTACTCAAGGAGATATATTTTCAAAAATACCTTTTGTTTATGTAACCGAGGATGGTCAGCCTCAAACTGCGTGTTTTAGAGCGCAGCTTTTATCGAATTCTTGCGATATTGTTAGAGATGATAGGTTGGTTTTTGCCGCAATATTACCTGATGAATTCGAGTTTAAGAGTAAAAATTTTCTTGATGATGTAAGAAAAAATATTAAATATGGTTATTATTGTGTTCCTGCGTCAAATCACAAGGAGTATATTATTGATTTTTCGTTAGTTGCGTCATACCCACGCCGCTTGTTTGAACGATTTGTTAGCGAGAATAAAGTGCATAAGATTGCGTCTCTCACAAATTTCGGTTACTATTTCTTTTTGACAAAATTGACGATTTTCTATATGCGTCCAGAGTCGAAAGAAGTAGTGCGAGAAGGTCAGTTGACATCAGCTTAACGATCCCATAAGAGAAAGTTGTTCCACGATCCGGAAAATAACAGAATTATGGGTAAAAAAGAAAATCCCCGCATCCTGCGCCAACAGGATGCGGGGTACCACACCAAGAGGGTATGGCAAGTGTCGCGAAACACAGCTATATCTTAGCACTGCTGTGCCCTCTTTGTCAAGAAGGAGGGCTTTTTTAATGAAAATTCCGAAGATCAGACAACTTCCATCGGGAATGTGGTTTTGCCAGCTTCGTATAGACGGACAGAGTGTCAGCATAACAGATGCAGATTACAACGTAGTTGAAGCAAAGGCATATGCGTACAAAGGCGGAGTACTTAAAGCGAGGAAGGCTGTAGGTCCGATAACAGTAGGACAAGCACTGATCAAGTACATACGCGCCCGTGAGAATGTATTATCGCCGTCAACGCTTCGAGGGTATAATACGATTAAGCGAAGCCGTTTTCTTAGACTGCAGAACCGCAGAGTGTCAGACCTGACGCAGGCGATAGTGCAAAACGAGATAAATTATGAGAGCACTCTGTGCTCTCCGAAGACTCTTAAGAATGCCTTTATGCTTATCTCATCAGCAATAGTGGAAGCCGGGGGAGAACGCTTTAATGTACGCTTAAAGCAGATACCTCCCACCGAAAAGCTTTATCTAACGCCGAAGCAGATACCCGTGCTGCTTAACGCGATTCAAGGTGATGAGTATGAGATACCGATCCTGCTGGGCCTTTGGTCGTGCCGGCGCTCGGAGATACTCGGTCTGACATGGGATGATGTGGATTTGAAGAACAACACCATAAAGATTCGTAAGTCTATTGTCTACAACGAAAACGGTAAACTGGTGGAAAAACCAATACCTAAAAACAAAAGCTCTGTCCGGACCATTCCTATATGCGCTCAACTGCATACAGCTCTTGAAACTGTTGAGGATAAAACCGGCAAGGTGGTAAAATGCTATCCAAATACAATATATCGTGCCACAAACAGAATATGTGAAAAAAACGGTTTGCCTGCAGTTGGAGCTCATGGGCTTCGTCACAGCTTCGCGTCCCTTGCGTATCATCTGCAGATACCTGCCAAAATCGCAATGAAAATAGGTGGCTGGGAGACAGACGAAACCATGATGAAGATATATACACATATTTCAAAGGATGATGTGGGAAAAGCTGCTACAGAGCTGTCAGAATTTTTTGACGCAGCGCGGTGTACTAGTACTGAAAATGCTTGATTTTTTGTTAGCATTCGCGTTAGCGTTTCAATGTTTTTATAACCGTCAAAAACCGCATAACACCGTTGAATGAAATTTAACGGAATAAATACAAAAAAGCTTTGAAATCCGCACAACCATGCGAGAAATCAAAGCTTTTTCCTTGGTCGGAGTGGCGGGACTCGAACCCGCGGCCTCTTGGTCCCGAACCAAGCACTCATACCAAACTGAGCTACACCCCGAAAAGTCAACATTGAAATAATAGCATTAAAGGGAGCTTTTGTCAAGGATTTATTTTGTTGTATTTTTGCCGGAGTTGTGAGTAGAAATACTGAAATTTAAACAATTATTTAAGATGAGCAATTTGGATATTGTTATTATCAATATATTGTGGTATTATATCAAAATAAGGGCAAACCACAGGCGTGGTATATAAAGGAGAGTTTATATGAACAATGTTGTGCGACTGTTTGTTGAAAAAAAGCCTGGATTTGATGTTGAAGCTCAAAACTGCCTGTCGGATTTGAGGGTTAACCTCGGTGTAAAAGGGTTGAAATCTCTCAGATTTCTTAATCGCTACGATGTTTCCGGTCTTTACGGGCAGCAGCTTGAGACGGCGAAGAATACCATATTTTCCGAACCTCCGGTGGATATGATTTACGAAGAACAGTTTCCGACCGATGAGGGAGACATTGTTTTTGCGACGGAATATCTTCCGGGGCAGTATGACCAGCGTGCGGATTCCGCAGCGCAGTGCGTATCATTGCTTACACAGGGCGAACGTCCTGAAATCAGGACGGCAAAGCTGTATGTGCTTACCGGTGATATTGACAGCGAAACTCTGGAAAAAATCAAGAGCTATATAATCAACCCGGTTGAATCGCGAGAGGCATCTCCGGAAAAGCCTGAAACTCTTACTCAGGAATATCCCGTGCCGGAAAATGTAGAGCATATTGTCGGCTTTACCACATGGAAAAAGAAGCAGATTGAAGAATACCATGCAAAGCTCGGATTTGCCATGACAAAGGACGACCTTGTTTTTGTGCGTGATTACTTCAGGGATACAGAGCAGCGTGACCCGACGATAACCGAGCTTCGCGTTATTGATACATATTGGAGCGACCATTGCCGTCATACCACGTTCCTCACGGAGCTTACGGACATAGATATAGATGAGGACGGACTGGGCGAAGTCATAAAGAAAGCTTTTAAAGAGTATCTTGAGGCGAGAGAGACGGTTTACGGTGAAAACACCAAATGTCCGATAACGCTTATGGATATGGGCACAATCGGCGCAAAAACCATAAAAAAGCGCGGCTTGCTTTCCGATCTTGACGAGAGCGAGGAAATCAACGCATGTTCAATTGAAGTACCGGCGATAATAGACGGCGAAGAACAACGCTGGCTCGTGCAGTTTAAGAATGAGACACATAATCACCCGACTGAAATCGAACCTTTCGGCGGTGCGGCAACCTGCCTCGGCGGTGCTATTCGTGACCCGTTATCGGGCAGAGCATATGTATATCAGGCAATGCGAGTTACCGGTGCAGGTGACCCCAGAGCGGCATTTGAGGATACCATGGAGGGTAAGCTTTCGCAGAGGAAGATAACCACAGGTGCGGCGGCAGGATATTCCTCCTACGGAAACCAGATAGGACTTGCAACCGGACAGGTCACGGAGCTTTATGATGACGGCTACATGGCAAAAAGAATGGAAATCGGTGCGGTTGTAGGCGCGTCACCGAAGAAAAATGTTAAGAGAGAGGTACCTCAGCCCGGTGATGTGGTTGTTCTTCTGGGCGGAAGAACGGGACGTGACGGCTGCGGTGGTGCAACCGGCTCGTCAAAAGCACATACCGAGGAATCGCTCGAATCCTGCGGTGCAGAGGTTCAAAAGGGTAATCCTCCCACAGAAAGAAAGATACAGAGACTTTTCAGAAAGCCGGAAGTGGCTTCAATGATAAAACGTTGCAATGACTTCGGCGCAGGCGGAGTATGCGTTGCAATAGGCGAGCTTTCCGACGGCTTGAGTATTCGTCTTGATGACGTCAGAAAGAAGTATGACGGTCTTGACGGCACAGAGCTTGCAATTTCCGAATCTCAGGAAAGAATGGCGGTAGTGCTTGATAAGAACGATGCGGAAAAATTCATTGCATATGCCGACGAGGAAAATCTCGAAGCATATGAGGTTGCGTGGATAACCGAAAATCCGAGGTTGAGAATGACATGGCGCGGTGAAGTGATTGTAAATATTTCACGCGAATTTTTGAATACAAACGGTGTCCGTCAGAAAGCGGAAGCAAAAATTCACGCACCTGAAAAAGCTGATGATTACAGGAAAAAAGTACCGTCTGAGCTTGAATGTATCACTATTGCGCAGGCGATGAAAAAAGACCTTGCCAGACTTAACGTTTGTTCTCAGAGAGGACTTAGCGAGCGTTTCGATTCTTCCATCGGAGCATCGACCGTTTTGATGCCTTTCGGCGGAAAGAATCAGCTTACCCCGGAGGAAGCAATGGTTGCAACACTTCCGCTCGAACACGGAAGTACCGATACGGCAACTGCAATGAGCTACGGTTGCATTCCCGGTCATATGCGCTGGAGCCCGTTCCACGGTGCGGCGTATTCCGTTGTGGAATCGCTCAGTAAGCTTGCGGCTGTCGGCGCAGACGCTCTGTCCGCAAGACTTACGTTCCAGGAATATTTTGAGCGTTTGGGTGAAAAACCCTCCAGATGGGGCAAGCCGACCGCGGCTCTGTTAGGTGCGCTGAAGGCTCAGCTTAAGCTCAATGTTCCGTCTATCGGCGGCAAGGATTCAATGTCCGGCTCATTTAATGAGCTTGATGTACCTCCCACGCTTGTGAGCTTTGCCCTTGCAATGACCAGGGCTTCAAAAACAATATCCGCTTCATTCAAAAAAGCTGATTCCAAGGTTGTATTTTTCCCGATACCGGAAAATGAAGAAACTCATTTGCCCAAATGGAAAAAGCTCATTACTCTTTATAACGAATTTTATTGCATGTGTGATTCGGGCAATGTCCTCTCCGCATCTGTCGTAAAAGAGGGCGGTGTTTTTGCCGCCGTTGCAAAGATGACATTCGGCAATGATATTGGCTTCAAGTTTGTCACGGGAGATAACAGAGAGCTGCTTTTCGCGCCTCTCTCCGGCGGTATAGTTGCGGAGCTTAACGAAGGTACTCGGATACACGAAGCACTTGATTATATTGAGCTCGGCTCAACAACGAAAAACGAATCAATAGCTGTAGCCGACACAGAGGTTAAATTAAACGAGCTTAAAAAAGCGTGGAGCGAACCGCTTGAATCCGTGTTCCCGGTTAAAGCGTCAGGCGAGCCTGCCGTCAGAGATATTCCTCTTATGGGTCAGAGAATCGTGCGCAGTGCGCCGTCTTACAAAACAGCAAGACCCAGAGTATTTATCCCTGCATTTCCGGGCACAAACTGCGAGGTGGATTCGGCACGCGCATTTGAAAGAGCGGGAGCCGAAGCGGATATACTTGTTGTACGCAATCTTACTCCCAATGCAATTGAGGAAACAATCCGTGAAATGGTAAAGCGTATTGAGCGTTCTCAGATAATCATGTTCCCCGGCGGATTTTCAGGCGGTGACGAGCCGGACGGCTCAGGCAAATTTATAGCGACTACTTTCAGAAATCCTCTTGTTGCGGAGGCGGTAACAAAGCTTCTTGAGCAGAGAGACGGTCTTGTACTCGGAATTTGCAACGGATTCCAGGCGCTTATTAAGCTCGGTCTGCTGCCTTACGGCAAAATCTGCGATATTACCGCAGATAGCCCCACTCTTACCTTTAACACCATTGGACGGCACATTTCACGTATGGCATATACAAGAGTTGCCTCCGTCAAGTCTCCCTGGCTTGCAGGCTGTAATATCGGTGATGTTCATGCTATACCCGTATCTCATGGTGAGGGTCGTTTTGCCGCAAGTGAAGAAGTTGTTTCACAGCTTCTTGCAAACGGTCAGATAGCTACTCAGTATACCGATTTCAACGGCGTACCTCAAGGTTCGTCGGAGTGGAATCTCAACGGTTCTGTAATGGCTATTGAGGGTATAACCTCTCCCGACGGCAGAATACTCGGTAAAATGGGTCATTCAGAACGCAGAGGTGACAACCTTTATGCCAACGTTCCGGGCAATAAGGATCAGAAGCTGTTTGAGTCCGGCGTTGCATATTTCTCATAACGGAGAATTAAAATGGCTGCAAAAAAACGCACAAAGAAGAAAAAAAGAGAAAATTTCATGAAGCTGTATACGCGCACCTGCGACAGAGTGTACTGCTATGCATACGAATGTACCTTCAACAGTTTTGATGCAGAGCTGATTTCGCGAAACGCATATGTTTACATGTATCAAAATCTGTCACAGCTTTGCCACAGCACAAGCGTCGATGCATGGCAGCGCGATTGCGTAAGGCAGTCGTTCCGTGCATTGGTGCGTTCCAACAGGCTGTCAATGCTGCACGAGGGCGAGGTGGGGGAAACTCCGCCGCCGCTGACAGATGAGGAAAAGGATAATCTGTGGCACGCCATAAATAAGTACGGCAGTATTGACCCGTGGCGGCTCGTGCCCGTTCCGGGTCAGACCTCTGCGGTTACAGTGCTCAAGGACAGATATATTTCCGATTTTGCCAACAAATCTGTTGTGGAAATTGCGAAAACGGTGTTGATAGGAGTGCTTTCGGTTGCGGCGATTGTCGGCATAGTATTTCTCGGAGTAAGCCTGATTGCGGATAAATCCGCAGTAACGGTAGAGCCTATGCAGGAAATTTTTCTGGAGGAGCGCAGCTACACCGTTTCTTCTCAGCAGAGTGCGGAAGTAGACTATGACGCCCTTGAAGCGTTGGTTGAATCGGCGGAAAAGGAAGCGAGCTGGCAGGAATATCAGTCGATGCTTGAAAGCCGCGCAAATATGAGCTCGGTTGTTTCGGCTGAATATGTTATCGCATCTTCCGACCCATTGCTCTACGCCGCAGATGTTACAAGCTCACGACCGCTTGTTTACGCCAGCGCGGAGGAAATCGGAATGACCGCAGGCGCGGCAAAGCTTACAGGCGATGCGGAAATCGACACCGCTATTGCCGCCATGATAGCCGACATGGACTTGACCGGTGACAGCGATACGGAAATAATCGCGAAAATTTATGAATATGTAGGTACGCATATCGTTTATTCCGATGAGGATACGTCAAGTGTCAGCGTTAACGATTATGTTAAATACTACATTATAAATAAAAAGGGTGACAGCAGACATTACGCGGCAGTGCTTTCAACTGTGCTTAATGCCTGCGGCTATAGCTGTGAGGTCGTTTCGGGATATTTTGTGCTGAACGGCGGTACGGAATTTGAAAAAAACGTTGACCATTACTGGAACAGATTGAATCTGAACGGAATATATTATTATCTTGACCTTGAGGCCGACTGCAATGCATCGGGGACACAGGTGAGGTACTATTATTTTATGGCGGCACGAAACAACAGTCTTTGGGATATTTTTCAAAGAGACCATGTGATAAATTAAGGAGTGATTATATGGCAAAGGTCACACTGCTGGCGTATACACCGGAACCTGATAAGACCGTTGCGGCGGCGGCAAAGCTGTGCTATTCCTCATCGGACATTGAGGATTTGTACAACGGACTTTCGGAAAACAAGGTTAAATCCTTTGTTGGTATGCTCGCGGAAATAGGTCATGAAAGCCCAATTGAGCACGCCTCCTTTACATTTGGAATTGAGGGAGTATCGCGTTCACTGCTGGCACAGATAACGAGGCACAGAATAGCTTCGTACAGTGTTCAAAGCCAGAGGTATGTAAAGATAAATGAGTTTGAATACGTAACACCGCCGGAGATTGCGGCTGACCCGGAAGCGGCGGAGATATTCAAAAACGCAATGGACAGGGACATGGCAGACTATCTGCGACTTACTGAAATTCTGCTTGAAAAGCACAAAAAGGCACTTGTCGAATCGGGACTTGACGAAAAGGAAGCAGCAAAGAAAGCCGAGAAAATGGCAATTGAGGATGCGCGTTTTGTTCTGCCCAATGCGGCGGCAACAAAAATCGTAATGACCATGAACGCCAGAAGTCTGCACAATTTCTTTGCGCACCGTTGCTGTAACCGTGCGCAGTGGGAGATAAGAGATGTTGCCTGCCAGATGTTAAAGCTCGTAAGCGAGGTTTCGCCGTCGCTTTTTTCAAAGTGCGGACCGCCATGCCTTTACGGAGCTTGTCCGGAGGGCAAAATGAGCTGTGGAAAAGTAATTGAGGTCAGAGAGTATTTTTCTGATTTGCGTAAAGGTTGATAAAATGGGAAAGCTTATTGTAATTGAAGGACTTGACGGCAGCGGAAAGGGAACTCACACAACTGCCGTATATAACCGACTGAAAGAGAAAGGCGTGCCTGTGCGCAGAGTAACCTTTCCCGACTACGAGCATCCGTCTTCCGCTCTTGTGAAAATGTATCTTAACGGAAGATTCGGAAGAAATCCCGGTGATGTCAATCCATACGCCGCATCAAGCTTTTTTGCCGTTGACAGATTTGCAAGTTACAAATCCTTTTGGCAAGACGATTACGAAAAGGGCACACTGATATTGTGTGACAGATACACTACGTCAAATATTCCGTATCAAATGCCGAAGCTGCCGCGTGAGGAATGGGACGGATTTTTGCAATGGCTGTATGATTATGAATACAATAAACTGGAGATTCCGAAGCCAAACGCGGTTATTTATTTAGATGTGCCGCCGGAGGTCGCTCAGAAAAAAATGAGCGAAAGATATAACGGCGATGAATCCAAAAAGGATATACACGAAAGAAATCTGGAGTTTCAGAAAACCTGCTATAATGCGGTTAAATACGCATCGGAAAAACTTTCGTGGACGCGTATCGAGCTGACGGAAAACAGCGAAATGCTTTCAGTTGAGCAAAATCATAAAAAGGTGTTTGAAGCACTGGAAAAAAGTGGGGTTATTGATGCCTGAGTTTCATGTTCCGGAAATTCAAGACAGAGATAAAGTAAATGAAATTCTCTCAAAATCATGTTTTGAGGGCAGCAGCTATTCCTTTGCGACGCTTTATGCATGGGCTTTAAAATACCATACGGAAATTGCTTTTTATAATGATGCGTTGCTGATTTCGGGCAACTCGGATTTGCTGGGCGACTACTTTTTATACCCGGTCGGAAAGTATGAATTGGCGAATATTCTTGAGGTTATGAAAGAAAAAGCCGAGCAGAAAAGCGGTACACTGAAAATAGTTGCCGAAAGCTGTCAGGCAAAGGAGCTTTACGCGCACTTCGGCAACGCCTTTGAATATCAAAACAGCAGAGATGATTGGGATTACGTTTATAATTCCGATGACCTTGCGTTTTTAAAAGGAAACAGGTATCATGGAAAACGCAATCATATATCGAGATTGATGAAAAAATATGCAGGCTCAGGCTTTTCCTTTGAACCGCTCGGTGACGGGAATATTGCGGAGTGTATGGAAATCGAAAAGCAATGGGTGCTCGGTAAGAATGATGATTTTGATTTTTCAAGTGTAAGCCGTTCGCTTTTGAACTTTGAGCAACTCGGATTGAGCGGAGGCGTGCTCAGAATCAATGGCAAGGCGATTGCCTTTACAGTGGGAGAGCCGCTTACCGATGACACTTTTGTAATCCACATTGAAAAAGCACTGCCGGGCTATGACGGCGCATATCAGATGATAAACAGGAGCTTTGCCGAAAAAATCGCTTCAAAATACCGGTATATCAATCGGGAAGAAGATATGGGAATTGAGGGACTGAGAGCCTCAAAGCTCTCGTATTTCCCGGTTAAAATGATAGAAAAGTGCGTATTGACCGAAAGGAAATGATGCATTGATAACGCTTGCAAGGGACGGTATGCGTCCCGATATTGAAAGAATATGGAAGCTGTGTTTTCCGCAGGACGCTCCGGAAGCAGTCGGGTATTTTTTTGAACACAGGTACAATCCCAATTCCTGCATAGTGTATATCGACAACGTCAGCGGCAGACCGGTTGCGATGCTTCATGTTCTTGACATGCTGATAACCGACGACAGCGAGATAAAGCAGGGACAGTATTTATATGCGGCGGCAACTCGTCCGGACTTTCAGGGAAAGGGGATAATGACCGGGCTTATCACTGCGGCACAGCAGTTTGCCGAAGCGCGAAAAAAGGTTTATACTGCCGTTGTTCCGGGCGAGCACAGTCTTATAAAATTCTATGAGAAACGCGGCTTTTACCGATGCTTTCGCAGCAGAGTAATCACTTTTTCACGTTCTGACCTTGTTACCCTTGCACGGTATAAGGGCAATGAAATGAAAACAAAAATCGTAACACTGGGAGACGGTGAGCTTGCCGCTGTCAGACGGGACAGCCTTATCGACAGAGAAGGTTATGTCACATGGGGCGAAAAAGCGGTGTCCTACGCAATGGGTGCACATGAGGCAATCGGCGGACGTATTATTGCGGTAAGGAAAGGATATGCTTCGGCGTATGCGTTTTGTGCCGAAAAAAACAATACGGTTGATATATCCGAGCTTATAGCCACAAACGAGCTGACGGTACCGCTTTTAAGAGCCGTGCTTGATGCCTATAAAAGCTGTGGCAGTTTTGCTCTCAGAGTGCCCGTGAGCAATGAATTTTTTGCACCATATGGAGATGTATCGGATTTCGGAATGATAAAAACCACAAGCGGCAGAAAACCGGCAAATCTGCTTACGCTAACAGGAAAACATGCACCCTACTTAGGACTTGCGCTTGACTGAGAGGAGAATTAAAATGGTACTTATTTATTTGGCAAATGGCTTTGAAGAAATGGAAGCACTTGCCCCGGCAGATTTGCTTCGTCGTGCAGGCAGGGAAGTAAAGCTGGCAGGGGTCGGAGGAATGAACATACGCGGCGCACACGGAATATGTGTTTCTGCGGATATTTCCGCAGAAGAAGCCGAAATTGAAAAAGCCGAGCTTGTTGTATTACCCGGCGGCGGACCCGGCTATGAAAATCTTGATAACAGCACAGAGGTAGACAAAGCTGTAAAATACTGTTATAATAATGGCATAAGGCTTGCGGCAATATGCGCCGCTCCGATGGTTTTAGGCAAAAGAGGAATCCTTTCGGGCAAAAAGGCGACCTGTTTTCCGGGCTTTGAAAAGTATCTCGACGGTGCAACATGCGTAGATGAGGGCGTTGTTACCGACGGACTTGTCACAACCGCCAAAAGTGCCGGCTGGTCCGTTGATTTCGGGCTTGAGCTGGTAAAGCTTCTTGTATCCGATGAAGCGGCCGATAAGCTTCGTACATCACTGTATCCGCGATGAGCACTGACATCAGACAGATAAAGCGTGAAAAGCGTGCGGAAATCAAGGAATGGAGACGTAGCATCGCAGAGGAAGAAAAAAACGCGCTTGATATGCAGATAGCGGAGCGTTTTTTTAACAGCTATGTCTACCGAAAAACAAATCAGGTGTTTATATATGTATCGACTGCTATCGAAGTCGATACAATTAACATAATAAAACGTGCGGCGAATGACGGCAAAAAAATTGCCTGTCCGAGGTGTGTTGACGGAACAAGAGAGATGGAGTTTTATTATATCGACAGCGTTGATGACCTTGAACCCGGCACGTTCGGCGTGCTTGAACCGAGAGCCGAAAAGGACAGGCTTGTTACCGATTTTTCGGACGGTGTGTGCGTTGTTCCCGGACTGGCTTTTGATTATGGCGGATTTCGTCTCGGCTACGGAAAGGGTTATTATGACCGCTTTCTGTCGGGCTATAAGGGCTTTACCTGCGGACTGTGCTATTTTGAAAACGTTGTAAAGTACCTGCCTCACGGCAGATTTGACCGCCACGTCGGTTTACTTATTACGGACAGATTCAGCAGAAGATGTAAATAGAGGCTGTAAAAAGCTTTCGCTTTTACAGCCCCACGGAAATTTAGTTGTTACAGCCCAAAGCGACTATGATGAGAAGAAGAATCCATATTAAGTTTTCACCGCTGAAAAGCTTGCTAAGGCACATTTGATTTCACCTCACTTATTTTGTGGTCATTACATTCTATGTCATAAGCCCCACAGGTGTTACGAAAGCATAGGGGCGTGGAAAGGATGAAGTTTGATATGAATAACGGCAATAACAGAAACGGCTCTCACAATGACGAGGCAAAAAAGACTTTCAGAGTAACTATATCCGATGAGGATTATGCTGCCGACAACGATTACGAGCGTCGGAGACAGCAGTATTATTCGCCCAATCGTCAGCAGGGGCAGTACAGACAGCAGGGGCAGAACAATGCTTACAGAGTGCAGAACGGTCAGCGTGTGCCTGCACGTAACAGCGAATACGAGCAGAGAAGTGTGCGTTCCGCTGTTCCGGCACAGCCTGCTCGCAGAGAAAACCCCCAAATGCAACAGTACCGTCAGCAGGCGCAGTCACCGCTTACCAGAACGAGAACCGTGACCACAAGAACAGGCGAACGCTTTGAAATTCCGGAAGAAAATGCGATTCCGCCTAAAATCATGAGAAGAAACAGCAGAAATACGAAAAGCAGAGGGTGCGTTATAGCTCTCATTTACGCAGCTATTGTCTGCTCCATATCGGCATTGTTGTCGTTTTACATTATTGTCGGTCTTAATGATATGTTCGGACTTGTTAAAGAGGAATCGGAAGTAACCGTTGAAATTCCGAAAGACGCAACGCTGGATCAGGTCACGAATATTCTTGATGAAAACGGCATTGTTGATTATCCGTTTTTCTTCAAGCTATATGCAGGCTTTACAAATGATACGTCCTATAAGGCAGGCACATTTGTACTTAACACAAAGTCGGACTATGACCAGATAATCCGAAAGCTTACAAAGCCAGCAACCGCCGATAACAGTATTGTTAAGGTAACGATTCCCGAAGGCTACACTGTTGAGCAGATAGGCGAACTGCTGGAGGAATACTGTGTCTGTGAAAAGAAAGCGTTTATAAACTCGGTGCAGTACGCCGATTTTTCAAGCTATGATTTTGTGAACTATATACCGAAAAGCGAAAACAGGATTTACAGGCTTGAGGGCTATTTGTTCCCAAGTACCTACGATTTCTATATCTGGGGCGGCTCAAAGCACGCAATAACCAAAATGCTTGCCGCGTTTGAAGATAATGTCCTTGAAGACTCCGATTACGATTATGACGAAATAACCAATAACAAATCGCTGTCGGCAGATAAGAAGAAATCAAAGAAAACCGAATTGGGTAAGAAGCTTGATAAGATAATCATTATGGCATCTGTTGTCGAGCGTGAGGTTCCGGGAGCAGATGACATGAAGAAGGTTGCATCGGTATTCTACAACCGTCTTAATAATCCGAAAGTGCAGGGAACAGGCGGAATGCTTCAGTCCGATGCGACAAGATGGTATCCGTTTGCAACGGCGGCGGCACTCAAGGAGTCCGACAAGATAACCGCAAGCGAAAAAGAGAACTGGATTGAAAATCACAAGGGCAGCTACACTATGACCGCGACCAATCCTACAACGGGAGAATCGGAAACAAAGACCTTTGACACATCTCTTTACGACACCTATGTGATTTCGGGACTGCCGGCAGGACCTATCTGCTGTCCGGGAATGAATTCCATAAATGCGGCTAAGAATCCGGCAAGTACGAATTACTATTTCTTCTATTCAAAGAGTGACGGAACAACACTCTTTGCGGAAACTTACAGTCAGCACGAAAACAATATAAGGAGCGGAAGCTGATGACCCCAAAAATAAAGCCGGAGCTTTTAGCTCCGGCAGGCGAGATGGACAGCTTGCGTGCCGCAATAAGCTTCGGAGCCGATGCTGTTTATCTTGCAGGGAAAAAATTCGGAATGAGGTCAGCTCCGAACAATTTTACCGAAGACGAGCTTGAATATGCTGTAAACCTTGCCCACGAAAACAACGTAAAGGTTTATCTCATATGTAACTCGGTGCTCAGAAACGACGAAATTGATGAACTGCCGGGTTTTCTTGAGAATGCACAGCGGTTGGGTGTTGATGCACTTATCATCAGCGACCTGGGTGTAATGAGCATGGCAAAAGCCTATGCGCCGAATGTGCCCGTCCACATTTCAACTCAGGCAGGCGTTGCGAATTACATGACGGCGATAACGCTTGAAAAAATGGGCGCGTCAAGGGTGGTGCTGGCAAGAGAACTGTCATTGGACGAAATAACGGTATTACGTGAAAAGACCCCCGAAAGCCTTGAAATCGAAGCCTTTGTGCACGGCTCAATGTGCGTTTCCTTTTCAGGCAGATGTCTGCTTTCAAGTTATATGACCGGCAGAGATTCAAACAGAGGCGATTGTTCTCAGCCATGCCGTTGGAAGTATGCACTGATGGAAGAAAAAAGACCGGGTGAATATTTCCCGATATTTGAGGACGAACACGGTGCTCACATACTCAATTCACGGGATATGTGCATGATAGAGCATATTCCCGAACTGATAAAAGCCGGAATTACAAGCTTTAAAATTGAGGGGAGAGCAAAATCACCGTATTATGTTGCTGTTGTAACCGCCGCATACAGAGCGGCTATCGACGGGTATTTTAATGCACGGACAGATGATTACGTTCCCGAACAGCGTGTAATCGAAGAACTTGACAAGGTGAGCCACCGGGAATATTCTACCGGATTTTACTTCGGAAACGAACCGGGTCAGGTTTATAATAACGGCGGCTATATCCGTGAGTATGAGGTTGCGGCAATGGTAGTCGGCTGTGAAAACGGCTATATAATTGCCGAGCAGAGGAACAAAATTTTCAAAGGTGATGAGCTTGACGCTCTTGTACCGAAAGGCGGCTCGTTAAAGCTGAAAGCCGATGAATTGTTTGATGTTGACGGCTGCCCCATAGAAAGCACGCCGCACCCGACGATGAGATATAAAATCAAATCGGAACTGTCTTTACCGACAGGTACATATTTGAGAAAGAAAAAATAGGATAATTGTGTTTAAGAGCCGGACGGAAAGCGTGAGCTTCCGCCCGGCTCTTGCCGAATAGAGACAGTATAAAAATGTCCGTTTTGTTAAAATTTCGGATAAGTATTGCTATTTAGATGCAAACATATTATAATCAAATTATTATAAAGATTATAAAAAATCACTTATTTTAGAGGTGGAGCAGTGAACGAAAAACAGTTTAGATATGTAATCACCCTGTCTCAGGAGGGGTCGTTCTCAAAAGCCGCCGCTGTGTTGAATATTTCACAGCCGTCACTTTCTCAATATGTTAAAAAAATCGAAGATGACATAGGCCGGGAGATTTTCAGCAGAGAAAACGGTTGCGTTAAGCTGACCGATGCCGGAAAGGTTTATGTAGACATCGGCAGACAGATGCTGGCGCTTGAGCATCAAATGGAAGTAAGATTATCCGATATCGCGGAAAATAAAAGCGGCTCATTGATTATCGGAACGGCACCTTATCGAGCGGCTTCCATGCTTCCGCCGATAGCGAAAAGATTTCAGGAGCTTCATTCGGGCATGCATTTGATAGTGCGCGAGGGTACAACAACCGAACTTACCGAGGGCATGGAACACGGTGAATATGATATGGCGCTGACACTGTTGCCCATAGACAGTCGGCTTTTCTGTTATGAAAAAGTTGCGGCAGAGGAACTGGTGCTGGCAGTGCCGAAGTCACATCCGGAATACAAAGCAATTGAACTGTCGGAACGTAAATACCCGGCAGTGGACGTAGCGGTGTTAAACGGACAAAGGCTTGTAATGTTAACGGATAAGCAGTTTATGCAAAAACAGCTTGACAATATCAGGATTGACTATGAGCTGCTGTTTTCGCCTGCGGCAGTGGTAAAATCCATTGAGGCGCAGATAGAAATGGTAAAGGCAGGAGTTGGCATGGCGGTAATGCCAACCGGAGTGGAAAGATTCTGTTCCGGCAATGAAGTGCGCTTTTATTCCTTTGCGCAAAATTTGCCGAAACGCGAAGTAGCAGTTATGTGGCGCAGGGACAGAGAGCTTTCGGAAGCCGCAAAAGAGCTTAAATCAATTATTCATGACATTCAATGGTGATAGGAGAGAAAGCAGTGAATAAGTCTGTTGAGTTTTTAAATGAGGTTGACAGAGTGTGGAATATGCCGATTCCGCAGAACGTTATGATGCGGGCAAGACAAAGCCTGCTGGACTATATTGCGGTGACCTGTGCAGGTGCTGCGTTTCAGCATGATAAGCTTGAAAAATACCGCACATTTATACAGCCCGAAAGCGGAGAATACAAGGCTTTGGGAATGGGAAAGAATCTGGCGTTAAAAGAAGCGGTGTTTTTGAATGGGCTTAACGGTCATGCTTTGGACTTTGACGACGGAACGAATTCCGGCATTATTCACCTCGGAAGTCCGATTTTTTCGCTTTTGATTCCGCTGGCGCAGCGTTTTGAAATTGATATTGAAAATATGCTGAAAGCGGCAATAATAGGCTATGAAGCATCATACACAATGGCAGTTTCCATTCAACCGGGACACAAGGGACTCGGCTACCATGCAACCGGCACCTGCGGAACGCTGGGTGCGACAATTGCGGCAGCCTATATGCTCGGTTTTACGGCTGAAGAACGTTTCCGGGCTTTTGCAACGGCGTGTGTAGCTGCCTCCGGAATGTTAAAGGTATTAGATGACGGAAGCGAACTGAAACCCTATAATGTCGCAAAAACAGCATTGCTTTCACTTACGGCATTGCAGCTTGCAAAGGCAGGTTTTAAAGGACATGAAAATCCTTTGGGCGGACGAGGTTTTCTTAAAATGATGACCGGCGATGAAAATGTTGAAATGAAGCCGGTGCTGGCAAATGGCACATACGCAATCATGAAAACCTATACAAAGCCATATGCTTCCTGCCGTTATACGCATCCGTCGGTTGAAGCGGCAATCCATATTAGAAATTATGTTAACCCATGCGAGGTAAGAGAGATTATTGTAAAAACCTATTCGCTTGCCGTTTCCGGTCATGACCACACGGATATTCCCGGAAGCTACAGCGCGAAAATGAGTATTCCGTATGCAACAGCCGCCGGACTGATTTTCGGCAGAGCAGGGCTACGGGAGTTTACGGAAGAAACAGTAAAAAATCCGGAGATACTTTCACTTGCAAAAAAAGTCAGAGTGTTTGCCGATGACGAATTGAGCGCAGAATTTCCGGGCATTCAGGCGGCGGTAGTTACTGTGAAAACTGCCGACAGAGAATACAGTGAACGTGTTGACTTTCCGAAAGGGGAGCCTGAAAATCCTTTGAACGATGAAGAATTTAAGCAGCGATATGTTGACCTGATGAATTACGCTCACATCGGTGACAGTGTAAGTGAGAAAGTGTTCCAAACCGTATATAAGGAAAAAGCAACAGTGAACGAGCTGGT
Organism: uncultured Eubacteriales bacterium; assembly: GCA_964500965.1. Lineage (GTDB taxonomy): Bacteria > Bacillota > Clostridia > Oscillospirales > Acutalibacteraceae > JAISGQ01. The sequence continues at coordinate 25,602 of CAZCQZ010000002.1, read as the reverse complement.
GCATGAGCTGTGATAATAACATATGGGGGTATGGTAAATGGATAAAGTTAAGCTTGTGCTGGGTACGATGACTTTCGGAGAATCGGTGTTTGAACCGCAGGTCGGAGAGTTTATCGAAGCCTATTTGAATGCCGGGTATGATGAGCTTGACACGGCATATGTCTATAATGACGGAAACTGTGAAAAGCTTATCGGACAGGCTCTTTCGCAAATTAACCGTTCGTGCAGAATAGCTACAAAAATAAATCCGCGCATCAGCGGCAGACTTGACGGCGATGCGGCATTTAAGCAGCTCAACGAAAGTCTTGAAAGGCTGAAACGGGAATGTGTTGATACTGTGTTTTTGCATTTCCCCGACCCGGCAACGCCGGTAACATCAGTCCTTTCCGCTCTTGCACAGTTGCATGATGAGGGGAAATTCAAAGAGCTGGGATTGTCCAATTTCCCGGCATGGATGGTATCCGATGTGTGGCACATATGCGATAAGCACGGTTGGGTAAAGCCTACTGTGTACGAGGGAATATACAATCCGATTACGAGAAAGGCGGAAATTGAACTGAACGCCGCCTGTGATTATTTCGGCTTGCGCTTTTATGCTTATAATCCAATGGCAGGCGGTTTGCTCACGGGAAGATATAAAAGCTTTGAAGTTGCACCCGGTGCAGGACGTTTCACAAATCGCCCGAATTATCAGGGGAGATATTGGAAAAAATCCTGCTTCGATGCCGTAAATATCATAGAATCCGCATCTGAAAATCATGGAATAACCTGCGTGGAAGCGGTTTATCGTTGGCTTGCATATCATTCGATGCTTAACGGCGGTCGCGGCGATGCTATTTTGATAGGTGCAAGTAGGCGTGAACATTTAATGCAGAATATAGCCGCCGTAAATGCAGGACCTTTGCCGCAGGATTTGGTTGATGCATTTGAAGAAGCGTGGAAGATTACCAAAGGCGACAGCCCCGAATACTTTACGCTGTATAAGGGAAAAGGGTCGGTAGGAGGAGAGAAAAGCTGATGCTGAATCAGGAAAAAGTATTTAATACACTTGAGTGTAACGGAGTGAGGTTTTACAGCGGCGTTCCGGATTCGTATTTGAACGGCTTCTGCGACTACGCACTGAAAAACTTCGGAAAGCGAACGGTAATAGCAGCCAATGAGGGTAACGCCGTCGGAATAGCGGCAGGACATTATTTTGCCACAAAAGAAATACCGCTGGTTTTCATGCAGAACAGCGGACTGGGGAATGCGATAAATCCCCTGGCAAGTCTCGCGGATAAAGATGTATATGCCGTTCCGATGCTGCTATTGATAGGTTGGCGCGGTCAGGGTGATACCGAGCCTAATCACCCTCAGCATAAATTGCAGGGTGAAATTACGCCGAAACTGCTTGACATATTGCACATTCCGTATACGATTCTCACCGATGACGATGACGAATTTGAAAGCGCGGTTTCAAAAGCAGTCGGTTATTGTCAAAACAGCAGGCAGTCATACGCGCTCATTGCGCCGAAAGGAGTAATGGCCGCTTCGGAGAAAAGCAACATTACGGATAACGAATATCCGATGAGCAGGGAGGAAGCGATAGAGGTTTTTCTTGAAAACATGCCGGAAGATACTGTTTTTACGGCAACGACCGGGCGCGCAACAAGAGAATTGTTTTTCCTGAGAGAGAGGAGAAACGAAACAAAATCACACGATTTTTTAAATGTCGGCTCTATGGGACATGCTTCTTCAGTGGCAATTGGGATAGCGACGGAACACCCAAAGCGGCATGTTGTTGCTCTTGACGGTGACAGTGCACTGATTATGCACATGGGCTGTATGACGATGATAAGCAAGCAAAATGTTCCGAATCTGATGCATGTTGTGCTGAATAACGGCGCACATGAATCGGTGGGAGGGCAGCCATCGGCAGGATATTGTGTCGATTTCACCGCCATAGCAGATGCCTGTGGGTATGAAACGGTGCACCGTGCGGTGCATACCGCAAATGAACTTACGGCGGCGATAAATGCATTGAAAGACTGTGGAAGGGCATCGTTTATCGAATGCCGTATTCATAAGGGATTGAGCAGAAAGCTGCCGCCAATCGTATTTGACCACAAAAAAGCAATTGATGAGCTTATCGAGGATTTGAACAGTTGAAAACAATATTCGGAGAAAGGAATTTGCGTATGAACAGTATGGATAAAACCAGAGAATTTTTAAAATCAATCGGCTTGCCCGGCGGTGACGCATATGATTTACCGACGTCCGAAAAGCGTTTTAAGGACGGAGGACAATACCGCTTTGAAGTCCCCGGAATACAGGGACCAAAGGTAATGAAAGCACTTTTGGAGGCAATGGACAGCTACGGAATTTATCTTCACAGAGTAACGCAAACGCAGGGAATCATGCGCCTTACAGATGAAGAAATTTCAAAAATGGTTGAGCTGGCAAGCCAATGGCAGACAGACCTGATACTGTCAATCGGACCGAGAGCTACTACCGATACATCGGCATCGGTTCACACCGAGGAAGGTGTTCGCATGGGCTATCGACTGCGTGGACAGGAGCAGATTGTCCGCGCAATAGAGGACGTAAAGCGAGCGGCAAGATTAGGCTGCCGTGGATTCCTGGTGTATGACGAAGGTTGTCTGTGGGCGTTGAACGAAATGAGAAAAGCCGGTGAACTGCCCGAAAACTGTCACTTTAAGGTTTCCGCCCACGCAGGACACGGAAATCCCTGTTCGGCAAGGCTGCTTGAAAGCATAGGCGCGGATTCGATAAATCCGGTCAGAGATATTCAGCTTCAAATGCTGGCATCTATGCGACAGGCAGTTGATTGTCCCATTGATATACATACGGAGAATCCGAAATCGACCGGAGGCTTTATTCGTCATTACGAAGTGCCCGAAATGATTCGTATTGCAGCACCTATTTACCTGAAAACCGGCGGCTCTGTGGCTGCAACACATTCCTGGGATTCTACCGAAGATGATGCAAGAAAGCGTGCAAAGCAATGCAGTCTTGTTAAGAGAATGATAGATGAATATTACCCCGATGCTGTGTGGAGTCCCAAGGGAAGCCTGATATAATCCTGACTTAGTGCGAATTTGAAAGGAAGTTTAAAATGAGACATCATATGTATAATCCCGGCTTTGAATTTGTCGTAGAGCCGGAACATTTCAATAAGTATACCGACCGTGAGCTTTTGCAGTATTGCCTCGGTGCGACAATGTATATGCCCGGTTATAAGGATTTTACCCCGAAAATACTTGACCACGCAATGCCGGGTCTTACAACGATGGTACTGTGCTTTGAAGATGCCTGCCCGGAGGAAAGGGTGCCGGAGGCTATGGAAAACGTGCACTATCTTCTTTCAACCATAACCGACGCGGTGGAAAGCGGAAAGCTTAACCCGGATTATGTTCCTTTGATTTTTGTCCGTGTGCGTAATCTTGCGCAGTTTAAGGAGTTTGGCGAAAAGCTCACAAAGCAGGAGGTAAAATCTCTTTGCGGCGTGAATTTTCCGAAATTCAACGCCGAAAACGGTTATGAATATTATGCATATCTGCAGGATTTGAATGACCGTTTCGGTGAGATACTTTACGGTATGCCCATAATCGAAGACCCTGAGGTCGCATACAAGGAAAGCAGATTGTCCCAGCTTATAGGCATTAAAAAAATACTTGATAAGTATAAGCATCTTGTATTGCAGGTCAGAGTCGGAGGAACGGATTTCAGCTCCGTATTCGGAGTAAGACGCGGCGTTGACTACAGCCTTTATGACATTATGACTGTAAGAGAATGTCTCAGCGATATTATAAATATCTGCGGTCGTAACAACGATTATGTCATCTCAGGACCTGTATGGGAATATTTCAGAGCGCCGAAAGAGCTTATGTTTGAAGAACTTCCCGACCATGGACTGGAGGATTATCTGATTCGCCGTAAACCCCTTGTTAACAACGAGATAGACGGATTGCTCAGAGAGGTTATTCTGGATAAGGCAAACGGCTTTGTCGGCAGGACGGTTATTCACCCCACACATATTAAATTTGTCAACGCGCTTATGGCGGTAACAAAGGAAGAATATGACGATGCATGTCAGATACTCGGTACATCAGGCGGCGTAATTAAGGGCTCCGGCGGAAATAAGATGAATGAAATCAAGCCCCATACGAACTGGGCGAAAAAGGTGTATAACCGTGCAAGAGCATACGGAGTTATTGAAAACGAAGGGGCGTATGTCAGACTTTTTGCGGTAAATGAATAATGCCGCTTGAAAGTGAGGCTGTAACATGATAAAATTGACCACACCGATAACCGAAGAAGCTGTTGCACGTTTGCAGGTGGGAGATACCGTTGAAATCAGCGGCTATATCCTTTGCGGACGAGATGCCGTGCTGCCTAAGGTGGTTGAAATGATAAAAAACGGAACTGCGTCGGGACTGGGCGTAGATTTAAAGGGGCAGGTCATTTTTCACACCGCAGTCAGTCCGGCAGGTGTCGGACCGACAAGCTCAAACAAAGCCGAAATCGAAAGCAGCATTGAACCTTTGAGTGAAGCCGGAATTAAGCTGTACCTGGGAAAAGGAGAGCTGCACCGTGAAACGGTCGAAGCCCTTGAAAGACATAATTCTGTTTATGCCGTAATACCGCCTGTAACTGCCTTGCTCGGCTCAAAGACGAGCGAAGAAAAGGTGATTGCATTTCCGGAGCTTGGAATGGAAGCATTGCATATTATCAAGGTTGACAGTTATCCGGCAATAATCGGAGCGGCTCACGGGAGGAGCATTTATGAAAGGTGATATTGCAAATCTTGTAAAAAATGCTCTTGTTGAAGCGGGAAGCACGTTCAGGGAGGATAAAAAGCAGGCATACAGACTGGCTATTGAATCCGAAACGGAGGAAAAGGCAAAATGGGTGCTTCAAACCGTTCTGGATAATGCCTTGACGGCTGAACAAAACCGAAGTCCTCTTTGTGACGATACCGGCATTCCTCATATCGTGCTGGAAGTCGGTGAAGAACAGGCAGTGACAGGCAAGATGCTTGACGAAATTAAAGAGGGAATACGTCAGGGGCTGAGAGAGCTTCCCGGTCGTCCGATGGGCATAATGGGTGGTGACAGTCAGCGAATCGACCAGAGCGGAGGAATCAACCCGGATAGTGCCGGTGTCGAGCCTGCACCGATTCTTTTACGCAGATGCGAAGAAAATGTAATTCGTCTGCATATTCTGATGTTCGGCGGCGGACCTGCCATAAGAGCAAAAACTTACAGAGTTTTTCACAGGCACAATACGCAAACGGTTATTGATGAAATCGTAAATTGGGCAACCGAAAGTGTCGCACAGCTCGGCTGTACGCCATGTACGCTGGCTGTAGGAATAGGAAGAAGTCATTTTGAAGCAACGGCAATGATGCTTCAGGCACAGACAGACGGCAGATATGACGTTCAGTCGGAAACGGAAAAAGAAATTACCGGTCGCGTCAATGCCGCAGGAATAGGTCCTTTGGGACTTGGTGGCAGTACCTCGGTGCTGGCGACCTTTTTAAAGGTCGGACCGCAAAGGGCGAGCGGCGTTCGCATAGTGTGTGTACGCCCTACCTGTTGCTTTGAGCCGCGAATAGCAACAGTGGAGCTGTCATAATGATTTTTTAAAAATCTACCAATGGAGGTATTATTATGAGTAATCACAGAATCGAAACAAAATGCGTACAGGCAGGCTATACGCCGAAAAACGGAGAGCCGAGAGTACTGCCGATTTATCAGAGCACAACCTTTAAATACGAAAGCTCCGAAGCGATGGCAAAGCTGTTTGACCTTGAAAGCGACGGCTTTTTCTACACACGTCTGGCTAATCCGACCTGTGATGCGGTGGAGCAGAAGCTGGCGGCTCTTGAGGGCGGCGTTGCGGCAATTTTGACCGCTTCGGGTCAGTCCGCAAGCATGTTTACTGTTGTTAATATATGTCACGCAGGTGACCATATAATTTCATCGTCCGAGGTTTACGGAGGTACGTTTAATCTGTTTAACAAAACTCTGAGAGAGCTTGGAATTGATGTCGATTTTGTGTCTCCCGATGCTTCCGAGGAAGAAATAAATGCTCTTTTCAGGGAAAACACAAAATGTCTGTGGGGCGAAACGCTTTCAAACCCGTCTCTTTGCGTTCTTGACATTGAAAAGTGGGCAGCAATCGCACATTCACATAATGTTCCGCTTGTTGTTGATAACACCTTTGCAACGCCGATAAACTGTCGTCCTATCGAATGGGGGGCGGATATTGTCGTTCACTCCACATCAAAATATCTTGACGGTCACGCAACCGCATTGGGCGGTGTCATTATTGATTCGGGCAATTTTAATTGGAAATGCGGTAAATTCCCTGCGTTCACAACGCCGGACGAATCATATCACGGACTGGTTTATGCCGAACATTTCGGCAGAGCCGCATTTGCCGCAAAATGCCGTGCGCATATCATGAGAGACATGGGTGCTATTATGTCACCGCAAAACGCATTTCTGCTGAATCTCGGAACAGAAACACTTCATTTGCGCATGCCGCGCCACTGTGAGAACGCATATAAAATTGCGAGCTGGCTCAAGGCGCATGATATGGTTTCATGGGTATCTTATCCGTCACTTGAGGGTGATAAGTACCACGAGCTTGCGAAAAAATATATGCCGAACGGCACCTGCGGCGTTGTAACATTCGGTATCAAGGGAGGCAGAGAGGCGGCAACGGTATTCATGGACGCATTGAAGCTCTGCGCGATAGTTACCCATGTTGCAGATGCAAGAACCTGTATACTTCACCCGGCAAGCACAACGCACCGTCAGCTTACCGATGAGGAACTTACAGCCTGCGGTGTTTCGCCCGACCTGCTGAGACTGTCTGTCGGAATTGAAAATGTTGATGATATTATGGAAGACCTTGCACAGGCATTTGATGCAGTGAAAAACAAATAATTAAAATATTACACAAGAGCCGATGCAGCTTGATATAACCCCCTTAGAGCAGGCACTTGAAAAGACTTTCAAGACTTTTTAATGGAGTATATCGGTTTTGCATTTGCTCTTGTGTTTTTATATCCGAAATTAAAAGGCAGAAAAACGCCGTTTAAGGTGTTTTTCTGCCTTTGGTTTACTTCAGGCGAAAGCTAATTAGCCTCTCTTTTTGAATACTACGAGAGCTGCGGCGATAACAACAGCCGCAATGGGGAGCATAGTTGCACTGCCGGTGCAACCGCCCTCGGATTCGGTATTGTCTGTGTTGGTATCAGCGTTTGCCGCATCATTTGCCGCATCGTTTGCCGCATCATTTGCTGCGGCTGCTGCCTGCTCGGCATTATCGTAATTGAAGCCGGAAACGGTAAAGGTGATGGTGATTTCATTCTCGGCGGAGTTGGGGAGAATTTCGGGATCCATAACGCCGGCCATGCTCTTGAGGTCACTTCTCCAGTTGTTATATGCGAGAAGCACGCAAAGACCGTCTGCATAACCGTCCTTGTCAACATATGCTTCATCATATTCGGCGACCTTGCGACCGTTGACCTTAACAACGAAATCGGTAAAGGTGATAGCACCGGTGTTGGGGATATCGGTTGCGGCGTGAAGCTGAGAAACGGAAGTCTCACCGCCGAAATCGGCGTTAACAAGGCTTACGGTGTAAGTGCCGTTACCTGCGATTTCAACTTCGTTAAATGTGCCTTCGTAGGTTGTAAAGGAATCTGTGCCGTATGTACCGGCGCAGAGCTTATCCCAGTATTCGGTGCCGTAGGTGTCGTTGTGGTTGGCTACATAGTAGCCCATTCTGCACTGCCACAGGGTGGGGTTGGTCTGGATACCGAGAGTTGCATGATAAACGCCGTCAAGGTCAACCTCAACGGGAGTGTCGGTATCTTCTGTTGCGGAAACGCCCACAGCACCCATTGCCAAAAGCATTGCAAGTGCCATGATAAGTGAAAGGATAATACGAGTTTTCTTCATTGTTTTTCCTCCTAGTGAATAAGTTCAGTATATATTTTATATAAATATGAACGATATGTCAATAACAATTTTCGTAAATTTGACAAATGATTATTAAATATATATCAGATAAATCGGAGGGACGGCAGTGGGAGAGAAGAAAAGATTATTTGCGGAAAATACCTTTATTATGACCTCTGCGACATTGATTGTAAAATTCATGGGACTTTATCTGAACGTGCTTTCCGCTGAATACCTGGGAGCGGAGGGACTTGGACTGTATGGACTTGTCATGTCGGTGTATATGTTCGCATCGGGACTTTCGGTGTCGGGAATGACAGTGGCGGTTACGAGAATATCGGCACAGGAGCTTGCAAAGGGCAATACCGGGACAGCCGGCGGTGTGCTCGGAAGCTGTATGCTGGTCAGTGTATCGCTATCGCTGATTGCCGCGCTGGTCATGACGATTATGTCGGGAGTGACCGCAAAATACTGGATTGGAGATATAAAAACCGTGAACAGCCTGTGCGTAGCGGCAATGGAGCTTCCGCTGATAAGTATTTCCGCAATGCTCAGAGGGTGGTATATTGCGGGGAGAAAGGCATTACTGCCGTCACTGGCACAGATATTCGAACAGTCTGTCAGACTTTGTGCGTGTATGATAGTTTTGCCGCATTATGCTTTTACCACGGCAGACGGTTGTTATTCAATGGTTTTGTGCGACTTTTCGGCTGAGTTTGCAGGGTGCGCTTTAATAGTTGCATTTTATCTCTTTGCGAAAAAATCCGAAAGTATTAAACCGGATAGGATAGGGCGGAGGATAGCGGAACATGCAGTGCCGGTAACCGCATCTCATTATATTACATCATCACTCAGAACGGCGGAAAGCTCGCTGATTCCGACCTGCCTTGTGCACTATGGGCTTTCAAGAGAAAACGCTCTGGCGTTTATGGGGATTATACATTCAATGGCATTGCCTCTGCTGTTCTTCCCGGCATCGTTGCTGACGGCGGCAGGCAGTCTGCTCACCACGGAGATAGTCAGGTACAAAACGATTGGAGACAGCCTAAATGTGCGAAAGCTTGCGGAAAAAGCAATAACACTTACGCTTTTCTGCGCAATACCTGTGGGCATGCTGTTTGTAATTTTCTCAGGAGAAATTAGCATGATAATTTACGGTGAAAGACGGTTGATTAAAGTGCTGGCGGCATTGGCGCCCCTTCTTCCGCTTATGTATTGTGAAACGGTCGGCACGGGAATTTTGCGCGGACTGGGAGAACAAAACTATCTGTTAAAGTACAGTGCCGTCGACGGAATTTTACGTATATCTGCAATACTGCTTCTGATTCCTTTAACAGGTACGTCGGGCTTTATGGCGATAATGATAATCAGTAACATTTTTACACCGTGCTTGTGCATTCACAGACTGAAAAAATCAACGGGAGCAGCCGGATTCGGAAAACGCGGCATCGGTATTTTACTGAATGCGGCTGTCTCCGCGGCAGTCACACTTGTGTGTAAAAAAGCCATATCGGGATTACCCGATATGGCAGATGTTGTGATATGCGGCACAATATATATTGTGATTTATCTGATGCTCAGCCGCGTTTCCAGACATGAGCGAGAAGCGGCGGTTCACCGCGACGGTTTACAAATTCGGAAAGCAGTACAGTGTATTTTGTGTCGTCAAGACCGCGCAAATATGAAAGAAGTGCGTCACGTTCATCGTAGCCGTTAAATGAGCCGTAATAGATACACAGGCAGAGAACACCCTCACTTTTTAATAGCCGCAGAGCGGCATCGACGGCGGCAATGCTTGTTTCGGCTTTTGAGAAAATCAAAGGGTCACCGCCGGGCAAACGTCCGAAATTGAACACAACACAGGAAATGGTGTTCGCATCGACATAGTTTTCCATATTCTCGTGACTGTCGAGAATTACTCTTGCGCGGTCGGAAAGACCGCGCTGTTCAAGCAGTGCACGGGTGCTGTCAATTGCCGCCTGCTGAATATCGAAGGCAAGTACCTGACCGCTCTTGCCGACCAGCTCACAGAGCAGAGCCGTATCACGACCGCGACCGGCAGTTGCGTCAATGCAAATATCGCCCTCGGAAACATGTGAACGTATAAAATCATGGGCAAGACTGAGCGTATTAAGGGGCTCCATAAAATCATCCTCTTTCGGAACGATTCTACCACTTTTTAATTGCATTTACAAGCATCGGAATACAGGCGGTGTTCGTGAATACAGACGGAGAAATTCGCACAGCACCGCCGTTCAGAGTCCCCATGGCACGATGCGCGTCCGGGGCACAGTGCAGACCTCCGCGAACGGCAAATCCCGCTTCCGACAGCCGCATTGCCGCGGTTTCGCTGTCGATACTGTCAAAGGTGACGGTAGTTATGGCTGTTCTCTCAAATTCAGAACTACAGGAGTGAACGGTAACACCGGGAATTTTGCCAAGCTCATATTCAAGCTGAGTGCAAAAATCAAGCTCGTGAGCCAGTATTTTTTCCGTGCCGCGCTGATTTACAAAATCCACGCCGGCACTCATTGAAATAATTCCCGGAAGATTTACAGTGCCGCTTTCCAGACGTTCCGGGTATACGTCGGGTTGAGTGGGAGAAAGGGAATTGCCGCCTGTGCCGCCCTCTATGAGAACGCGAAGCTTAGCGCGCTCACTCAGCAAAAGCGCGCCGCAGCCCATAACGCCGTACAGCCCCTTGTGAGACGGAACACATATAAAATCCGCATGAAGCTTATTCATATTTATTGGGATACTGCCGGCACTTTGTGCCGCATCTATTCCGAACAGAATGCCATGCTCTCCTGCGAGAGCGGCAAGCTCGTTAATCGGAAGAACATCGCCGCTTACATTCGATGCATGGGTGCAGAAGATAATTTTCGTATTCGGTTTTATCGCTTTCCTGAAATTTCGTACCGTAGCTTCCGTATCACCGCGAACAACATGAGCTTTCGTTATTTCGACACCGTGAGCGGAAAGGGAATTAAGCGGTCTGATAACGGCATTATGCTCAAGGTTTGATATTACTATATGGTCACCTGCTTTGAGCGAGCCTTTGAGTGCCATGTTTATTGCAGTGGTGCAGTTGTAGGTGAAAATGCACCGTTCAGGTGAGCTTAGACCGAAAAATTCGGATATATTCGCCCTGCACCGATAAAGCTTTTCGGCACAGCGCATGGACAGCGTGTGACCGCTCCGCCCCGGATTTGCCGAGTAATATCCGGCACCGAAACAAAGCGCATCGGTCACAGCGGACGGTTTGGGAGAGGTAGTGGCGGCATTGTCGAGATAAATCATAAACCGCCACCTCTGACATGAGTAACACGTATTCCCGATTCACGCAGTATGAGCAGCGAGCGGTCGAGGTCTTTGAAATATACTTCAAGTCCCTGACTGCAACCGTTTGTGTCAAGCGTCGGAGATAATTTTTTTACAGAGGCGGATATGCCTGCACGCAGCAGAAGCTCCTGCCCCTTTATCGTATGAGTCATTGAGCCGATTGTCAGTATTCGTTTTTCCATTTTATACACCCTCATAATAAAAATCCGTCTGCTATATTTTATGCAGACGGATTAAATACGGTTACGTTAAGAGGGCGACTGCGTGAGCGGCAATACCATGCTCGGCGCCTGTAAAACCGAGCCCTTCTTCGGTGGTTGCTTTTATGTTTACCTGTGAAGTGGAAATGCCGCAGACTTTGGCGATGTTTTCAATCATTTCCGGTATATGCGGACGAAGCTTCGGCTTTTGAGCCAATATTGTTGCGTCAATATTTCCTATTTCATAGCCGCTGTTGCGCACAAGAGCGCAAACGTCGAAAAGAAGCATAAGACTGTCCGCGTCTTTAAAGCGGCTGTCTGTATCGGGAAAATGAAGCCCAATATCACCGAGAGCGGCGGCACCCAGCAGAGCATCCATTATTGCGTGGGTGAGAACGTCCGCGTCGGAATGACCGAGCAGACCGAGCGTATGGGGAATATTAACGCCGCCTAAAATAAGCGGTCTGTTTTCGACTAATTTGTGTACATCATATCCGTGACCGATTCTCATAATTTACCTCTATGCCTGAAAAATTGAAAGCGGAATATAGCAGAGCAGGGGAGCAATAACGAGCGTCGGCAGACAATCCGCAACTTTCAGCTTCGTAATGCCCATTATATTAAGTCCCAAGGCAAGCACCAAAAGAGAGCCTACAAAGGAAATCTGAGCAATTTCGTACGTGCCGAGAACAGGGGACAGCAGCCCGGAGCAAAGCACCAGAGCACCCTGAAACAGAAAAACAAAAAACGATGAAAATATAACGCCGATGCCGAGAGAAACGGAAAGCATCATGGAAGAAACAAAATCGAGAATTGATTTTGTGAAAATAAGGCTGTTATCACCGGTCAGACCGGATTGCAATGAGCCTACAATAGTCATTGAGCCTACACAGAAAATAAGACATGCAGTCACAAATCCCTCCGAAAAACTGCGTTTACCGTCGCCCTTTGAAAACTTTTTTGTGATAATATCGGCAAAACGGTTAATGCTGTTGTCTATTCCGAGCATTGTTCCGACGATAGTTCCGATTACCATACTGATAATCATTATCATAATATTACCGCCGTCAAGAAGACCGTCAATGCCGATAGCAACGGAGCAAAGCCCCAACACCGGCATTACCGCATCGGAAATTCGTTTTGATACACCGTTTTTTATAAGAAGCCCAATGGCACTGCCTAAAAGCACAGTGCCGGTATTAACCAAAACACCGAGCATAAGTATTATTCCGAACCTCCGACTACACCGGTTTTTTCAACAAGCTCGCTCATCGCCTTGCTGAATGCGCCCCATTCCATGGGAAAACGCGCTTTTCCGTCCATATGCTTCTGACCGCTTGATTTGTAAATATCAATACGCCAAGAAACGCCCTGACGATTTGACGGAAAATGATTTCGCCAGCCGAGAATATCAAGCTTCTGAAGCGAAAGGCGGAAGCTTTCGAGAACTTCTTCGGGAATATCCGAGCCGCAGTCGTTGCTGTTAATGTCATCTTCGGGGCGGTCAAAGTTGAGAATAGGAGTGCCGTCCTCGGCATAGGTTATAAGCTCAATAAACGGTCTTTTGTTGTCACCGTCAAGCTTTGCGGCAACAGGGTCTTCGGCTACAGCCTGAACACCTGTTTCAAGTTTTTTGTCCGCAATTTTAACCCAAATATAATTTGCCGCACCTTTATCTTCCCAAACGGCAAAGTAAAGGTCTGTGATTTGACTGTATTCTCTGTTGAGCACAAGCTCGTTTTCCAAGCTGCAACACCTCGGATATATGATTTTTCCTAATTTTAGCATATGAAAACATCAAAGTCAACTTATTGTAACTGCTGTCGGGGTTTACAAATATTATAAAAAGAGTTAATATAAGGAAGAAATGAGGTAGTTAAATGAGCGGAGAGTTTTTATTGAAGCCCATAGCGCATATAAAAAGCGATTTTACGGAAAAATTCGGCATACCCAGACAAAGCGGACTTGTCAAAGAGCTTACCGCGCAGATTGTTTTTGAAGATGAATATGCCGTAGCGGAGGCAATCAGAGGGCTTGAAGAATATTCCCACCTGTGGCTCATCTGGCAGTTTTCAAAGGCTGTGAGAGATGAATGGTCACCTACCGTAAGACCGCCGAGACTGGGCGGAAACACACGAATCGGCGTTTTTGCGACCCGTTCACCCTACAGACCGAATCCCATAGGACTGTCTGTTGTCAAAATAGAAAATGTGGAAATTGACGGGACGGGTAATCCTGTTATAACGGTTTCCGGAGCGGATTTACTTGACGGCACGCCTATATATGACATTAAGCCGTATTTACCCTATGCAGATTGCGTACCTGATGCAGAGGGAGGCTTTACGGGGAAAATATCCGAAAAAAGATTAAAGGTCGAATGTGATGACGCACTGCTTGAAAAATTACCGGAAAGAAAAAGGAACGCACTTCTGGGGGTACTTTCCCTTGACCCAAGACCGTCGTATCACAATGACCCGGACAGGGTGTATGGAATGAATTTTGCGAATGTTGAAGTGAAATTCAAAACCGACGGTGAAACACTGACGGTGACGGATATAATAAATAAAACATTATAATCAATAAATAGAGGGACTTTTTTTCAAAAAAGCATCAAAAACCCTTGCATATCGTATCACGGTATGCTATAATACACCATGCTTTGTGCACAAAGCGCAAAGCCTTCCGGCGGTACTCTTTTCGCCGCGGTTGGAATTTATCAAGGTGGACATTCCTCTGTCGCTTTGGGTATGAATGTCTGAAAATCTAAGGAGGATATTAAAAATGGACGCATTAAAGCTTATTTCCGAAAGCAGCCTGCGCGCTGACAAGCTTGATTTTAACATCGGTGATACCGTAAAGGTTCACGTTAAAATCCGCGAGGGCGAGAGAGAAAGAATCCAGCTTTTCGAGGGTACTGTAATTGCACGTCGCGGCAGCGGCGTTTCCGAAACCTTTACCGTTCGCAGAGTTTCCTACGGTGTCGGTGTCGAGAGAGTATTCCCTGTCAACTCACCTAATGTCGCAAAGGTTGAAGTCGTTCGTTACGGTAAGGTTCGCAGAAGCAAGCTTTACTATCTGCGTGACAGAGTTGGTAAGGCAGCTAAGGTCAAGGAAAAAATCCGCTCCAAGAACGAGGGCTGATAAATTCGGTGACAAGGGACGGGGCAACTCGTCCCTTTTTGATTTAAATTCATTATATGAACTGAGGAGGGCTAGGTGTGGCAGGCTCAAACGGCGGTGCAGCTAATGATAAGAGAAAGCTCGGCGGCTTTGCGGCTGAGATTTACGAATGGATGGAGGCAATTGCATTTGCTCTTGCGATTGTGGTAATTCTGTTTACATTTGTTTTCCGCGTTGTAAGTGTAAGCGGTAAATCAATGGATACTTCTCTTGCAAGTGGCGACAGACTTCTGGTCAATAGTATGTTTTATGAGCTTGAACAGGGGGATATTGTAATTGTCGTAAAGGAAAACGAGCACACGAATGACCCGATTATCAAGCGTATTATTGCCTGTCCGGGGCAAACGGTGAGATATGATTCCTCAACTCACGTTGTTTATGTTGACGGTCAGCCATTAGACGAAAGTGCATATGTCGATGCCGATAAAAACGGCGGTGCAAGCGCATGGCTTTCCGAGGAAGTTACACTGGGCGAAGATGAATATATTGTCATGGGTGACAACAGACAGGTTTCTTTTGACAGCCGTAACGAAGCATTAGGCGCGGTCAGCAAAGATGATATTTTGGGTAAGGTAATGTTCAGAATATATCCATTTGACAGCATTGGAGCGATAAGAGGATGAGCGGAGCAAATCCCATACAGTGGTTTCCGGGGCACATGGCAAAAACCAGGAGGCTTATTACCGAAAGCCTGAAAATGGTCGATGCCGTTGTTGAAATAATTGATGCCCGTATTCCGATGTCGAGCCGCAATCCTGAGCTTGATATGCTTATCGGCAGTAAGCCGAGAATAATTCTGCTGAATAAAGCGGATATTTCCGATTCGACGGCAACATCACGCTGGATTGGCTATTTCAAGGCAAAGGGCTGTCGTGCAATTGCCTGTGATTGCAAAACCGGCAAGGGTCTGGGTAATTTTACGAATATTGTCCGCGAACTTTTAAAGGATAAAATTGCCGCATGGCAGGCAAAAAATATGCGCGGTAAAACGCTGAAGCTCATGATAGTCGGCATTCCGAATGTGGGAAAATCCTCGTTTATTAACAGAATGGCAAAGGCGTCAAAAGCCGTTGTAGCCGATAAGCCCGGTGTCACAAGGGGAAATCAGTGGTTTAATATCGGAAACGGCGTTGAGCTGCTTGATACGCCCGGCGTGCTCTGGCCGAAATTTGAAGATGAAACTGTGGGTATGCATCTTGCATATACCGGCGCGGTCAAGGATAATATTCTTGATGTTGAAACGCTTTGCCGGGGACTTACGGAAATACTCTTATCCGATTACAGCGAGATGCTTGAAAGCAGATATGCCGTGCTATGCGAGAATCTGACAGCCCATGAATATATGGAAGCCGTTGCAAAAAAGCGCGGTATGCTTATTTCCGGCGGTGAAATTGATACAGAACGTGTCAGTGTTATGATTCTGGACGAATTTCGCGGAGGCAGGATAGGAAAAATCACTCTCGAAAGACCGGAGGAAAAGTAAGCCTATGAAAGAAAAAGCGGTTGTTGACTGGCTCAGATACGAGCGCGAGGAGCGGGACAGCGGAGCAGTGAATATTTGCGGCGTCGATGAAGCCGGACGTGGTCCGTTGGCAGGTCCGGTTTTCGCCGCCGCTGTTATTTTACCGGAAGGTCTTATTATCGACGGTGTAAACGATTCAAAAAAGCTCAGCGAAAAAAAGAGGGAAGCTCTTTTCGATGTAATATGCGAAAAAGCACTTGCATATAATATTGCCGCTGTGGACGAAGCGACTATAGACGAAGTGAATATCTTACAGGCAACCTATATGGCAATGACGGAAGCAGTCAACGGACTTGACATAAAACCCGATACGGTATTGGTTGACGGAAACAAAATACCGCCGCAGCTTGAAATAAAATCAAGATGTATAGTAAAGGGCGACGGGCTTTCGATGAGCATTGCCTGTGCATCAATTTTAGCGAAAGTAAGCCGAGACAGGTTTATGCTGAAGCTTGCGGAAATGTACCCGGAATATATGTTTGAAAAACACAAGGGCTACGGAACCGCATTACATGTTGAAAAAATACTTGAATACGGAGCTTCGCCTGTTCACAGAAAAACCTTTTTGAAGAAACTTGAAGCGAAAAACAGATGAAAAAGCTTGAAATTGGCAGATTAGGCGAGAATTACGCCTGTGAAATGCTTGAAAAAAGCGGCTTTGCCGTAACGACAAGGAATTACCATACACGCCGAGGCGAAGTGGATATAATTGCAGAAAACGATGATTATATTCTTTTTGTAGAGGTAAAAACCCGTAAAGCCGATTCACTTGTCAGCGGAGAAGAAGCTGTTAACGGTTCAAAACGCAGAAAAATTTGTCTTGCGGCAATGGACTATCTTCTTAAAAATCCAAATGATAAGCAACCGCGTTTTGATGTTATCGTTATTACGACCGACAACGAAAACGAGGTTAACATAATTAAATCACGGCATTATGAAAATGTATTCGGAGCAGAGGTGTGCGATGAAATTTTTTGATATTCACTGCGATACGGCAACCGAGTGTCTGTATCATTTCGGCGGCAGAGATTTAAGCGAGGGAGCATATCATCTGTCGCTTGAAAAGGCAAAGTATTTTGACAGTTGGGCACAGATATTTGCAATATTCGTCCCCGATGAGCTGAGAGGGCAATCGGCGGTTGAATATTATGAAAAAGCAAGAGATTACATATACGGACAAAGCGAAAAGTTTTCAGACCGAATGATGCTCTGCCGCACTGCCGAGGACATAAAAAAGGCAGTTGCCGAGGGAAAATGCGCAGCTCTGATGTCGATAGAAAGCGGAGCTCCCTTTGCGGGAAGCCTTGAACGGGTGGATTCTCTGTATAATGACGGTGTGCGGCTCTGTACACTCACATGGCACGGAGCAAACGAGCTGGGAGACGGTAATAAGGTCAAAAACGCAGGGGGACTTACCGAATTTGGCATAAATGCAGTTCGCAGAATGAACGAGCTTGGCATGATAGTTGATGTTTCGCACCTGTCCGACGCCGGCTTCTGGGACGTTGCCGATAATGCCTCACGTCCGTTTGTGGCATCACATTCAAATTCCCGTGTAATGTGTCCCCACAGCAGAAATCTCACCGATGATATGTTCAGCACTATCGTCGAATTCGGAGGACTTGTGGGACTTAATTTCTGTCCGGATTTTCTCAATCAGGACAGGGAAAAGGCCGACATGACCGACATAATCAGGCATACCGACAGATTTTTGTCATTAGGCGGAGAAAATGTCGTGTGCATGGGGTCGGATTTTGACGGAACCGATATGCCGATTGGCATATCGGGAATTGAATCAATGGGTAAGCTTTATGAGCTTTTCTTAAAGCACAACTACTCTGAGGAGCAGGTGCGCAAAATTTTCTGGGAGAACAGCGAAAACTTTTTCTCCCGTGTTCTGTAAGGAGATGCGGTAAAATGTTTTACACAAGCACAAGAGACAACACACTTAAAATCGAATCTGCGCAGGCAATTGCCAAAGGTATATCGGAGGACGGCGGACTTTTTGCGCCGACATCAATACCGGAGCTTACCGCCGAGCAGCTTCGCGATTTTACAAATGCAGATTACCTTGAACGCGCAACGGCGGTACTGGGTAGTTTCCTCACCGATTTTACCGAGGAGGAGCTTTCGGAGTGCGTAAAAAGTGCTTATGTCGGTAAATTCGGCAGTGATAACATTGCACCGCTGAAAAGCATAAGCTGCAACCGCAATATTCTTGAGCTGTGGCACGGTCCGACCTGCGCCTTTAAGGACATGGCATTGCAGCTTTTGCCCCATTTGCTGAAAACCTCGGTAAGAAAGCTCAATGACGGACATGAGATAGTAATTCTCGTTGCAACCTCAGGCGATACCGGAAAGGCGGCGCTGGAGGGCTTCAAGGACGTTGAGGGAACAAGGATAATTGTGTTTTACCCCGAAGAAGGAGTAAGCAATATTCAAAAGCTGCAAATGATAACTCAGGAGGGCAAAAATGTCGGTGTTTGTGCAATCAAGGGCAATTTTGACGATGCACAGACCGGCGTAAAGCGTATTTTTACAAGTGCCGAAATCCGTGCAAGGCTTGAAGAAAACAATATGGCATTTTCTTCGGCTAATTCAATAAACTGGGGCAGACTTGCACCTCAGATTGTTTATTACATTTCCGCATATGCCGATATGCTCAAAAGCGGCAAAATCAAGGACGGAGAAAAGGTAAATATTGTTGTACCTACAGGCAATTTCGGAAATATACTTGCCGCATATTACGCCAAGTGTATGGGACTTCCCGTAAACCGTCTTATATGTGCATCAAATAAAAACAATGTGCTTACGGATTTTATCAGAACAGGTGTTTATGACAGAAACCGTGATTTTCACACTACAATTTCACCGTCAATGGATATTCTGATTTCAAGCAATCTTGAAAGACTGCTGTTCCACCTTTCGGGAAACAGTAGTGAGCGTACTGCGGCGTGGATGAAATCCCTTTCCGAAAGCGGCAGATATGAAGTTGACGATGACATTAAAGCTCTCATAAACGAGCTGTTCTGGGCAGGCTGTTGTGACGATGCGCTTACTAAGCAGACCATAAGAAACGTGTTTGAATCCGACGGCTATCTCTGCGATACCCACACAGCAGTAGGCGTTGCCGTATATGATGAATATGTAAAGGCAACCGGTGACAGCGAAACACAGACGATAATCGCTTCAACGGCAAACCCCTACAAATTCTCCGGCGATGTGCTGGCAGCAATAAGCGACAGTGTTGATGCCGAAAACGAGTTTGATATACTCAATAAACTCAACGAAAAGAGCGGCATGGAAATCCCGGAAGCACTTGCATTATTGCAGGGCAAAAAGGTGCGCTTTACCGGGTCATGCGACAGAGATACTCAGACAGACACCGTTTTGGAGTTGCTTTCCATATAAATAAAAAACAAAGCCCGATGCGAGAACGGGTGTCTTGCTTCGGGCTTTTCGCGGCTTTATTTTGCTTTAAAGGTTGAACACTTTGTGTCGTTGTCGCTAACGGCAAAGCTGGGACCGACCTCAATCATATCGGCATGGCAGCAGTCCTTGCCGTCATGATAGGTGCAGTTGGTTACGCCACACTTGATGTGGTTGACTCTTTCGCAGCAGCTTTCGGAGCCGCAGTTGTTAGTGTTAGACATGTTTTACACCTTACCTTAATAGTTTTTTGCGGTATTACCGCAAGATAATTATAACCTAAAAGCAGAATGATTATTCAAAAAGGAGTGCGGAAAATGGCATTGTGGACATTGGCTGATTTGCATTTGTCTATCGGCGGAGATAAGCCGATGGAAATTTTTCGCGGCTGGGATAATCATGTAGAGCGTATCAAAAACAATTGGGAAAACCTTGTTGAAAAAAATGATACGGTGGTGCTTGCAGGCGATATTTCGTGGGCTATGAAGCTCAGTGATACCAATGCCGATTTCTCTTTTATTAATTCATTAAAGGGCGAAAAAATAATAATAAAAGGCAATCACGATTACTGGTGGGGAACAGCCGCAAAAATGACAGCGTATATTGAAAAAAGCGGCTTTTCAACAATTAAAATACTCAGCAACAACGCTTATCGGATCGGTGAAACAGCCGTTTGCGGAACAAGGGGCTGGAGCTACGATTGTCCTGCTTCGGAAATAAAGATACTTAACCGAGAGGTCGGACGGCTAAGAATGTCACTGGAGGACGGTGTTAAGCAGGGGGGAGAGCCGGTGGTTTTTTTGCATTATCCGCCTGTTTTTTCCGATTATGTGTGCGAGCCTATAATGGCGGTGCTGAAAGAATTTGATGTGAAACGCTGTTACTACGGTCATCTTCACGGCGGCTCGATTGCAAAGGCGGTAACAGGTGAGTATGACGGAATAAAATTCAGGCTGGTATCCTGCGACGGAAATGCCTTTGCTCCTGCGCTTGTGGATAAAGCTTGAAAGAATAAGGTAAATACTATATAATGGTGATAAGTTATGGACGTACAGCCCAAGGATATAATCGAAATGAAGAAAAAACACCCATGCGGAAGCACTCAGTTTACCGTGCTGAGGGTAGGCATGGATTTTAAAATAAAATGCAACGGCTGCGGCCACGAAGTAATGGCTCCGAGAAAGAGCATTGAAAAAAGCATAAAAAGGCTTACAAGACCGCAGAGCGAAACCGAAAGGACAGATTGTAATGTTTAAGAAGCTGTCGGGTGCAGAAGCTCGTTTTACAGAGCTTGAGCAGATGATGTTTGACCCGGATATAGTAAATGACCAGGCAAGGTACAGGGATATAATGAAAGAGCACAAAAACCTTGCACCGATTGTCGAAAAGTACAGAGAATATACGAAAGCCTGTGAAGCCGAGCAGGAAGCAAAGGAAATGCTTGATGCAGGCGGAATGGAAAAAGAATTTCGTGAAATGGTGGAGGAGGAGCTTGAAAATGCAAGAGCGGATATTCTGCGCCTTTCCGATGAGCTTAAAATACTTCTCCTGCCGAAAGACCCCAATGACGATAAAAACGTAATAGTTGAAATTCGCGGAGGTGCAGGCGGCGAAGAAGCCGCGCTTTTTGCCGGAAGCCTGTTCAGAATGTATTCCATGTATGCCGAGCGCGTAGGCTGGAAAACCGAGATAATGAATGTGAACGAAACGGAGCTTGGCGGCTACAAGGAAATAAGCTTCATGATTAACGGTGAGGGAGCATATTCCCGGCTCAAGTTTGAAAGCGGAGTGCACCGTGTTCAGCGTGTCCCGGAAACGGAAACACAGGGCAGAATACACACATCAACTGTCACCGTTGCGGTACTGCCTGAGGTTGACGATGTTGATGTTGAGATAAACAACGCCGATTTGAAAATTGACTATTTCCGTGCAAGCGGTGCAGGCGGACAGCATATCAATAAAACAGAATCCGCAATTCGCATAACGCATATTCCCACAGGCGTTGTTGTTGAGTGTCAGGACGAGAGAAGTCAGCACAAGAATAAAGACCGTGCAATGAAAATACTGCGTTCGAGAATATTTGAAATTAAAATGGAGGAGCAGAACAGCAAAATTGCCGCCGAGCGCAAGGCTCAGGTAGGAACAGGCGACCGCTCGGAGAGAATAAGAACGTACAATTATCCTCAGGGCAGACTTACCGACCACAGAATAGGGTTGACTTTGTACAGGCTTGAAGCGATTCTGAACGGTGATTTGGACGAGGTTATAGATTCGCTTATAACCGCCGAGAGGGCAGAGCTGTTAAAGGCTTCAATGGAGAACAGCGGAAAGGATTCTGGGCAGTAATGGAAACTCAGCTTTTGAAAGCTTCGGAAGAATCAATAGAGCTTGCCGGACGGCTTCTTGCCAACGGTGAAATCGTTGCCGTGCCGACTGAGACGGTTTACGGTCTTGCCGCCGATGCATTTAACGGGAAAGCCGTGGCAGGAGTGTTTAAGGCAAAGGGCAGACCGCAGGATAATCCGCTTATTGTCCACATTTCCGATGTGTGTCAAGTAAATTTACTTGCAAGGGAGTTTCCGGAAAAAGCGAAAAAGCTTGCTGAAAAATTCTGGCCCGGACCGCTTACGATGATACTTCCGAAACGACCGGAAATTCCCGATGAAGTGACCTGCGGACTTGACACTGTGGGTATAAGATTTCCGTCAAATAAAACCGCTCAGGCAATAATTTCAGCGGCAAAAACACCGCTGGCAGCACCCTCTGCCAATCGTTCGGGAAGCCCAAGTCCCACAAGTGCCGGGCATGTTTTTGAAGATATGGACGGCAGAATACCGCTGATAATTGACGGCGGCGACTGTGAAGTTGGGGTTGAATCAACGGTAATCACGCTGGCAGCTCAAACGCCGATGCTTTTAAGACCGGGTGCTGTCACTCATGAACAGCTTGAATCGGTTATCGGCAAGGTGGATATTGCGGCGGCGGTGCTCAGCGAGCTTTCAAATGAAGAAAAGCCTGCGTCACCGGGAATGAAGTACAAGCATTATTCGCCAAAAGCCGAGGTGTTTATTCTCGACGGTTCAATTGAAGCGATTCAGAGATATATAGCCGATAACGCACAGGACGGCGATTTTATGCTGTGCTTTGAGGGAGAGGGAGAGCTTTTTCACATTCCCTTTGTGACCTACGGAACGCAGAATGATGCGCTCACTCAATCTCACGCTTTGTTTTCGGCGCTTCGCAGAGTTGATGAGCTCGGAGCAAAAAAGGTTTTTGCACGCTGTCCCTCTGCTGACGGTGTAGGGCTGGCGGTGCTTAATCGGCTGCTTCGTGCGGCAGGTTTTAAGAGAATAGCTCTTTAACGGGTGATTTGAAATGGCTTTTGTAATAGGGCTTACCGGAGGGACGGGAGCAGGAAAAAGCTCACTGAGAACAGTTTTTGAAGAATACGGATATGTATATATTGATACCGATAAGCTGGCACGTAAAGTGACAGAGCCGGGTTCACCGTATTTGAGTCGGATAATCGGTGTTTTCGGTGAAGAAAACGTGTGTAAAGGCGGAATACTTGACAGGCATTTGCTCGCGGAAAAAGCCTTTTCCTCACCGCTGTCAACTGCAGTTCTCAACCTTTTAACCCACCCTGCCATAATCGACATGACATTGGAGATAATAAGCAGATGTGGGGAAAACGGCAAAGCGGTGGTCGATGCGCCGTTACTTTTTGAATCCGGCTTAGACAGGATATGTGACAGTATTATTGCCGTTACCGCACCTGTTGAGATGCGAATTAAGCGCATAACGGCACGTGACGGAATATCGGAGGCGGCGGCAAGACAGCGCATAAACCGTCAGCATGACGATTCCTTTTACAAAGCACATGCGGATTTTTATATTGTAAATGATTCAAGTGTTGATGAGCTTGAAAGCAAAATCAGACAGCTTCTTGAAAGCGCGGCGATGAAATAATGGTGGTCGATTTGAAAAAAATATTCAAATTGTTTACATCTCTGTTAATGATAGCTGTTATAATTACCTGTGTGGCGATTGGTTGGACAGCGGCGGAGAAAATGCTGTATCCTCAAAAATATTCAGGCTATGTCGAGGAATATTCCGAGAAATTTGATGTTGACCGAATGCTTGTGTATGCAATAATCAAAACTGAAAGCTCGTTTGACAGTGAGGCTGTGTCGGAGGTTGGAGCAGTAGGTCTGATGCAGATTATGCCGGAGACATTTGACTGGCTTCAGACAAAGCTGCCACCGGAGCATAAGCTTGACAGCGATGCCCTGTTTGACCCTGAAACAAACATTAAATACGGCGTGTTTTTCCTGTCGTTGCTGCAAAATGAATTTGATAATACGGAGCTGACTATTGCGGCATATCATGCAGGCAGAGGTCGGGTCAATGAATGGCTTGCCGACAGAACGGTATCACCGGACGGCATTTCAATCAATGAATTTCCGTCACGCACGACGGCTCACTATGTTGATAAGGTAACAAAAAACATTGAAAGATACAAAAAAATTTACAGCGAAAGGTGAAGAATCATGAGTGAAAAAACAATGGCAGAGCAGCTTGCCGAAAAGCTGCTTAATCCCCAGAAGAACCCCATGCACACAGCGGAGGATTCCGTCTTTGACGAAGCGGAAAGATTTTGCGCAGGATACAAAAAGTATCTTGACAATGCAAAGACCGAGCGCGAAGCTGTGACGGCGGCAATTGAAATTGCCGAGAAAGCCGGCTTTAAGCCCTTTGACAGAAAGGCAAAGTACAATGCCGGTGACAAGGTTTATGTAAACAACAGAGGAAAGGCAATAACCCTTGCGGTTATCGGAAAAAAGAGCGTTGAGGACGGAACCCGTATTCTTGCCGCTCACATTGATTCTCCGCGCCTTGACCTTAAACCCACACCGCTTTACGAAGCAGAGGAGCTTGCGCTGTTTAAGACCCATTATTACGGTGGTGTGAGAAAATATCAGTGGACAACTATACCTCTTGCTCTGCATGGCGTTGTATGTCTGAAAGACGGCTCAACGGTTAATGTGTGCATCGGTGAGGACGAAAGCGACCCCTGCTTCTGCATAACCGACCTGCTTCCGCACCTTGCGGCAGACCAGAGTAAGAGAACCCTTGCAGACGGTATTCGCGGCGAGGAGCTGAACATACTCATCGGAAGCAGACCTCTCAAGAGCGATTCCGGCAGTGAGCTTGTCAAGCTTAATATAATGAAGCTTCTCAATGAACGCTACGGCATTGTTGAATCCGATTTCTGGTCTGCCGAGCTTCAGGCAGTGCCTGCGGCAAAAGCAAGAGACATCGGCTTTGACCGCTCTATGATTGGCGCATACGGTCATGATGATAAGGTTTGCGCATATCCGGCGCTTGCGGCGATTGTTGCCGTTGAAGCTCCCGAATATACGGCTGTCACCTGTCTTGCAGATAAAGAGGAAATCGGCAGTGAGGGCAATACAGGACTTAATTCCTGCTATCTTGCAAACTTCATCTGCGACCTTGCCGAGATGCAGGGTGGAAACGGCAGAGCCGCACTTTCCGCTTCAAAATGTCTTTCCGCCGATGTTAACGCCGCATATGACCCCACCTTTGGCGATGCATTTGAACGCAGAAATTCAAGCTTCCTCGGCAGAGGTGTTTGTTTGACAAAATATACAGGCTCAAGAGGTAAGGGCGGCTCTAACGATGCTTCCGCAGAATTTGTGGCGGAGTGCAGAGCGATATTTGACAACAACGATGTCGCATGGCAGACCGGTGAGCTCGGAAAGGTTGACCAGGGCGGCGGCGGAACAGTTGCAAAGTTTGTTGCTTCTCACGATATTGACGTTGTTGACATCGGCGTTCCCGTTCTTTCAATGCACGCTCCTTACGAGGTTGTTTCAAAATTTGACGTATACATGGCGTTCAAGGCATTTGAGAGCTTCATAAAATAAGGGAG
>CAZCQZ010000001.1:0-155604 GCA_964500965.1 uncultured Eubacteriales bacterium | reverse complement strand
CTGATTCAAAATACTCTCCATTTTAACTCTTTACCCCAACTATTGACAAAGAGCCGAAAATGACTGCTGTAGAGCCTGTCGGTATTGTGTCAATCAGGTAGCTTTTGCTTCTTTGAGCACTTACAATCAAAGCTTCTTTTCAAGTGTAAAGCCCAGCTTTAAAATAAGCTTCAGGGTTTCCATGGCAGTGGCGCGGTCGTATTCTTTTTCGCCGTCCGGCAGCTCATCGTAGGGAATCAGGCAGGGGTGCTTTTTAGAAGCATCATCGCGTTTTTCTCCGTAAGTCCAGCCGTCGTTAACTCTGCCCAGTGCCCAGACCTCGTGAGTGTTCTCCGCAAGCTTTTCCGCAAGGCTCAGAACGTCGGGCGGCAAAGTGACATCGGAGGTGTCGATAGGGGAGGGAATGTAATTTTTGTCTGTCATGATAATTCTCCTTAAAATAGTATTAGTTGCTGGGAACTTCGGGCACTCTTTTTGCGTTGAGCATAACCCAATCGGCGTTTTCAATAAGGGATTCTTCACCGATTTCAAAAAGAATTTCCTTAATAATAGCGGTTTTGTTTTCGTCGCTCATATCATCGGTGTTATACACCTCGTCTATTTCGATGATTGCGCGCTTGAAAGCGTTGTAATACCACGAATAACGGTCAACGTCCTCCTCGTAGCCCATCTGACCGCTAAGCTCACGAAATATCATTGCCAGAATCGGAAGCAGTCCGACAATGAACATAGCAGGGTCGGCACAGCATTGTACAACGGGATTTGACGGGAACACGAGTAAAGCCGTCGTGAGAACGACCGCTAGAAGCATTGAAACTGCAAGGCATATCTGAGCCAGTTTTTCAAAAAGCCTGAAAAGCCGAAATTTTCTTGAAAGACAAACGGTATCTTTTTTCAGTGCTTTTTTGTAGCTTCTGTCGGAGGAGTTTCCGTTTGGAGCAGGTCTTTTCTTCATGTGAATATCGTCGGTAGTACACAGCGAATTATTGAGATAATAGCCGACCTGCCCGTTGGCTTTAAGCCTGTATGTCGGATTATACCACAGCTTTTTGCCCTTTTCGTTTTCTTCGGAAAAGTCCATTCTGCCGAGCCACAGGTCGGAAACGGCTTTGATACGGTTACGGTCTGCCGAATAGTCGATCTTGTGATATTCGGCAAGAGCAAGCAGATTTATGCTTCTTATGGCAAGACGAATCCATTCAATCTCTCCCTTTTGTCTGCGCAGGTAGTAGTTTTGGGTAAGAGCAGGCTCGGAGAAATCTTCTTTGTCGGAGGTTGCGGCACGTGTGCGTACCGTATCGGTATCTCTGATGTCGGCACAGAACCAAAAGTATTGCACTCTCAAGCCCTCTGCAAGAGCGCGATAATCGACAAAACGGGAATGATAGCGATTTTTCTTTTCGTGCAGATGTATCAGCACGGCGATAGTTAAAAATGCAAAGTAAAGCACAAGGAACAGCGGACTGGAATACAGGTCGGAAAAAATATTGAGCAATATGTATGCAATGCCGGCAATCCATACAATCCAAAAGATGTTGTACATACGTTTTTTCTGGTATTTCTGAGCAAGTGCATCGGCAGTCATGTAGTGTTCTTCGCAAATATCGGTGTGAGGAGCGGTCGGAAGTATCTGTCCGGAATCGTTTTTCAGCTTGCCGACATAAGAAGCGGCGTTCCATTCGGCAACAGACTGATTAAGGGGACTTTTTTTACTGTCAATAAATTTTTCGTACTTAACAACGTCACGATTGTAGCAGTCGATAGCTTCAATATGCTGCCTGAATTTTTTCTCGCGTTCCTCGCCCTTGTCGTGGAGTTTATTCGATGCGAACAGGGCGATTTTTTCATCTAAGCTTTTACCGTTAAGTGAAAACCATTTTTCACCGGTTTCAAGCAACGGTTCGGGAAAAAGACAGCGCATTTTGTAATCAAGCTTTGCACACGGTTTTTCTCCGCGTCTGGGACAATAAATGTGATATATGGGTCTTGTTTCGGGAATGGTAATGCGCGGAAAATTGCTGAGATGATACGCTTTTCCGTGGAGGGAATCGCGAACGGCGACTCCTGTGCCTGCCGAATTGGAATCAATTGTCAAGCCGTCCCAAAGGGCAATTGTAGCAAGAGTGTTGTCGGAAATAAACCGTGCGGTTTCACGATAGCGTAAATCATCATAGGAAATTTTTCCGTCTGATAGTGGCGTTTGCTGGTCTGGCATGGTGTAAACAAAAGCACAGTGCTCGCTGTTCAGAAACTTTTTCTTTATATTTTCCAATTCGCCCTCTGTGAAATATTCGTTTTCATTCATCGGAAGAATGGCGGCAAAACGGATATTGCGCTTTGCTCTGTTCCTTTTGCGCTTTTTCTGTTCTTCTGCCATTTCGATAATCGCTTCGGCGGCGATTCGGTCTGCACCCTCTGCCAACGCGGTCAGCAGTATGAAATCGGTATATTCGCGTTTTTTACATATGTCATCCATGGCTTTTTTGACGGCGGCTTTCATTTTCTGTTCGTCATCTCCGTCGGTGCGTACATCACGATGACCTGTGACGCCGATAAATATCGGTATTCGTTCATGCTTACACTTTTCCTTTTTTGACATGCAACATCGTTCCTTTTCGCTTTCCTGTTATCGTATTTTGCTTGCAAAGTAGCAAAATAGATATAATTATTATATCAGTGAGCAAGGTTATTGTCAATAAATTTAGTGTGCATAAAAAAAGTCCGTTCACTTTGTCGAAGCTGACTTATCTTTAGTGTTTTTAAAAAGGGCTGTAAAAAACTTGCGTTTTTACAGCCCTTTTTTGTGGGAGTATTATTCCGTGATTTTAATAATCGGATTAGTAATTCCGATTTCCTTTGCGGCTTTGACAACGGAGCTGTGACAGGTGAAGATTATAACCTGACCAAGCTCTTTGCCGCCGCTTTCCTTTGCAAGATAGAACATTGCCTCATTTACACGCTTATCATCGTACTGGGCGAAAGCATCATCAAGGAAAACAGGAAGCTGAACATCGCTTAAAATGCCTGCAATTGCAAGCCTTAACGCCAGATATACCTGGTCGTTTGTGCCGAGACTGAGACTTGAGCAGTTGCGGATATTAGAGCTGTTTGGACCCTCTGTAACAGAGGGAACGAGCCGCTCGGAAATGAACACCGAGGGATATTTACCGCCGGTCAGCTCATCGAGAATGCGCCCTGCTTTGAAATTCAGAATCGGTCCGAAGTCTCTCTGCATGGTTTCAAAGGCTTCACCGAGAGCTTCGATAGCGATGTTGATAGCATCAAGCTCAAACTTGTACTTATCGGTTTTTGAATTAAGAAGCTTAATTTTGTCGTTAAATTCCTCAATGTCTTGTATATTCATGCTGCAACCGGAAAGCTCCGCCTGTTTTCTGGCAAGCTCGGTACCGACCTCCATAAGCTTTGCGGATGTATCGTCGGTGCGCTTTTCTATTTCCGCCAGTTCATTGCCGGAAAGCTTGCGTTTGCCGCCCAGTTCTTCCTCAAGCTCCTGAGCCTCCAGAACAACCAGGTCATAGTCCGCACCGTCAAGCAACTTTTCGAGATTTGCTCTGCCGCTTTGCAGCTTTTGTTCGAGAACAGCATGTTCACGCTGCTTTTTATCAAGAGTTGAGATAATGGCGATTGCCTGAGCGTCGTTGTCGATTCTGGTATAAGAGCTTAAAGAATCACGCAATTCCTGTTTCATTTCGGAATACTTCGCGGTAAGCTCCGAAATTTCGGCTTTAAGCTTCTTCTTCTTTTCAATTTCGGTTTGAGCAAGGGAAGAAACACGCTCCATTTCGGCAACCTCGTCACGCATCGCCTGAATATGAGGAACGCCCAGCTCGTCAAACAGCTTTCTGTTGGAACGTGAAAGCTCGCGTATGTCATCGTCGATTTCCTGAAGCTCTGCTTCGATTCCCGATGACGGGGACGGAATTATGCCTTTCTGCTTTAAGATATAATATGCGGCAAAGCCGCCTGCAACGAGAAAAGCAAGGAGGAAGAATATCCAGTGAACAAAGCCGAGGAAGAAAAGACCCAAAGCCAGAAGCCCGACAATAATCATAAGATTTTTCGGGCTGAGCTGAGAAGCGTTAATTTCGCTTTCATAGTCCTCAAGTCTGCGTTCGGCATCGTAACGCGAATCAAGCAGCTTATCATATTCCATAAGAACATCGTCAATACGCTGGCGATTGCCGCTTATTGATTTCCAAAGACCGGCTTTGGAGCGGTCAACGGATTCGAGATTTTTATTGCATTCGGCAAGCTGTTCCTTTTTCAGCGTAATTACCTTTTCGTCACTGCGAATGTTTTCCAGAAGCTCTCTTGATTTTGAAACAAAATCATCGTCAAAGCTCAGCTCACTGCCGTACATTGCGCCGTGAAGCTTTTGATAACGGGCTTCATCGGCTTCAACGGTCTGCTTTGTTGTAATAATTTCATCAAGCTGGTTAAGGCGTGTTGCCTTTTTCACGTTTTCGCGCAGCTCAATGAGGTCGTTGTACTCATTGCTGAGACGTTCGTGAGTGTCTTCAAGCTCCTTAACGCTTTCGCGAAGTGCGTCAGCCTGCTTAAACTGCTCCACGATTTCGGAACGCTTGCTCAAAAGCTCGCTTTGCTCCGCTTCCAGAGTGGGTATTATCGCACCGGAACGCTTGGAATCGAGCTTTGCGGCGGCTTCATTGAGCCGCCCCTCAATCTCGGTTCTTGATGCGGTTTCATCACCTGCCGAAGCAAGGTTCATCAGCTTTTTAAGTATTTCATCGTTAGAGCCGGAAATAGCCGGATTTATCTGACCGATAAAAACCGAGTTGACAAAGGACATTTCGTTTATGCCCATAAGGTATTCGCCCGGCTCGGTTTTTTCTGGCAAATCAACCTGTTCGCCGGTGGTCTTGCACCACAGCTCGATTTTATCAAGACTTTTTGTGGTACCGAATTGGCGTGAAAGAGAATAGTGCTTGCCCGAACATTCAAAAACTATAGTACCGCCCATTTTTCCGCCGTCCCACGGCTCGTATTTACGCCGCGATTCGGCTCTGCCAGCGCCGTAGAGCATGGCGCGGATAAATGCCATTATAGTGGTTTTTCCGGCTTCATTGGGACCGTAGATTATATTAACGCCCTCGTGGGCTGTAAGCTTAAAGTTGCTGAGCTTACCGAAATTTTTAATGTATATCTCATTTATCGTCACTGATAATCACCTCTCCGTCAAAAGCTCTCAGTCCGTAGAGCAGTGCCCTGAGATATTTGTCTCTGTTTCTTTCGTCCTTTTGAATTTTACTTGAAATGGCGCGTGCAAATGCGCCGCGCAGAGTAGTGTCCTTACCCAGCATATCAATATCAAGCTCCGTGGTGGTTGTGTCGGTAAAGCGGACAAAATGAAGCTTGTCTTTAAGAGCGGCAACAAGCATGGGAATATCCGCCATAACACCCCTGGGAAGCTCACCGCGCAGGGTAATGTCATACAGATTCATCGAATAATCCGCGCCGTAACGCTTTTCGAGAGTAGTAAGTATTGAGTTGACAAATTCGCTTGTAGTGCCGCAACCGGAAACGTCCACCGTATCACCTATGTATTTGCGTGAGCAGGTTGAAATATAGTCCATATGAGCGAAGCCGCGGCTGACATAACCGGCAAAAATACCCTTGTCACCCTGTTCGTCAAAGCCCCGTCCTTCGGGAGTACCGCAGTAGCCGTAGAGGAAATCGCCTGACTTGTGAAGTTCGCTTTTATGAATGTGACCTAAAGCAACGTACTCAACGCCCAGAGAACACAACTGCTCGGCGGAAATGGGATTGTACCGGCTTTCGCTGTTAGAGCCGGTGTAAAGCTCACCGTGCATGAGCAGAATATTTATCTTGCTGTCGTCCGGCTTCATTTCGGTAAGAAGCGATTCAAGCTGGAAGCTTCTTCTGAATGCCGCACCCCAAACGCAGGCGTTTTTCGAGGGGATTTCAATGCATTCCAGTTCGCCTCGGAAGATGTGAACATTGCTTGGCCAGTCCTCGCCGTGGGCGTAGCAGGAATCGGGTGTAGCCGGGTCATGGTTGCCGGGGGTTATAAAAACATCACAACAGCAGGTGGTAAGAATATCTTTTGTTTCGTTTAAAAGCCAAGTGTCAACTTTCAGAGAATCAAAGAGGTCACCGGCAATGAGAAGAACGTCCGATTCGCGTTCGTTGCAGATGTCGATTATTTTACGCAGGGTTTCAAGCTGGTCGATTTTTCTTTGAGTGGCAACCTCCGGTGTTGAGGTAAACAACGAGCCGAGATGAAGGTCGCCGGTATGCACGATTTTAAGAATACGCATATACAAACTTGTTTTTCTAAAGAGAAAAACAACTCCTTTCACCGTTATTTGCAATTAGTATAATAGCTGAAATCATCTGTTAATCCATACACAAATTTATGATACCATAAGAAAGCGCAAAACACAATATATAGTCGAAAAATATACAAAATTTATTTTTAACGCAAGATATGACAGAATGTAATAAAATGGATATAATAGCGATTTAAAGCCGTAAAGTACTTGAATAGTGACGGTAAATATGTTAAAATACCTCATAATTTAAGGGAAAGGGTGTGCGCATATGAAAAAGCACTATGAAAATATCCCACTTAGAATCCGTGAACTGCGCGATATTCTGGATATAACTCCGGAGGAAATGGCGGAGAAGCTTGAAATAGACGTAGAGTATTATAACGATATTGAGATGGGGAAAAAGGACATACCTATCAGTATGCTTTACGAGGTTGCCTCCATATTGGAGGTTGATTTTACCACACTGCTCACGGGTGACAGCCCGAAAATGAAAGCCTACACGGTTGTAAGGGCAGGCGCAGGAGCGGTAGTTGAGCGTTATCCGGGCTATGATTATACAAGCCTTTGCTATAATTTCATCGGCAGAGAGATGGAGCCTATGCTGGTGCATCTTCAGCCGGAGGACGAAATGCCTGCGCTTGTCAGCCATTCGGGGCAGGAATTTAATTATGTGCTAAAGGGCAAGGTCAGAGTAATCATCGGCAAAAAGGAGCATCTGCTTAAAGAGGGCGACTGCATTTATTTTGACCCGTTGATTCCGCACGGTCAGCAGGCGGTAGACGAGCCTGCGGAGTTTTTGACTGTTATCAAGGAATAAGGACTGATTGAAAATGGACTATTTAATTAACAGGTTTTGTCCCCGTACCGAATTTGAAAGCTATGAGGACTTAAAGGAAAACTTCACTATAAATGTACCCGAATGCTTCAATTTCGGCTACGATGTAGTTGACGAATGGGCGAGAGTAGAACCGGAAAAGCTTGCGCTGGTATGGACAGATGACAGTGCAAAAGTCGAGCGTTACACCTTTGCGGACGTCAAGCGTGAAAGTGACAGAGTTGCCGCGTATTTCAAGTCAAAAGGCTTTAAAAAGGGCGACGTGGTAATGCTGATACTTCGTCAGCGACCGCAGGTCTGGTTTACTCTTGTGGGCTTGTGCAAGCTGGGCGTAACATGCATTCCGGCATCGTTCCAGCTTACGCCGAAGGACATCGTGTACCGCTGTAATGCCGCAGAAGTCAAGGCACTTATCTTTATTCCGGAAACGGGACTGCTTGATTACGTAAGAGAATCCGTGCCGAAATGTGAAACTCTGAAATACATATACACCTTTGACGGCGGCGATTTTACATCGGAGGGATATTTGGACTACGCAAAAGAGCTGGCAACGGTTGAGCCGATATTTGAAAGACCCGTGGGAGATGAAGCGACAACCAATGACGATACAATGCTGCTCTATTTTTCATCGGGAACATCCGGAATGCCCAAAATGGTGCGCCATGATTTTGCATTTCCTCTCGGTCATATAATTACGGCACGCTATTGGCACAGAGTAAAGGAGAATACCGTACACATGACCCAAACCGATTCCGGCTGGGCGAAATTTGCGTGGGGAAAGATATACGGGCAGTGGATATGCGGTGCGGCTGTAGGTGCCTTTGATACAATGAAGTTCAAGACCGATACAATGCTTGATGCTATCGTAAGGCTTAAACCCTATTCATTCTGTGCGCCTGCGACTATTTATCGCATAATGATTAAGGACGATTTGAGCGGCTACGACCTTTCGTTCATAAAACATGCCTCCGTTGCCGGAGAGCCGCTTAACCCGGAGGTTTACAATAAGATACACGAAAAGACGGGGCTTGAAATTTTCGAGGGCTTCGGACAAACCGAAACACCGGCAATCATCGCAAATTTCGGCTTTTTCCCGGTGCGCCCCGGCTCTATGGGCAAGCCTGCTCCGATTTTCGATGTTGCTCTTTTGGACGAAAATGACGAGGAATGTGAGGACGGTATCGAGGGAGTTATCTCTATCAGAAATGTGGGAACTCACGGTCCTGCCGGTTTGTTCAGAGAGTATTACAAAGACCCGGAAGCAACGGCAAAAGCATGGCACGACGGAATATATCGCACAGGTGATATGGCGTGGCGTGATGCGGACGGCTACTATTGGTTTGTCGGTCGTAATGACGATGTAATCAAATGCTCCGGCTACAGAATAGGACCCTTTGAGGTGGAAAGCGCACTGCTTGAACACCCTGCTGTGCTTGAATGTGCCGTAACAGGCTATCCCGACCCCGACAGAGGGCAGATAGTTAAGGCAACCATAGTGCTCGCAAGGGGCTATGAGCCCAGTGATGTGCTTACCAAGGAACTGCAAAACCACGTAAAGCACGCAACAGCACCTTATAAATATCCGCGCAGGATAGAATATGTGGAAGCATTGCCCAAAACCACCAGCGGCAAAATAATCCGCCGTGCTATCTGCGCACAGGACAACGCTCATAAATAACAGGCTTCAAAGAGTAAAGCATTAAAGCAGGCTTCTTGCCTGCTTTAAATATTTTGGCAGGTGATAATAGATGAAAAGCTGTAGGCTGTGTCCGAGAGAATGCGGAGCGGACAGAATAAAAGGTGTGGGCATTTGCGGCTGCGGCGATGAAATGCGTGTTGCAAGGGCGGCACTGCATTTCGGAGAAGAACCGCCCATAAGCGGCGCAAACGGTTCCGGAACGATATTTTTCGGAGGCTGTTCTCTCAGGTGTCGCTATTGTCAGAACAGCGAAATATCACGGGAGGCAACCGGCAAAGTATATACGGTAGAGCAGCTTGCGGAGGAAATAAAGAACCTTGAAGCGCAGGGCGCACACAATATAAATTATGTAACCGGCACACATTACGCGGAGCAAATTGTAAAGGCTCTTGAAATATACCGACCGCAGATACCTATTGTGTGGAACTGCGGAGGATATGAAACAATCGAAACAATAGAGCTTTTGAAAGATTACGTAAATATCTGGTTGCCGGATATTAAATATGCCATTGCCGAAAAAGCGGAAAGGTACAGCAATGCACCCGACTATCCCGAAACAGCATTTGCGGCGGTTGAGCATATGGTTGAGCTTTCGGGCGCACTTGAAACGAACGAAAAGGGCATAGCGCAAAAGGGCGTGCTTATCAGACACCTGATATTGCCCTCAAACACCCGAAACTCCATAGCCGTTTTGGAGCGTATATACGAAAAATTCGGCAACAGCATACCGATTAGTCTTATGAGCCAGTACACTCCTCACGGAGACATTGCCGATTTGCCGGAAATAAACCGCAGAATTACCGAACGCGAATACAACAAGGTGTGTGCGAAAATGCTGGAGCTGGGATTGAACGGCTTTACACAGGAGCTGTCCTCCGCATCGGAAACATATATACCCGAATTTAATCTCGATAAACAAAATGATTAAATATTATTAAACATTGTTTACTAAAGAAGAAAAATATGTTATTATTTCAATATCATGTAAACAAAAAGGCAGGCTGTTTAAAAAACGGCGTGCCGACGAAAGGAAAGGTAAAAATGAGCAAGGAGAAAAATAAGAAAAAAGGCGAAACGCTCAGCGGATTAAAAAAGTTTCTGGCGGATTTTAAAGCCTTTGCCCTGAAAGGAAACGTAGTCGATTTGGCAGTTGCGGTCATCATCGGCGCGGCTTTCCAGAAAATCATCAATTCTGTTGTAAATGACCTGATTATGCCCTTTATCAGTCTTTTGACCGGCGGCAACGATTTTTCAAACCTTTACGTTGTTCTTGCGGATTCCGATAAGGTTGTAGGTCAGACCGCAAGCGGCACGGATATTACTGTCGGCAGTCTTACAAATCTCACCCAGCTTACCGAGTACAATGTTGCAACCTTTAAGTACGGCACATTCCTCACCGAGGTTGTAAACTTTGTAATAATCGCATTTGTAATCTTCCTGCTTATCAAGGGAATCGCGAAGCTTTCAAGCCTGAAGAAAAAGGAAGAAGTCGAAGCACCTGCTCCCACCACAAAGAAGTGCCCCTACTGCAAGAGCGAAATTGATATTGAAGCAACTCGTTGTCCTCACTGCACAAGCCAGATTGAGGAATAAGCGTGCCAAATGGGGCGTAAAAATCTGCTGTGTACCCGTAAGAGGGCAATAACCCTTGCGGTGTGCATTGCCGCATTGACAGCTTTGACGATTCTGTTCTTTAAAACGGCGGAATATAAGGTGTCCGTTCTTTTTCCCGATTGTCTGCTGCGTACGTTAACCGGTTTCAGATGTGTGCTCTGCGGAGGAACAAGATGCGTTCGCGAAATGCTGAAAGGGAATCCGGCAGCGGCAATATATTATAATCCCTATGTGGTTATCTGTGCATTTGCGGCGGCTATATGGTACATACGGCTTCTCGTGAGCATCTTTCAAAAGGAATATAAGCCTTTTAAAGTGCGCAAATGGCATTTGCAGGTGTTGCTTGTGAGTATGCTTATATTTTGGGCGGTACGCAATTTCGGATTTTACAGAAATATTTTTTATTAAATCAGGAGAGCAAAATGAAAAAAATTAAAATTACGGTGTCATTTGTGATTTGCGCGGTTATGCTCATGTGTATGGCAGGCTGCGGTAACGACGGTGTTGTTTCAGGAAAACGCGATGATACTCTTTACGGCGATAATACCGGCACAACGGAAAATGTATCCGGCAGTGCAGAGGGCGGCTCGTATTACAACGGCAAATTCTACAGCGATACGGAATATAATTACGAGGAAAAGGACATACGCTTCCTTGATAAGTCCGATATTCCCGCGGTATACACGAAGGCAGAGGACGGCTATCAGCTTGAAATGCCCGAAGCAGGTGACAAAATTGCCGAGTTTGTGACCAATTACGGCACTTTCAAGGTAAGACTTTTTGAAAAGCAGACACCTGTAACCGTTGCGAATTTCGTTGCACTGGCTGAGCAGGGATATTACAACGGTATGGTATTTCACCGTGTAATCGACAATTTTATGATACAGGGCGGAGACCCCACAGCTACAGGCTATTACGGAGAGAGCGTTTACGGTGAGGATTTTGAAAACGAATGTGAACGCAATTTGTACAATTTCCGCGGTGCACTTGCCATGGCGAATTCCGGTGCGGACACTAACGGCTCACAGTTTTTCGTTGTTCAGTGCAAGGATTCGGGCGGAGACGAAGAAACATTAAAGTCATACGGCTGGCCTGAATGGGCGGCGAAAAAGTATCAGGAGCTTGGCGGTACGCCGCACCTTGACGGCGGACTGTCACCCTACGGCTATGCTCATACCGTGTTCGGACAGGTCTATGAGGGTATGGAGGTTGTCGATGCAATCGCGGCGGTTGAAACCGACAGCTCGGATAAGCCCGTAAAAAATGTTTATATTTATGAAGTTATTATTTCGGTTTACGAAGGTTAAAGGAGAATTAGTATGAGTGAATTTGTAAAAGCGGCTGACGGTTTTCAGCTTGAGCAGCCGGCAAAGGGCGAAGAAGTAGTTGTACTTCAGACCAGCATGGGCAACATAGTTATCAGACTGTTTCCTCAGCAGTGTCCGAAAACCTGCGAGAATTTCAGAACTCACGTGGCAAACGGCTACTATGACGGCATAATTTTCCACCGCGTTATCGACGATTTCATGATACAGGGCGGTGACCCCACAGGAACAGGTCGCGGCGGCGAGAGCATTTGGGGTAAGCCCTTTGAGAATGAGTGCGGCAGAAACCTCTTTAATTTCAGAGGTGCGCTTTCCATGGCTAATGCAGGTCCCGATACCAACGGCTCACAGTTTTTTATCGTTCAGGCTTCGTCAAGTGCATATAAAGCGGCTGATATGAAACGCCACGGTTGGCCTGACTGGGCGGCTGACAAGTACGATGAGCTTGGCGGTACGGCATATCTTGACGGCGGACTGTCACCTCAGGGCTATGCGCATACCGTTTTCGGTCAGGTTTTCAGAGGCATGGACGTTGTAGATGCAATCGCAAAGGTGCGTACCGACGGCAGAGATAAGCCCCTGCGTGACGTGGTTATCGAAAAGGCATATTTAGGGATAATGGAGCAGTAATTAAAGACTGCAAAGGGAGTGATATTAAATGACAATGGCAGAGAAAATATGGGCAGTTATCGGCTGTGTCGTTCTGCTGTTGGCAATAGGGTGGCTTGTCGTAACAGTATTGTCCTTTAAAAAGCTGGGGAAAAAGGTCAAGGAAGCATATAAGAGCCTGCGCGTAACCCTGGAAAAGCTCTATGAGCTTACGGACAGAGCTGTGTCGGCATATAAGGATTGCGACGATACCGACGGAGTTAAAGCCGCGAAAAACGAAGCTCTCATGCAAAAGCCGAAGCATGCGGAAAAAAGAGCCGCGTGTGACGCGATTTTGCGCAGCAGGCTGCGGAAGCTTTTGAGCGGCTGTGCCGAAAACAGCGAAGCCGCTGTGCTGAAAAGTGAGCTTGATGCTGTTGAAGCGGAGATATTCAAAGCGCGCAAAAACTACAATTTCGTTGTCAGAGAATTTAACTGCAAGAGAAAAATGTTCCCCGACAAAATCGCCGGCGCACTGTATCACTTTAAGCTCTTTGAATTTTACACGGCAGACGATGACTAGTATTATATACCATACCTGTTTTCGCTTTTAAGCTTTTTATCAATCAGTAACATTAAACCGTCAGTAAAAACGAAAGTTTTTACTGACGGTTTAATAATTTACAGTCTTGATTTAATAGCTCTGTCAATATCGCGTTTTGCATCGCGCTCTGCCGCCGCATCGCGCTTGTCGTGAAGCTTTTTGCCTCGGCATACGCCAACCTGCACTTTAACCAGTGAGCCTTTGAAGTACAGCGAAAGCGGAATTATTGCCAACCCCTGTTGCTTCTGAATGCCCAAAAGCCGCATGATTTCCTTTTTGTGCATAAGCAGCCTGCGTTCACGGAGTGGGTCACGGTTAAAGATGTTTCCCTGCTCATAGGGGGAAATATGCATACCGCGTACGACAAGTTCACCGTCCTGAATGGTACACCAGGAATCCTTCAGATTTACGCTTCCGCCGCGAATGGACTTGACCTCTGTGCCGCACAGCTCAATGCCTGCTTCGTAGGTTTCCTCAATAAAATAATCGTGGTACGCCTTGCGGTTAGTGGAAATAATCCTCTGACCGTTATTTTTGTCTGCCATACTGCCGCCTCCTTGCTAAAGCTCGCTTCTGCCGTCAAGGGCGTGCTTGAGGGTAAATTCATCGGCATATTCAAGGTCACCGCCCACCGGTATGCCATAGGCAAGCCGTGTGACCTTAACGCCGAGAGGTTTTAAAAGTCTGCTGATATACATGGCTGTAGTTTCTCCCTCAACAGTGGGATTTGTAGCCATAATAACCTCTTTAATGTCCTCGTTATCAATACGTGCAAGCAGCTCCTTGATACGAAGCTGTTCTACACCGATACCGTCCATGGGGGAGAGGCAACCGTGAAGCACATGATATTTAACGTTAAATTCATGAGTTCGCTCAAGGGCGATTACATCACGGGGTGATTCTACAACGCAGACGATAGAGCCGTCACGGTTCGGATTTTTGCATATGGAGCACACCTCACTGTCGGTGAGGTTGCAGCATATTTCGCAATAACGGAGCGTTTTTCTGGCTTCGGTTATTGCGTTGGCGAAACGTTCGGCTTTTTCAACGGGAATGTCAAGCATATGCAGGGCAAGCCGTTGCGCCGTTTTATGTCCGATACCCGGAAGGCTTTCAAACTGTTCGATAAGCGTTGAAAGTGCTGCAATAGTGTAAGACATATCAGAACAGACCGGGAATGCTCAGACCGCCGGTAAGAGGTCCGAGACGGCTCTCTTTTTCCTCGTTAATCTGACGAATGGCTTCGTTAACGGCAGCGGTAATGAGGTCACCGAGCATTTCGGTGTCATCGGGGTCAACGACCTCCGGCTTTATTTCTATGCCCTTGACTTCAAGTGCGCCGGTCATTTTAACAACAACGGCGTTTCCGCCGGAGCTTACCTCATATTCCTTTGCGTTAAGTTCCTCGGTAACCTTTTCCATTTCTTCCTGCATTTTCTGTGCCTGACGGGCAAGGCTGTTCATATTATTAGGCATACCGCCGCCGTAGCCTGCCGGTAATCTTGATTTCATAAGTGTTTCCTCCGTTTGTTGTATATTCAGTCTTGCGACTCAATTCCGTTGAGTTTCAGTCTTTCGATAAGTGCGTTGCCTGCGCTGTTTTCAGGGGTCATGCCGCCGATGCTCGGACGGTACGGACCGAGCCTGTACTGTTTGCCGGAAACCTCTGCAATAATCGACCTGAGATTATTTTTCACTCTGGGCTGTCTGAGCATTTCCGCACCGAAATCATTGCAGTCCACAAGCAGATAATCATCGCTGACGTATGCCCGTGAACCTGACAGTGCCGCAAATATCGCGCTTTCATGCCGTTCTTCGAGAAGTGACAGCACCCTTGTCCATTCTTCGTAAGGTGTTGCCCTGTCACTAAGCTCCTGCACCTGAAGCTTCGGCAGTGCCGGTGAAGCCGCAGGCTTTGCCTGTGGCATATCGTCGGGGCTTGCCTGCTTCATAAACACTCCCGACCGTATCTGTTTTTCAAGGGCGGTTATTCTGGCGGCAAGGTCGCCGGAATCGCTTTTCTGTAAATCACGTGAAATGCGGATAAGGCACATTTCAAGCTCAGCTCTGCGTGAAGCTCCGCGGCTCATGCGTTCAAGGGCGGTGTTGAGAGAATCAATAATATTCAGAGTTTGCGGCAGAGAATACCGCTGAGCGTCCTCTGTGAGCCGTTTAAGCTCCGCTGTTGAAACCGTGAGCACAGCCTCCGGCTTCTGCACGGAGTTTATTATCATAAGGGAGCGGAAGTGATTTATAAGCTCCTCACAGACGCGGTACAAATCCTTTGCTTCCGAATAAAGTGTTGCGATATATTCGATAATGCCTGCACAGTCACCGCAGGAAATCAGCCGCGACAGCTCAAAAAGGTGGTCGGTTCCAGCCATTCCGGCGGCGGCGATTACGACGTCCTCCGTAACCTCACGGTCGCGGACAAGGCACTGGTCGAGAAGTGAAATTGCATCACGCATACCGCCGTCGGCAAGACGGGCAATCAGCGTAGCCGCATCGTCCTCAAGAAGCGCACCCTCCTCTCCGGCGATATATTTAAGCCTTTCGGCAATATCCTCCGGAGCTATGCGCTTGAAGTTAAGCTTCTGGCAACGTGAAAGAATAGTCGCCGGTATTTTGTGCTCCTCGGTGGTGGCGAGAATGAACATCACGTAAGGCGGCGGCTCCTCAAGAGTTTTAAGCAGTGCGTTAAACGCCGCCGTGGAAAGCATATGTACTTCGTCGATTATATACACAAGATACTTGCAGACAGAGGGTGTGAAATTCACCTTATCGCGCAACATTCTTATGTCATCAACGCCGTTGTTTGATGCGGCGTCCATTTCTATGACATCGGTTATGCTTTCGTCCTCAATGCCGCGACACACTTCACATTCGTTGCAGGGATTGCCGTCAATCGGGTGCAGACAGTTTACCGCCTTGGCGAGTATTTTCGCACAGGTGGTCTTACCTGTACCGCGTGTGCCTGTAAACAGATAGGCGTGAGCAAGCTTGTTTCCTTTAAGCTCACTGAGCAGTGTCATAGTCACCTGGGGCTGACCGTAGACATCATCAAAAATCTTAGGTCGCCATTTTCTGTATAATACCTGATACACGTGCTCACTCCCTGTTTTCTAAAAACAACCTGCGCACCGCCATACGGACACCAGGTTTGCTGCGGCGCCCAAAGCAAAACGCTTAATGCTGCTCGGTTCCCCGCCTGACATGATTCACGTCGCTCTGTCGCACAGGACCCGGCATCCGCATGCCGCTGCGCAGGTTGGCTGTTTTCAGTAGTAGTTATTGTATCACACAGCAAAGACAATTGCAAGCATAAAAAGCAGTTTATTGAAAAATGCAATATGTGAAATCGGAAATTTCAAAAACGACGCATTTTAAAAT
This sequence comes from uncultured Eubacteriales bacterium, assembly GCA_964500965.1. Taxonomy (GTDB): domain Bacteria; phylum Bacillota; class Clostridia; order Oscillospirales; family Acutalibacteraceae; genus JAISGQ01. The sequence goes on along the minus strand of CAZCQZ010000001.1, from coordinate 139,214 downwards.
GTGAAACAAACGGATAGCGGTAGGAATATTTTGTGCTTAACGGTTGAAAACACACCGACTGTGCCTTATAATATCATAAAGATTGTATTATGTGAACTGACGAAGTATAAATTATCGGTTCTGAGGTGAAAATATGAAACCTTTGAAAACTCTGCTTGCACTTGTTGCGTTGGTTGTTTTAACGGTTTTTGCAGGAAAAACAGTGTGGGCATTAGATGTTAATTCGGATACCGAGCTGCTTGATGCTCTGAATAATGAAAGCGTTGAGAGTATAACAATTAACTACAATGACGCGCACTTAAACGAATTTGTCACAGTGAGCGGAAATTTGACAATTGACGGAAAGGGCAGTACGCTGACCGCCGAAAACGGCATTTATCTGACAGTAAAGCAGGGTGCAAGCCTTATTTTGAAAAACATCGTACTGACGGGGGAAAACGATTTTATAATCAAATCCAACGGAAATATCAGGCTGGAGGGAACGGTTGAATTTGCCGGAGGCTACGGACTGCTTTTGAACAGCAATGCAACCGTTGATTCTTCGGCTACATTGATTTCGCGAACTCAAAATAAAATTGCTCTGGCAGCCAATACAAACGGCGGAGAAGTATCGGTATCAAATATAGTTATCAATGATACAACCACCTCCGGAGTGTTATTTTACATATACAGAGGAAACGGATGTCTGACATTTTCCGGCACAAACAGTTTCAAAAGCAGCTACGGCTCGGCAATAGCGTCCGGAACGGAAAGCGGCGCACAGCAGAAAATCGTTGTTGCCGCCCACGGGTCGCTGACTGTCGATGCCGAGAATGCAAAGAAAGCCGCCTTGAATATTGAGGAATGCTCCCTTGAAATAAAAAAAGACTCTGCCGTAAATGTTAAGGGCGGCATCTGCTGTGATAGTCTGAAAACAGAAGAAAACTGCGCTGTTACCGCGGAAAGTGCCGCTCAAACAAACAGCGCGGCAATAAACGTTTTCGGCAGAGTTTCGACCGCGCCGACGGCAATTATAGGAAGTGGGAACACAGTAAGTCTCAGCGGCTTCGGCGGATTGCTCGCGGCAGGCTGCGATATTAAAATCGACAGTGAAACATCAATTACATCATCTCTTTATGACGGCTGTACTCTGTGTGCAACCGGAGGCTCGGTTACGCTGGGAGACAAGGTGATAATCAATTCTTTCTCCGACGGCAGCGGTATCAGCGCAAAGGGCAGCTTTACCTGCGGAAGCAAATGTGATATAACTCTTGCGGCAAAAAGCTCCGCGGCGGACTTCGGAATATCGGTATATGCAAAAATGTCGGTAGGTGAATACTCGGTTATAAAGTGCAAATCCGCAAAAACGGGAATTTACACTGAAACCTCTGCCGACATCGGAGAATATGCCTGCGTCGATTGTGAAAGGGTGGGTACGGGCATTTCCGCCTCAAAAGGCTTACAGACCGGGAAAGGAAGTATGGTTTATATAAAAGAAGCCGGGAAATACGGGATATATTCGCCGGGAACACGGCTTGCAGATGCCGTTGGCTTTGGCAAAGAAAGTGATGTGAGAATAACGTCCGACGGCACGGCAATATATTCCGGCGAAGCGGTGGTTTTTGAAAGCGGCTGTTCTGCTGTGATAGCAGGCGGTGACAGCGCACCTGCAATATGGATTGGTACGGAAACAAGTACGCAGGGCTACCTGCGTGTGACAAATTCAAGCATTACCGTTACAGGCAAAATTCAATCTGACAGCGGCAGTGCCGTGATCAGTGTGGTAGGCTCTGTGATTGTCGAAGACGGCAGTTCGATTGAAATAGAAAGCGGCGGAGGATTCGGGCTTTTCTGTACGGCCGGAGATTTTTTGATAGGCACAAACAGCACAGTTTGCGCAGAGGGCGGCTGTGCGGTATTTGTCGAGGACGGCAATATCCGCGTTTCACAGGGCGGCAAACTGTGCGCAAAGGGAACACAGGATTCGGGAATCCGAATAAGCAACGGAATGCTGAGAGTGGGCGAGGAAAGCTCGATAATAACTGAGGGGGAGCGCTTCGGAGCGGAAGTGCTTGCTTCCGGCGGCATCTGGCTTGACAATCCGAAGCTTTTTGACTTCAGAAGCACACTTTCATCGGCGGTGTTCATTCAAAACGGAGTGTTCAGCGCGGCAAACACGAAAACAATTTCCGCATGGTACAGTGAAAAAGGGAAAACGAATGCGGAGGCTTGGTGGAATGGAGACACATCGACAATGAAAGCGTGGGAAATAAACTCACGCCTTTCCGAAAATGAGCTTGAATATGCCGATTATACACAGCACGCCGTTAACGGTACGGTATATTTTGAAAACGGAGCGGCAACGTCTTCGGAGGGCTTTGAGGCAAATATCGAAACATTCAGAATAAATGAAGCAACGAGACTGTCCGCCTTTAAAACGCGCCCAGTAAGTCCGTCGAACTATCTTTTTATCCCTGCCGGCAGAGCTTTTTCGTGGCAGCTTGAAGTAAGCAGTGTTGAGGGAGAGGGCGAAAAATTCCGGCTTACGCAGACACCTGCATCGGGAAGTGTCACATTAAGCGAAAGCGGACTGCTCAGTTATTCCGCTTCGGAAAGTGCGCGAGGCGAACAGCGTATCGGCTACATTGTCACGGCATCTGACGGAGCACAGTCTCTACCGGTTGAGGTCATTATAAATGTCACGCGTTCAAAGCCGCCTGCGGCGTACAATCACAGCTTTTTTGTCAACACGAACGGTACACTGATTGCCGCAGTCAGCGCAACGGATTTTGACGGTGTGGTGTCGTCCCTTTCGGTAACAGGTGAGCCGGAGCACGGCAAAGTGTCGCTGAGCAGTGACGGAACGTTAGTATACACGCCGGATGATACATATGTGGGTCTTGACAGCTTTACTTATATCGCCACGGACAATGATAATGACACAAGCAACGAAGCGATTGTTACATTGCTTGTGGGGCAAAACGGCAAAACAACTGCCGGGAACGGCACTTATATTGCCGCTAAAAACGAAGAAACAAAGGGAAAACTCAGCGTTGCAATGTCGAAAAACGAAACATTTTCACGCATAGAAGTGACAACTTTCCCTAAATACGGTACGCTTGAAATTGACGGATTTGATTTTACTTATACTCCGCCGGAAAATTTTGCCGGAACGGAAACCTTCGGTTATACGGTGATTACCGAAAACGGCGAGAAAAGCAATGAGGGCTTTGTAAGTATAATAACCGTGCCAAGTGAAAAGCCTGTTGCGAACGCGCTGAAAATAGAGTGCGCCGCCGGGAAAACCTATAGCGGCAAACTGAGTGCACAGGATTTAGACGGGAAAATAACAACTTTTATGGTTGACGTATACCCGGTTAACGGCGTGTTGGAGATAGATGCATCAAACGGGAAATTCACTTACACCGCAAACGACGGATTCACAGGAGAGGACAGCTTTACGTTTTATGTATATGATGACGAGGGACTTAAAAGTAAAGCGGTGAAAGTGAGCATTACCGTTGACACATATCTCAATATGCTTAAAGCGAGCGGAAAGCTTACGGAGATGATAGTGATTGCCGTTATAGTGCTGTTTGTCGTAGTAGCCGTTACCGTTATTATTGTCACCGGCGTTGTAAGAAAGCGCAGAAAAATGGACAGAGAATTTGAGGAACAGTACGGAAATTATTATAACGATTCCGGCTATCCGCAAGGCGATGAATGGTAATCATGGGAGGGGTAATTGTTTTTGTTATCGCAACATTATTAACAGCGAGGTGGAATCATGCCGATAAAAATTGTCAGAAACGATATTACAAAAATTGAATGCGATGCCATTGTCAATGCGGCGAATCAATCACTGTTAGGCGGAGGCGGCGTTGACGGCGCTATACATAGAGCCGCCGGTATGGGACTTCTTTTGGAATGCGTGAAGCTCGGCGGTTGTAAGGTCGGTCAGGCAAAGGTTACTAAGGGCTACAAGCTTCCCTGTAAATACGTTATTCACACAGTGGGACCGAAGTGGAAAGGCGGTCATAACGGCGAACAGGAGCTTTTGGCAAGCTGTTATCGTGAATCGCTGAAAATTGCCGTTGAAAAGGAATGCACATCTATTGCGTTGCCGCTTATTTCAAGCGGCATATATGGGTATCCGAAAGACCTGGCGTTGAAAACGGCAGTCGACACCATAACGGGATTCATGCTTGAACACGATATGCTGGTATATATTGTGGTATTTGATAAATCCGCATTTAAAATCAGCGAGAAGCTGTTTTCGGATATTGCAACCTATATTGACGATAAATATGTCGATACGCATTGTGTTTTCAGCAGAACCTGCATGGACGAATGCTCGGAAAGCGCGGCTTTGGAAGATATGCCGATTCTTTCTGACAAATTTGAAGACGGCAAGCTGTACGCTACGTATTGTCCGCCTGTAAGAATGCCTGAGGCGGTATCGCTGGAAGATGCGGTCAGTCGGATTGACGAGAGCTTTTCGCAGATGCTGCTACGCAAAATCGACGAAAAAGGCATGTCCGATGCCGAATGTTACAAGAAGGCAAATGTGGATAGAAAGCTGTTTTCAAAAATACGAAGCGACATTCACTACCACCCGAAAAAAACAACAGCCATTGCTTTTGCCATTGCACTGGAGCTTAGCATGGAAGAAACAAAGGAGATGCTTGAAAAAGCAGGCTTTGCGCTTTCGCACAGCAGTAAATTTGATATTATTATCGAGTATTTTGTTGCAAACGGTAATTATAACATATTTGAAATAAACGAGGCTTTGTTTGCATTTGATCAGAGACTTCTTGGGGTGTAAAAGAAATGATTCGGTATTATTCCAATGATAATAAGTAATTTACGTGACCTGCGAATTGCATGGAAATAGCATATGTCGCTTTTTATGCGACCATACCTCCGAAAATTTGGGCTATCATATAGTCACAGAGTTGAGAAACCCAATAAAATTCGGAGGTAAACAAAATGAAAACAGGAAAAGAGAATAATGTAACGGAACTGGTATTTATCTTAGACAGAAGCGGCTCTATGGCAGGTCTTGAGAGTGACACTATCGGCGGATTTAACGCAATGATACAGAAACAAAAGAAAGAGCCGGGAGAAGCCTATGTATCGACTGTTCTTTTTGACAATGTAAGTGAGGTGCTCCACGACAGAATCCGTCTGAAGGACGTGCCGAAGATGACAAACAGAGATTACACCGTTCGTGGGTGTACGGCACTTATTGATGCTATCGGCGGTGCGATTCATCATATTGGCAACATTCATAAATACGCCCGTCCGGAAGATGTGCCGGCACATACGATGTTCATTATCACAACGGACGGCATGGAAAACGCCAGTCATAAATACAGCAGTGACGAAGTGAAAAAGATGATCGAGCGTCAAAAGGAAAAGTACGGTTGGGAGTTTCTGTTTATCGGAGCGAATATTGATGCGGTAGAAACTGCGGCGCGTATTGGCATTGAACGCAACCGAGCAGTCAACTACCATGCGGATAGTGAAGGTACACAAGTGCTTTACGATGCTCTCGCGGCACCGATTTGCAATATGCGTGTAAACGCCCCTATTCCTGACAGTTGGTGTCGGGACATTGAGGAGGATTATAATAAGAGAAAGTGAGAAAACATAATCATTTTCGGCTTTCGTAAGGCATTTTTACATTGCTTGATGATAACAGGGACTTCGGAAATGACCTCCGCAGTCCCTGTGCGTATTTTAGCGCCGTTGTTTGATATAAACATTCAGCTTCAAACCGCACTGTTTAAGCTTTGTATTTTTTCAAAAATCCGATTTGCGGAGAATTTTTTATTATCGCGTAAATTTTACTTGACTTGTTATGGATAAGATGCTATAATTTGTGTGTTCACTACGGAGAAGTACCCAAGTGGTGAAGGGGCTCCCCTGCTAAGGGAGTAGGCTGGGTAACTGGCGCGAGGGTTCAAATCCCTCCTTCTCCGCCAGAAAAGAAGCACCTTTCGTCTGTCGGACGAGAGGTGCTTCTTTCAACGAAATAAATCCCTTTCGGAATTTGTGAAATGCTCTCCGAGCGTGAAATATTGCTTCGCCATGTGAAATGCCTGCGGGCGTGGGTGGATTTATTTCATTTGGTGTACTTCGCTTTTTGTCAACAGTTGGAGAATGAATCAAAAGCAAACAGGTAAGCTCATAGCGAGCTTGCCTGTTTTTACGTTTTCGTACATCAAATAGCAATCAAAATCCGTTATAAAAACAAGAAAAGCCTTGAAATACAAGGCTTTTCGGTGATAAATTGTTATCTCTTTGAGAACTGGGGTGCACGACGTGCGGCTTTCAGACCGTACTTCTTTCTTTCCTTCATTCGAGGGTCACGAGTGAGGAAGCCGGCCTTTTTAAGAATGGGGCGAAGCTTTTCAGAATCGAACTGGAGAAGTGCACGGGAAATGCCGTGACGGATTGCGCCTGCCTGACCGGTTACTCCGCCGCCGCCGACATTACATACGATGTCGAACTTCTCTGCGGTGTTGGTAAGTGCAAGGGGCTGACGAACGATGAGCTTCAAAGTCTCAAGACCGAAATAATCATCAATATCGCGGCCGTTAATAGTAATCTTGCCGGTACCCTGATAGAGACGAACTCTTGCAACGGAGGACTTTCTTCTTCCTGTACCGTAGAAATAAGGTGCTTTATCGTACATTCTTCGTTACCTCCTTAAAGTTCCCAAGTCTCAGGCTGCTGTGCCTGATGCTTGTGCTCTGCGCCTGCATAGCAACGCAGTCTGGTAAGAGCTGCACGACCGATAGTGGTATCGGGAATCATTCCCTTGATAGCAAGCTCCATGGGACGGGTAGGCTTAGACTTGAGAAGTACCTTAGCCTTAGTAGATTTAAGGTGTCCGATGTAGCCGGTGTGACGGTAATAAATCTTCTTATCCATCTTGCTTCCGGTAAGAACAGCCTTATCACAGTTGATGACGATTACATGGTCGCCGCAATCAACATGAGGGGCAAAAGTGGGCTTATGCTTGCCGCGGAGAAGAACAGCAGCCTGAGCAGCAACTCTGCCAAGGGGCTTTCCGGCAGCGTCAAGAACATACCACTTGCGGTCAACCTGACCGACCTTGGGCATAAATGTTGACATTCTTAGGTTCCTCCTAAATATAATATAGGCGTGACAACGCCTTGCGAAGTCACTTTGCTTGAGTATAATATCACAGTGTTTTCCACAAGTCAACACTTTTTTAAGACAAATTTAATGTACTTCGGCACGAACTCGTGATTTCTCTGTTTTTCTCTTTCTTGCTCTTGTATACTCATTTTCTATTTTTGATTTATGCAATTTATTAAATCAGTGTTCGCTGAAATATTGTTTTATTTAAAAATCTGTGCTATACTTTAGAAAAACAGTATACGGAGGTATGAATCATGTCAATCGCCAAAGATAACATTATCATCAAAGAGCGTCAAAGGTGGCTATTTTTGGGTCTGCCTTTCACCTTTACAACCTACACACTTACCGACAAAATCCTCATAATCAAAACCGGTTTTCTTAATACAGTTGAGGACGAAGTAAAGCTTTATCGTATTGTCGATATGACTGTTCGACGTTCACTGTGGCAACGTCTGGTGGGGCTGGGTACTCTTGAGGTCAACTCAAAGGATCAGTCCAGCGGTAATTTCCAGATCAAGAACATAAAGCACGTCCGTGAATTTCGCGCATACCTTACCGAATATCTTGAAAAGGACAGAAGCAGCAGAGGAATACGCGGCTCCGAAATGATTGATTCCATGCCCGATACCGATGGTGACGGCATTCCCGACCACATGGAGCATTTCGACATCTAATCATCTGTCACTCTGCAATAGGCGCGAATCTTCTCCAAGGTTGATTCGCCTATGCCCTGAACCTCTATCAGCTCATCTACCGATTTAAAGCCGCCTATTGCCTCGCGATAGGCGACTATGCTTTCGGCTTTTACAATTCCGATGCCGGGCAGAAAATCCGCCAGCTCCTGTGCCGTTGCCGTGTTGATATTCACGGTTTTCGCAATGTCGCTTTCACTTGTCTCAGTCTCTTTTTGTACTGAATATGCCCGTGAATGTGCGGAATAAATTTCCTCGGATACAATTTGCTTACCCGATGTGTACTCAAAATAATACGTTATAATCATAACAGCACACATCACTAAAATCAGTACGATAAATACGTAGTATTTTGTCGGCAATTTCATTTCAATCACCACATTATAAAATTTTAGGGGGTTATTCTATGGGTAAGGTATTGGAATTTTCTCTGCAAACCGAAAAAACAGGTGTGTATAATATCACTAAAAGTGTATCGGACGCCATTAAGGAAAGCGGAATCGAGGAGGGAATTGCACTGGTCTACTGTCCTCACACGACCGCGTCGGTTACCATGAATGAAAATACCGATGTCAACGTCGGAAAAGACCTTTTGCTCGGACTTTCCCGTGCGTTCCCGGACTCTCCGGATTATCTGCACTCCGAGGGTAACTCCTATGCTCATATACGTTCCAGCAGTCTCGGCTGCCAGGTCACTGTCATAATCAGGGAGGGCTGGCCGTTGCTGGGAATATGGCAAAACATTTACTTCGTTGAATTTGACGGTCCGAGAAAGAGGACATACTACGTCAAAATGATTGAGTGCTGATACCTGAATACTGCATTTTATTGAAACAGGCATGATTTCGGTCATGCCTGTTTCAATAAATATAAGCTTAAATTCATTATCAATTGTAGCCGTTAAAATCGTCGAAGCCGTTTTGATATTCGTTGTTAACATCGCCGTAATTCATACCGTACCGGTTATCATACGAATTATCATATGGATTTTCGTATGAATTTTCGTATGAATTTTCGTATGAATTTTCGTATGAATTTTCATAAAGACTGTCAAAGGGATTGTCATAGGAATCGGTGATGCTTTGCATATCATTGTCGCTGTTCTGTCTTCCGTATGCAAGCTCTCTCACGATGCGATTTTCTTCTTCGCGCTTTTTGTTTGCCTTGTCGATGTAATAACCCGACAGGAAGCCGAAGAAAAACAATGCGAGCACTGCAAAGGATATGCCGATGATTTTAAATGTGTTGTCGCTGTCAGCCGCTTGTTCCTGCGTAACCGCACTTAAAAGCGCATCAAGCTCGGAATCGGTAGGCGTGACTATACCGATTGTAATATCACTCTGAGATATTACAATATCGGTGGGCGTAATCGGCATGATTATTACCGCCGAATCGGAATCGGACGTAACCGGCTCTGCAACGGTCTGTGCCTGCCGCTGTACTATTATGCCGTATTGCTTTACAGTTCCGTCCTCCGCAACTACCATTACATTAAAAATATTGCTGCCCACGTTCAACGGTTCTGCGCCTGTTCCGTAAACATTTGCTCTGTAATAATTGGCCGAAGCCACAATGCGTATCACCGAAACCTCATAGGGGACAGTGACGGTGTAGGCGACATTATCCGGCGAAAACCTCGGATTCAAGTCTCCGGGGGAGACAATCAGCTCCGCAAGAGATGCATCGGAGGAGCGCGTCTCGGTTGAGGCAGTTGTTGTCGTAGTGGTGGTAGTAGAAGTGGTTGTAGTTGTTGTTGTCGTTGTAGTAGTGGCGGCAGCTCTGACTGAGACGCTGACCTGAGTTATAGACCCTACCGAAAAGGTATGGCTACCCTCTGCGTTTCCGTAGCAGCCTTCAATTGCCGCCGAAAAATAGGTTGTCCCCCGTGGAGCGCCCGTCGGTATTGCAAAGCTTATGCTGAATACTCTTTTGGTGGTGCCGTCTCCGGGTATAACAGATGCGGAGGGGTCGTTATAAAGAAAGCTGACAGTATTGTCTTTTATATAAACACTGCTGTCACCGCACATGACGCAGTTGTTCATGTCGCTTTCCAGAATATACGACAAATATTCACAATATCTTGAATTGAACGTAATTGTTCCCTTGAATGCAGTTACGGGAATTTCCGTTGCATTTGTTACAAACAAAGTTACCGTTACATATTCGCCCTGAGAAACGCTTTCCCTGTCTACCCCCAGCGTAAACTGCGGCGATACAGCCGCCTGCACGTCATGGACAGGCAGGCAAAAGAGGGAAAATACAGCCGCACACACCGTCAGCACGGCAAGTGCTGTTTTTATGATTTTGTTTTTCAAAGTGGATTGCCTCCGTATAACTGTGGGCAGCATGTCCTAGCCCAGTATCATGGCGGCGAGAAGCTCCGCATCGGCAGAATCCGCAACGCCGTCACCGTTGATGTCCGCCGCCAGAAGCTGCTCCCGTGTAAGCTCCGTGCCGTTTTGAACATAGCTTGACAGCATAAGATTATCCAGCGAATCTATAACTCCGTCTCCGCTTATGTCACCGGCAAGAGTTACCGTCACAGTCTGGACGTATTCCATATCCGCGATTATGCAAACATGACAGCCGTTTCCGACAAGCTCGTCACCGCTGATTATTTCGCCGTTCTGGTCGGTCATAACTATCGTAAACGCCGCGTTCAGGAGATAATCGTTAACATTCTGCCGTGCGCGTTCCAGAATTTCCTCCTGTGCAGGCTCGTAATTGCCCTCGGCAATTAACTGCTCCTCGGCGGTATATCTTTCGTTTTCAATCAACGATTTCATATCGAAGGCAATATTAACACTGCCGATTATTTCGTCCACTGTTATGCCGTCGTTGCCGATTTCAAATCCGCTCAGCGTTTTATCGAACATGTTTATAAACAGATTTTCATTATCGCGAATTTCAAGCCTGATTGGGTATCGCAGATATTCAAGCTGCAAAAGTGCCTGATACAGCGTAGAAACCACATCATCGTCGATTATTTTAAGCTGTTCATCGCTCAGGCTTTCATATATTTCGTTGATGCGTGTAATGTCAAGCTCATCATCACGGGTTATTTCAACAGGCAAACTGAGAATATACTCCTCCAGCTCCGTGACCTCTCTGCGCTCCTCGTCGGTCAGGTAAACATTTTCGTACAGGCTGTCCTGTCGCGAGGTATCGGCATTTTCTTTAAGCGTCAGCCCGTAGTATTCCGCTATTGCCTGAGCATCGGCAACTCCTATTGCGGCAAGCTTTTCCGCGCTGTTAAGCCGCTCCGCGTCACCTTTGACGAAGCCGTGCTCCACGAGAATTCCGGGAATCGCATAATACTTAATTGTATCACCGATGACCGCGTAATAATCTCCGACCTCCTGGGTACCGTCCGAATGGTAGTACTGTCTTGAGCCGTTGCTGAGGCGGGTTTTTACGCCTCTTATTTCAAAGCCCAGCTCACGGAAGTTTTTCAGAAAGCACACTGCCAGCTCCGTACTTTTTTCGTTATATTCCGATTTATATGTACTGTGGGAAACGTAAACCTCCGAGCCGCAGGCGGTGTCGCTTTCGGCGGCATTGCAGTGCAGACTGATAAGAATGTCCGCATTGACACTGTTTGCATAGCGTACACGCTCGTTGAGAGTCATTTTTGAGCCTTTGGGGTCAAGACCGTTATGGGTCATATAGACCTTAACGCCGTCATAACGCTGAAGTTCTTCGTAACAGGCACGTGCAATGGCAAGATTCAGGTCCGATTCGTAAATGCCGTCGGCAGTATTACATGCGCCGAAATCCGGTCCGCCGTGTCCGGGGTCGAGAACAATGACAACCGGAGCATCGGTATCCGCTTCATATTCCGCTGTAATAAACGGCACCATGAAAGCAGCCAAAACAAGGCACAACGTAACTATTATCCACGCCTTGACCTTTCCGTTCATTTTGTTCATGTCGCTTCTCCTTTTAATCAATACTCGTCATAGTATTCGTCTGTCTCGTAATAATCATCGCCATAGCCGTAATCGGTGTAGCTGTCATCGTAATAATCGTCGTTATAATAATCGAGGTAATTGGCGAGCATTTTTTCTCTCTGAACCTTTTTGTGTGCGATGTAGCCTGCCGTAAAGCCTCCTGCCACAAGCAGAATAAGTCCGCCCAGTGCTCCTATAAGCACTGCCGGAGATATGCTTTCGAGAAAGCCTCTCAAGCCGCCGACGGCTTTTTCGGTTTCGCTTGATTCGTTTAGAGCAGCATTGTCGGTAGGCGTTATTTCCTCCGAGATAATCGGTATCTCGCTTGACACAACATCGTCCGTTCCGCTCACATCGGTTTCCGATATGATTTCCGGCTCCGATGTCAATTCGGGAGCGGAAGACACCGGATTGTCGAGAGAGCTTAAATACTCCTTGTATTCGGCAACCGTCATTCCCTGTGGTATCAGATGAAGATTTATGTTATATGTGCGGATACTGCCGTTTTCCGCTGTTACCACTATGTAATAATCATTGCTGCCGGTATTTATCTGCCTTGAAAAATTATGTGAAACGGTTGCGGCACTGTCGCTTGCCGGGAATTTGGCGTCAATACTGCCGCCTGTGTACTCAACATACGCCGCATATTGAGTAACATTCGGGTCAAAGGACGGTTCGAGAGCAATTTTGCTTCCGCTGACTTTAAGCTCGATGTTTGAAAGAGTATTATCGTCCGAAAGCGCATTAAGGGTTATTGACGCGCTTTTCGTATCGACCTCGGCAGAGCCGAAAGTATAATCTATGCCCGTATAGGTGTAGCTTGCTTCGCTTTTTACAACAAGGTCGCCGATATAAAACTCCTGAACGGAATCCTGCATATAGCCATTGCCCTTATATTTCATTTTAAAAGCAATGCTTGCGTTTTTAGACTGCCCGTGAAGATATGCGGAATTTGCATTCGATTCAAATTCAACCGTAATTTTACCCGTGGTGGAATCCACCGTTGAGTTTGAGCCGGAATGATAATGATTTGCGGTGTCTGCAACAAATTCGCAGTATTCAAAGTCCGCGCAGTTATAGTATATGGCAAAGGAAAGGTAGCTTATGTCATAGGGACTGGCGTTGGTCAAATTATATGTAAGATAAAAAGTCTGTCCCTTTCTTACGCTTTCTTTGTCAACACTGAGCTGTAGCTTGATGCTTGCGGCAGTGCCGGTAGCATTTACAGGCGTTGCCGTTCCCTGCATCATAACAAATATCATCAGCAATACCGCCAGTAATGCGATAGCTCTTTTTTTCATGCTTGTGCACTTCCCCTGCCTGTGTTAATATGGGATATATTTACCCATATAATTTTATCATACAAAAGGGCTTTATATCAAGCATTTTTAAAGATATTTTCCCTCTTATAAGAAAATATTTATAATGCTATTTAAATATTACCGCTTTTGATGTATAATTTTCAATATCAAACACACGGAGCTGCTATATGAAAAAACTGATTATCAAGCACAATGATGCCGGTCAGCGCGTTGACAAATTTCTGGGCAAGGCATTTCCGTTTCTTCCTCAGAGCATGATGTACAAAGCGATACGCACCAAAAATATCAAGCTCAACAGAAAACGCTGTCAAATTTCCGACAGACTGAATGAGGGAGATGTTCTGGAGGTTTATCTGCCCGATGATGTTTTAAGCGAGCCGGAATATAAATTTGATTTTCTCAAGGCATCAAAAAGCATTGAGATAAGCTACGAAGATGAAAATATCCTTATTGCGGACAAAAAGCCCGGCGTACTTGTTCACCCGGACAACGATTACCAAACGGATACTCTCATCGCCAGAATACACCGCTATCTTTACGAAAAGGGAGAATACGACCCCGATGATGAAAATTCATTTGCTCCGGCTCTGGTAAACAGAATCGACCGCAACACCGGAGGACTTGTTATTGCGGCAAAAAACGCGGCGGCACTGAGAATCTTGAATCAGAAAATGAAGGACAGGGAAATCCACAAGGAGTACCTGTGCATCGTTCACGGTAAGGTACGTCCGAAAGAAGCGACGCTTACCGGCTATCTGGTTAAAAACGAGGAACAAAACAGGGTTTACATTGATTCAATGCCGTCTCAGAACGCAAAAACCATACGCACAAAATATCGCGTGATTGCCGAGCGGAATAATCTGTCTCTTTTGCATATCGACCTGTTGACAGGTCGTACCCACCAGATACGCGCGCATATGGCATCAATCGGACATCCTCTGCTCGGTGACGGCAAGTACGGCACAAACGCCCTTAACAAGGGCACGGGTTACACCAGGCAAGCACTTTATTCCTATCGTCTTACTTTTGATTTTACCACCGAAGCTTATGAGCTTGACTATCTCAACGGCAAGGTCGTTCAGGCTGAAAACGTTCCGTTTTTGAGCGAATTTCCGGGCTGTGACATTTATGCTGCTACTTAATAAAAGCATTTAGTCATAAACGTTCGCCTCGGTTAACTTCAAAGCTTTTGTCAAATAGTAATATCATAAAAACAGAGGCAGTAAAAAACTTTCGTTTTTTACTGCCTCATTGTTTATCTTTATGCTTCTTTTTTCTTCACGGAAATTTTCGATTCCGTACCGGCGATAAGTCTTTTAATGTTTTCATGGTGCTTGCAGATTATCAGTGCGGCATAGGAAAACGCCAGAGCGGTCATTATTATCACATAGTAAAGATTTGCGCCGTCATTGACTTTGTAATGGAAGAAATATGTGATAATAAACATGGTTATCGGGAATGTTGCCGTTGCTATGCAAGAGGATATTGAAACGATTTTTGTAATAAGCACGCAGATAATAAAGGTTCCGATACAAACCGCAAAGGCAACCGGGTGCATCATGAGCGACAGTGCCGCGCCGGTTACAACACCCTTTCCGCCCTTAAATCCGAAATAAACCGGCCACATGTGCCCGATTATCACAAACAGAGCCGCTATACCCTTTGCAATCTGCATAAGCTCATCGCCGTAGCCTATGTCAAGCTTGAACACCGCTTCATACAAAAGCTGTGCGCCCCATATAGACAGCACCGCTTTCAGAAAATCTCCCACAAAGGTAAGGGCAGAGGGCAGTGCGCCCACACTGCGGAGCACGTTTGTGGTTCCCGCATTGCCGCTTCCGAACTCGCGTATGTCCTTTTTTAAATATATTTTTGTGATTATTATCGAAAAATTTATGCTTCCCAGAAGATATGCCAGAATCGCAGACAGTACATAAACTATAACAAGTTTACTTCCCATTACGATGATGCCTCCCTATTTTTTATCTGACCTTTCTCGTATCACAAATCGCACCGGAGTACCCTCCAGACCGAAAGTCTCCCTTATCCTGTTTTCAAGATAACGCTGATATGAGAAATGAAACAAATCCGCATTATTGACAAAGCACACAAATGTCGGCGGCTTGGTTGATGGCTGTGTCATATAATAAATCTTCAGCCGCTTGCCCTTATCCGTAGGTGGCTGTACACGCTGTGTTGCCTCAGCCAAAAGCTCGTTAAGCATACCTGTGGTAATGCGCATCGAGTTCTGGTCTGCAACGTACTTAATAAGCTCAAACAGCCTGTCCAGTCTTTGCCCCGTTTTTGCGGATATGAATATTATAGGTGCATAGGACATGAAAGACAAGTCATTTTCCAAACTTTTCCTGAAATCGTCCATTGTTCGGTTATTCTTCACAATGGCGTCCCATTTGTTTACCGCAATAATACAGCCCTTACCCTTTTCGTTGGCAAGTCCGGCGATTTTTGAATCCTGCTCGGTGAAGCCCACCGTTGCGTCTATCATAATAACGCAAACGTCCGCCCTGTCAATGGCGGCCTCGGCTCTGATTATGCTGTATCTTTCGATATTATCGCTGACCTTACTGCGCCTGCGAATACCTGCGGTGTCGATAAACACAAATTTTCCGTGCTCGTTTTCGACAGCGGAGTCAACTGCATCACGGGTTGTTCCGGCAATATCCGAAACAATCATTCTTTCTTCACCGACGATTTTGTTTACCAGTGAGGATTTGCCGGCATTCGGCTTGCCTATTACGGCAACCTTAATGTAGCTCTCGTCAAAATCCTCGGAATTATCCTCCGGGAAATATTTTACAACCTCGTCCAGCAAATCGCCTGTGCCGTGACCGTGGGTTGCGGAAACCGCTATGGGGTCACCAAGTCCGAGATTATAGAACTCGTAAAATTCCGGCTGAGGTGCTCCGAGAGTATCGCATTTATTTACGCACAGCACAATGGGGCGGTTGCTCTTTTGAAGCATTGCCGCAACCTCCATATCCGTTGCAACAACGCCTGTGCGAATATCCGTCACAAGTATGATAACATCTGCGGTGTCGATTGCAAGCTGTGCCTGCCGTCTCATCTGTGACAGTATCACGTCGTTTGAAAACGGCTCTATACCGCCTGTGTCTACAAGCAGAAATTCGTGTCCGCACCATTCGCCGTCGGCATAAAGCCTGTCACGTGTTACACCGGGAGTGTCCTCCACAATTGCAAGCCGCTTGCCTGTTATCTTATTGAAAAGCGTGGATTTTCCCACGTTAGGTCTGCCGACCACCGCAACAATAGGTTTCGCCATTATATATTCACCTCTTTTATTCTCCAAGCACTGCATCAAGCAGCTCATAGCCGTCATTTTCCACTACGCGCACCGGGATTTCAAGCTCTTTTTCCACGGTTTCAAGGAGGGTATCGTCAAGGAACATATCCCCCTCGTGTCTGAGCATCACCCGTGGAATCAAAAGCTCATCGCCTAAATCTCTGCCCTTTAGCTGAGAGATAAGGTCCTGCCCGGTTACAAGACCGGCAACGGTTATAGTCTCTCCGAAAAAGTAATTTATAATGGGGACTACGTTATATTTAACCGATGCCCACTTTTTCATATGGGTATTCAGCATGTTTTCGAGTATCGGCGCGGCGGAAACACCTGTGGCTATAGTCACAGCACGCTCTCTGCCGTCACTCTCGGTATCCTCCACTGCTCTTGCAAATTCGCTTTCCAGTGAAGTTACAAGTCCCACGCCGTTTTCAATCTGAGCGTATTCCTCGTATTCCTCGTCCTTTGGAAAGGGAAGTCCTGCTTTTATATAAAACTCATCTGCCGCATACACTATTCTTGAGCCGTTTTTCTTTAACGATTTTTCCGCATAGCTTTCGGCGGTTTTAACCACATCGGCAGCTTCTTTTTCATTAAAAAGGCGAAGCTTGCAAAGACCCTCTCTGTGCTTTGTCAAGCCGACCGGCACAAGGGCAATGCTTTTGACTGCCGGTGTCAACTTCATCAGCTCGTCAAGGGAATATTCAAGCTCTTTTCCGTCATTTATTCCCGGACACAGCACAAGCTGGCAATTTACATCTACTCCGCCCGATGCAAGGCGTTTCAGCATTTCGATGGACTTGCCTGCGTTTGGATTTTTCATCATCTCAACGCGAAGCTGTGGATTCATGGTATGCACGGAAACATTCACCGGGCTTATATGCATCATAAGTATGCGGTCAATATCTTTATCCGTCATGTTGGTAAGGGTCATGTAATTCCCGAACAAAAATGACAGACGTGAATCATCGTCCTTAAAATAAAGGCTTTTTCTCATGCCTTCGGGAAGCTGGTCGATAAAGCAGAAAATGCACTTGTTCTTGCAGGATTTCTGCTTGTCCATAAGGTAGGTTTCAAAAATCAAACCAAGCTCCTCGTATTCGTCCTTTTCAATTTCAACAGTGCGGCGTACACCGCACTTTTCAAGCAGAAGCGTCAAATTTTCATACGCCTCAAAAAAGCGGAAATCAAGAACGTCGTTAATCTCATGCTCGTTTATTGTAATAAGCACTGTTCCTGCTTCAATACCGCACTCCTGCGCTATGCTGTTTTCCTCTACACCGCAGATAAGAACAGGCATACGTGACCCTCCTTTTTACAAACGCCGATAAAAACAATGACCGCAACAACTCAAGAGCGTCTGTGTCAATCAGAAACACAGACGCACGAGCGTTACAGTCAATAACCTTGCTATTGCTTGATTATTTGTCGTTTTCCATCTTGACAACCTGTCTGCCGTTATAATAGCCACAGGAAGCGCACAGACGATGAGGTCTGATGAGTTCACCGCAGTGATTGCACTTTACAAGAGTGGGAGCGTCAAGCTTCCATACGCTGGAACGTCTCTTGTCTCTTCTAGCCTTTGAAGTTTTTCTCTTAGGTACCGCCATTCTTCAGCACCTCCTTTTATAATAAATCTCTGAGTGCTGCAAGTCGAGGATCAACATTGTCGATTTCGCAATCGCAATCGCCATCATTGAGATTTGCTCCGCACTGGGGGCAAAGCCCTTTGCAATCCTCAGAGCACAGGTATTTCGTCGGTAAGCCGAGCAAAATATCAGAATAAGCCAACTCATCCAAATCAAGAATACAGCCGGGCACTTCGATTATCTCATCGTCGGCTTCATCGTCAAGATTCGGAAGCAGCACATGCGAGAAGCTGTAATGCATATCCTCAATCAATGCTTCATCGCATCTGTCACAGTTGCGGGTGTAAACAAAATCGGCGTCATAGCTGATTGAGGTTATTCCGCTTCTGTTAACTATTTCGCCTTTGATATGCACAGGTGTTTCAAACAGCTCCGGCTCTGCGCCGAGCTGAGACATATCAAGGTCATATTCCACAGAAAGGCGTTCGCCCTCCTGAGAAAAAAGGGTTCTTAAATCAACCTGCATTACAGTACCTCGATTCACTCGATGTATTATAATATAAATACATAGGCTTTGTCAACCTAATTTTTTATAAAACGACTCAGCGGAGGGAAAGCGTTACTTTCCCTCCGATAAACAATTATTTCGGCTTATAAAACCGCAGTTACTTCCTCAATGCCCTCAGGCAGCTCGTTCTTGTCTGCTGAAACGGAAAGGGTAAACTTGACGTTTGCGCTTTCTGCCAGAGTATTGAGCTTTGCGACGAAATCGCCCAGAGCAGCTTTATCATCGCCGCCGATTTTAAGGGTGGAATCAACGAGTACATCGGTGATGTCATAGTTTCCTGCGCAAAGTCCGCAAAGGAAGCCGTAGAAAGCATCAAAGCCCTTAATGTTGTAATCCTCGATGTTTACAAGTCTTGCATTGTAATCAAGACCATAGGTCAGAGTGTCGCCCTTTTCGATGCATACGACATTTCCCTTGGAAGCCTCAACTGCTTCATGAGTGAGGTCGATGAGCTTTTTGGTTTTGCCTGAGCCCTTATGGCCGAGAAGTAAATTTATCATTTTGATTTCCTCCGATACTTTATTTTGCGAGTTTTTCTTCAAGCTCTGCTCTGAGTTCTTCAAAGCCGGGTTTGCCCAGAAGCGCATACATATTCTTCTTATATGCTTCAACGCCGGGCTGGTCAAAGGGATTTACACCCAGCATATAGCCGGATACCGCGCACGCCTTTTCATAGAAATAGAACAGATAGCCGAGATTAAACTCATTTGCTTCGGGAACGTGTACTATAAGGTTGGGGTTTCCACCCTCGGTATGTGCAAGCAGAGTGCCCTCAAATGCCTTTTGGTTGATGTAGGAAAGGGTACTGCCTGACAGGAAATTCAGCTTGTCAACGTTTTCGGGGTCGTTTTTGACCTCAACATCGACCTTTGCTTTATCTATAAGGCATACGGTTTCAAACAGCTTGAGAGCACCCTCCTGAATATACTGACCGAGAGAATGGAGGTCGGTGGAGAAGGTTGCGGAGGAGGGATAAATTCCCTTGCCGTCCTTGCCTTCACTTTCTCCGTAAAGCTGCTTCCACCACTCGGCAAGCATTACAAGATTCGGCTCATAGCTGATGAAAAGCTCTGCCAGATAGCCTTTTTCATGGAGCGCGTTTCTTATGGCAGCATAACGATAGCAGTCGTTTTTGTCAATATCGGTGTCGCAAAGCTCATCCTGAGCCGCCTTTGCACCTGCCATAAGAGCATCTATATCAAGTCCGGCAACCGCAATGGGAAGCAGACCGACAGCGGTAAGTACGGAATATCTGCCGCCTACGTTATCGGGAACAACGAAACATTCATAGCCCTTGACATCTGCAAGCTGCTTGAGTGCAAAGCGTTCCTTATCGGTGGTGCAGAAAATTCTCTTTGCCGCTTCCTCCTCGCCGTACTTGCTCTCAAGAAGCTCTCTGAAAGCGCGGAAAGCAATTGCAGGCTCGGTGGTAGTACCGGATTTGGAAATAACGTTAACGGAAACATTGACATTTTCCGGTGCGCACATTTCAAGAGCTTCTTTCAGTGCCGCGCCGCTGATGTTGTTGCCGGCGTAAATAATCTTAGGTGAATCCTTTGTTACAAGGTTATAGTTAGGGGACGTGAGGAACTCGATAGCGGCACGTGCTCCGAGGTAAGAGCCGCCGATGCCGATGACCACGAGAATATCGGAATTTGCTCTGATTTTCGAAGCTGCGACCTTGATTCTTGCAAATTCGTCCTTGTCGTAATCTGTGGGAAGTGTGAGCCAGCCTAGAAAATCGTTTCCTGCGCCTGTGCCGTCATGCAGAGTTTTAGCCGCTGCTTCAACACGGGGCTGCATTGCCTTGATTTCATCCGCACTCAAAAATTCTCCGATGTAACCATCGTCCAGTCTGATAGCCATATTATAATGCCTCCTAGTATTCGGTATTCTTATAATACAATATGTCGGAGAATATTTCAAGAGCGAGTAACATTTTTGAACCAAATTTAAGAAAATTTCAATATTTTATGACAAAGACAACAGACTTTTCAGCATACTTGCAAAAGCTTTCCCGAATGTTACCCTGTCTGTTCCGGCAGTTGTGATTATTTTGTATTCACCGAGCACGTGCCCATCAAGGGTGAGCCGTACCGTGCCTACCGTCTGACCTGCCGCAACCGGTGCGGTGACTTCTCCGTCATAGCTTACCTCGGTAATAATTTCTCCTTTACGACCCTTTTCCGCAAGCACATAGCCCTCCGAAACGACAGTCGTAGGCAGCTTGCGGTTAATCCCCGATTTTACATTGATACTTTCAGTCTCCGGAATATAATCGCCGACGGCGGCAGTTTCCCAGTTTGCAAAGCCGTAATCCAGCAACGCCGCCGCGTCCGCAAAGCGGCTTTTGCTGTTTGGCGCGCCCATAACCACCGCCACAAGGGTCATTCCGTCACGTCTTGCCGCCGCGCTTACACAGCACCCTGCCTGTGAGGTCGTGCCGGTTTTAAGACCGATTGTATCCTTATAGCTTTTCAGCAGCTTGTTTGTGTTGGCAAGCTCAAGCTTGCCGTCACGCAGAGTATCCATCCAGATAGTTGAATAATTTAAAATATCTTCGTGCTTTAACAGCTCGGCAGACACAATCGCCACATCAAGCGCAGAGGTCAAATGTCCCTGCGCATCAAGTCCCGTGCAGTTTTTATAGGAGGTTTGCGTCATATTCAGTTCCCTTGCCCTGTCATTCATCATAACCACAAAGGATTCGTGAGAGCCTGCCACGTGTTCTGCAAGTGCAACCGCCGCATCATTGGCAGAGCCGACCACCGTAGCTTTCAAAAGCTCATCGACGGTCATTATCTCGCCCTCCTCAAGCCATATCTGAGAGCCGCCCATGCTTGCCGCATGAGCACTGCACCGCACCTCGTCATCATAGCTGATTTTCCCGGAATCAATGGCTTCAAAAACAAGCAGCAGGGTCATCACTTTGGTTATTGAGGCTTCCGGAAGCCGTTCATCGGCGTTGTATTCGTAAAGCACCTCACCGGTTTCCGTGTTCATAAGCACCGCCGCCTTTGCGGACAGCCCCAGTGTATTCGTTTCTTCGGCTTTTTCTGCGCCGACAGGCAGTGCCAGGCTCAGCACAAGTGCCAGCACACATATAAGCGAAACTGTTTTCTTCATTATTAAAAGCACCTCCGGCATTTTCTTTGGTATAAGAATATGCCGGAGGTGCTTGATATATTATTTTGTCATTTCAATAAATTCCGCTTCCGTCAAGACGGGAATACCCAAAGTCTGAGCCTTTGTGAGCTTACTTCCGGCATTCTCTCCGGCAACGACATAAGCCGTCTTTTTACTTACCGATGAGGAAGCTTTTCCACCCAGTGACGTTACCAGTGCTTCACCCTCCTGACGGGTCATGGTTTCAAGCGTTCCCGTCAGCACAAAGGTCATGCCATCAAAGCGGTTATCGGTCTGAGCTTCCGTTTGTGCGGTCATATTCACGCCGTAGCCGCCGAGCCGAAACACCAGCTCCTGTGTTGAATCCCGTGAGAAAAACTCAACTATGCTTTCCGCCATTATCTGTCCGAAGCCGTCCTCACTCTGTATTTCCTCGGACGTGGCATTCATCAGTGCTTCAAGAGTTCCGAAGCGTCTTGCCAACGCCGCAGAAGCGGTTTTGCCGATGTTCCTTATGCCGAAAGCGAAAATCAGCGCGGACAGGTCGTTTTCCTTTGACTTGTTTATGGCATTTATCAGATTTTGAGCGGATTTTTTGCCCATTCGGTCAAGAGTGCAGATGTCCTCCTCTTTCAGCTCGTAAATATCCGCCGCCGTTTTAAC
Organism: uncultured Eubacteriales bacterium; assembly: GCA_964500965.1. Lineage (GTDB taxonomy): Bacteria > Bacillota > Clostridia > Oscillospirales > Acutalibacteraceae > JAISGQ01. The sequence continues at coordinate 116,833 of CAZCQZ010000001.1, read as the reverse complement.
AAGTCCGCAGTCTGCAAGTTGTTCGCACACCGCCGCTCCAAGCCCCTCAATATCCATTGCTTCTCTGGAGGCAAAATGTATAACGCTTCTCAAAAACTGTGCAGGGCAGGAGGGATTGACGCATCTGACAGCGGCTTCCTTTTCGTCCCTTACAACTGCTTCACCGCAGGAGGGACAGACAGTGGGATATACATACGGCTCGCCGTTCTCGTTGTGCGCCACCACGGAAACGACCTCCGGAATTATCTCTCCTGCTTTTCTGATAAGCACTCTGTCTCCGATGCGAATATCCTTTTGGGCGATATAATCGGCATTGTGCAGTGAGGCTCTTGCAACCGTAGTACCGGCAAGCAGTACAGGCTCGAATATGCCCGTAGGGGTCAGTACTCCCGTTCTTCCTACCGTAATTTCAATATCAAGCAGTGTGGTTTCCTTTTGCTCCGGCGGAAATTTAAAAGCAACTGCCCATTTTGGCGTTTTTGCGGTGCTTCCCATAGTTTTCCGCTGAGCAAGAGAATCAACCTTTACCACTGCGCCGTCGGTATCGTATTCAAGTCGTACCCGTTCGTCACCTATGGCGTCTATTTCTTCAAGCACGCTTTCGACATTATAGGAAAGATTTCGGCGTGGCGATACCGGGAATCCCCGTTCACTGAGCCAGTCAAGGGTTGCCTTATGGCTTTCAAATTCAATGCCGCTTGCCTGCTGAATGTTAAAGACAATTATCGAAAGCTTTCGCAACCTTGTAATTTCAGCGTTTTTTTGACGAAGTGAGCCTGCGGCGGCATTTCTGGGATTTTTGAACAGCTTGCCGCCCTCTGCCGCCTGCTGTTCGTTGAGCTGTTCAAAGGCACTGCGCGGCATATACACCTCGCCTCTGACCTCCAGAAATTCCGGCGCGCCGATAATAACCTCCGGAATATCCTCAATAGCTCTGAGATTCTCGGTCACATCTTCTCCGACTACGCCGTTTCCTCTGGTTGAGCCGCGTACCAGTCTGCCGTTCTTGTACTCAAGCGACACGGAAAGACCGTCTATTTTCTGCTCCACCACAAACGCCGCATCGGGAAACTGCTCCTTTATGCCACCGACAAAGGAGATTACTTCCTCCTTGTCGAAAACGTCCTGTAAACTTTCCATTTTAACGGCGTGTTCAACGGGTGAGAATTTCCCCTGTGCCACACCGCCGACCCTTTGAGTGGGGGAGTCTTCGGAGATTATTTCCGGATATTCGCTTTCAAGCCGTCTCAGCTCTCTTGTCAGCGCATCGTATTCGTAGTCCTCGATTTCCGGTTCGTCCTGATTATAATATTTGTCATTGTGGTATTCTATAAGCTCACGCAGCTCCTGCGCACGTTTATATGCCTCTTTAAGCTCCATGTGTTTTCCGCCTATCTTCTTTTTCTCTTTTTATTATTTGCATTTCCGCTCTGTACAGTCTGTTTTTTTGCATTTTCCTGCGGCGGACTGCTTGCGGCTTTTTCATCACTGAAAAAGCTTTCTCCTGCTTCAAGCCTGTTCTTCAGCTTCTTGTTTTTCATTTCCTCCTTGAGCAGAGTATAGAGTATTGCGCAAAGAGGTACGGAAAGCAGTGCTCCGACAAAGCCGTTGATATTCGTGCCGATAATTACCGCCGCGAACACCAGCACGCCGGGCAAGCCTACGGACTTGCCGACCACTTTCGGATATATCAGGTTTCCTTCAATCTGCTGAAGTACCAGCACGTAAATCACGAACAAAATCGCTTCCGTCGGGCTTTCGGTCAATATAAGCAGTGCGCCTATGACAACACCGATAAACGCACCCACAATCGGCACCAGCGCGGTTACGGTAATAACCATTGAAATCATCAGTGCATAGGGGAATCCGAATATCAGCATACCCACAAAGCAGAGACAGCCGAGTATAAGCGCTTCCACCACCTGACCGGAAACAAAGCTTGCAAAGGCGCGGTTTGCAAGGGTACACACTCTGAATATTTTTTCGGAAATCTTGTCGGGTAGAAGATTTCTCATCATGTTCACAACGAATTTTCCGATCTTTTCCTTTTGGGCAAGGACATAGCACGCCATAATGATGCTGAACACCACATCGGTTACGGAGCCGAAAACAGATGTTGTAACGCCTGTGGCGGTATTTATTATTTTGGAGGAATTTTCAGTCGTAAACAGGAATTCGAATATGCTTTGAAGCATTACCGTCCAGTTAATTTCCGTTTCCGGCTGTATCTGCCAACTCGGATTTATTTTTTCTATTATCGGATTGAGCCAGTTTATCAGCGACCTTATGTAATCCGGCAGGTTTTCGGTTATGGTCATTATGGTATCAAGCAATTCGGGGATTACGAAACGCAAAATCAGTACAACCGTGCCAAACGCCAGCACCAGCGTGCTAACCAGGCTGATAGGGCGGAGAAGCTTCCTTGCCCATTCTTTTTTGGATTTTTCCACAAAAGCAAATACATGCTTTTCAAGGGCAGCCATGGGAATATTCAGCACAAATGCTATGCACAGACCTGCTATTACGGGACCGGCAAGGGAAAAGAGATATCGCACCACTCCCCAAATGATACCGATGTTCTTAATTGCCAGATAAAAAAGTATTGTGAATACGATTATCCACATTATCCGCTTCGTGTTTTTAGCATTTAAATCCATATGTAGTCCTCCCTGATTCTACTTGATAAAAACATTCAGTTACAAATCGTCTCGTTTTCACTTTAAAACCTTTATCAAATATCAGTATAAATTAACAAACGACGGGGCAATTTGCATAAAAGCTTCTGCCCGTAACATCGCACGAAAACACTCCGTGACAATATGCAAAGCAGAAGCTGTCGATTTTATGCCGCAAAGGGTTTGTCTGTAAAGACCCATTTTCTCTGTAGAGTAAAATTGGCTATCATGCAGAAAAAGTCAACCGATACCTTTACAAGCATCAGTGATGTACTGTCCATTTGAATGTTCATAAGCTCCATAAGCATACTCATAGCGGTTGATGACAGCACAACAAGCATTATAAGGGTCAGTGCGTAGCGTATCAGGCATTCCGTCGCCGAGCCTTTGGTTTTAAATACAGTATGCTTGTTTATCAGGAAATTGCCGCTGCACGAAAAAATTTTTGATATTGCCTGAGGCAGAAAGGTCATTCCGGCGTGAAGATTTCCGAAAGCGAATTTCGTCAAAAGAGTAAACACAATAAGCTCAATACAGTAGCAGCCGAACGCACTGAGCAGAAATTTGACAAGCTTGCCGCACATCGGCCAGTATATCCGGACAGAATCCTTTACCGCTCTGAAATTTGAATTCTGATTGTTGTCTATGTATATGGTATCAATAGGCGTTTCTATTATATCAATATCGTTTTTGATACATTCTATCAGAGTATTCATTTCAAAATCAAAGCGTTTGCCGGGCACTTTCAAAAATCTTTCCACAAGCCTGTTCGGTATTCCTCTCAAGCCGGTCTGGGTATCGGAAAGGGAGGTTTTGTAAAGCATCGACATTACCTTTCTGGTTATGCGATTGCCGTATTTGCACCGTTTCGGTACACCCTCGTGTCCGAAGTCCCGTGAGCCGAGGAAAAGAGCATTGTCGCTGTATTTCATCATTTCCGCGACTTTTACGGTGTCCTCCACCGAGTGCTGACCGTCACAGTCGCATGTCACAATACCGTCAAGTCCGCTGACGTTTTCCGTGTAATATTTCATACCGCTTCGCAGAGCGCAGCCCTTGCCCAGATTTTTCTCGTGGTTAATTATCACACACTGCTCGTGCCTTGCGCATTTTTTAAGATATTTTTCAGCTTCGGGTCTGCTTCCGTCATTTACTATGATAATTTTCGGAAAGCCTGCGCCCACAAGCCCATCGACAAACTCTACGAGCTGCCGTTCAGGATTAAGCGACGCAATCAATGCCGCTACATTCATGCCGCTCTCCTCCTTTTTTCGGTTATTCGGGGGTTTGCCACGCTATTATATCACTGTGAATCTTCCCTGTCAATTCAGAAAAGCTCAACAGGCATTTGACAAAGTGGCAATCCGGAAATATAATAGGTTTTGCGAGCAAGCTAAGTGGTCGCGTGTGAAGCGTGAAAATGCTCATATGAGGAAAGTCCGGGCATCACAGGGCAAGGATAACGGCTAACGGCCGCCGGGGGTGACCCCAGGGAAAGTGCAACAGAGATATACCGCCTGTTTCGGCAGGTAAGGGTGGAAAGGCGAGGCAAGAGCTCACCGGAGCGCGGAGAACCGCGCTGCCCTGTAAACCCTATCCGATGCAACATCGTGGAGAGACATTATGCGGCTGCCCGTCGCGTCTTACGGAGATGGCTTGAGCTGAATGGCAACATTCAGTCGAGATAGATGACCACTCTCGACAAAACCCGGCTTACAGGCTTGCTCGCACTTATTTTTTACAGGTGAAACAATATGAATAATTTTGAATTTCTCGTCCCCACAAGGGTGATTTTCGGCAAAGGTGTTCAAAACGAAGTCGGAAATCAGGTCAAAAAGCTCTGCTCCGGCAGGGTGCTTCTTCATTACGGCGGAAAAAGCGCACGTCAGAGCGGTCTGTTAACGCAGATTTGCACTTCCTTTGATAAGTGCGGCATTGATTATATCGAGCTTGGCGGAGTGCGCCCAAATCCGAGACTGAGCCTTGTTCGTCAGGGAATAGAGCTTTGCCGAAAGGAAAACATTGAATTTATTCTGGCTGTCGGCGGAGGCTCGGTTATTGATTCCGCAAAAGCAATTTCAATCGGCATGTATCATGACGGCGATGTGTGGGATTTTTTCAGCGGCAAGGCTGTTCCTCAGCGCGCTTTGCCCATCGGCGCGGTGCTGACAATTCCGGCGGCAGGCAGCGAAACCTCCGACAGTTGTGTTATCACAAACGACGACAACCCCGATTATATTCTTAAAAAGGGCTGCAACTGTGAGACTTTCCGCTGTAAGTTTGCGCTGATGAATCCGGAATTGTGCTATACTCTGCCGAATTATCAAACCGCCTGCGGTTCTGTGGATATTTTGGCGCATATTATGGAGCGTTATTTTACAAATACCCAAAACGTGGAGCTTACCGACAGGCTTTGTGAAGCGGCGATGAAAAGTGTTGTTTCTCTTGCTCCTCGTGTGCTTGCCGACCCCTTTGACTATGACTGCCGGGCAAATCTTATGTGGGCAGGCTCTCTTGCTCACAACGGGATTTTCAGTACCGGTCGCGTAGGAGACTGGGCAAGTCATAAAATAGAGCATGAAATAAGCGCGATTTACGATATTGCCCACGGCGCAGGTCTTGCCATTATTTTCCCGGCTTGGCTTAAATATGTATATAAGCACGACGTAATGCGCGTTGCAAGATTTGCGGTTACGGTTTTCGACGTCGAGCTTGATTACGGCAATCCGGAGCGAACCGCTCTTGAGGGAATCCGCAGGCTGGAAGAATTTTACCGCAGTCTCGGTCTTGTCACCACTCTCGGTGAGTGCGGCATTGACGATTCACGTATTGCCGAAATGTCCGAAAAAGCCACAAACGGCGATGCAATTACCCTCGGACAGTTTGTTAAGCTTACAGGTAAAGATGTACTTGAAATTTACAGGCTCGCACTGTAAAATATATTCAGACAATATACAACAGCTTTTGACGTTTCTATATCAAACGTCAAAGCTGTTATTTTTTGGAGGTATTTATGCAAAAGAAAAAATTTTATACGGAAGCTTCGTATCTGCTGGGGATAATTGTCCTTGCGGTGGGAACTGCCATGATGGCTGTTGCCGATTTCGGGGTTTCAATGGTGGTCGCTCCGGCGTACATCATTTACGAATGGCTTTCGCAATATCTGTCGTTCATGACTTTCGGTATTGCCGAATACATGTTGCAGGCGGTCATTCTCATTGTTATGATGATTGTTGTTCGCAGATTTAAGCTTTCTTATCTGCTTTCATTCGCCACCACGATTTTTTACGGCATCGTTCTTGACCTTTCAATGCTGCTTTTTGAGCTGATAACACCGAGCCTGTTTGCCGTAAGATTGTCAATGTACGCTGTCGGTTTTGTGGTAACATCTGCCGGAGTTGCTCTTTTGTTTAATACGTATATTTATCCTGCCGCATACGAGCTGTTTGTCAAAGAGGTTTCCCGTAAATTCGGCTTTAAGCTCAGCAGATTCAAAACCGTTTACGACTGTACGTCCTGTGTTGTCGCGGTGATAATGTCCTTTGCAATATTCGGAATGTGGCATTTTGTGGGAGTTAAAATAGGTACCGTAATCTGCGCTTTGCTCAACGGCTGGCTCATCGGTCTATTTTCCTCACTGTACAACAGGCATTTTGAAATGGTTGATGCGTTTCCGAAATTTAAGAAATTCTTTTCGGACTGCGAATGATTTTGGACATATTAATACTTATTTCAAATTAGAAAGTCAATAAAAATCCGAGCGGAAAGTCTTGCTTTTTGACTGACGCGAAGGATTTTTATGCCATACGTCTTATTTGAAATTAGTATAAAAAGCCGCCGCACCTGAGTGCGACGGCTTTTTTCAGTTAAATAAATTATGCGATGGAGTTGATGGTAATATCATACTCGATGGTGCTGTAATCAGCGGGAGAGTTAGCGATGAACTTGGTTGCCCACTCATTGTAACCGCCTGCAAGACGTACGCACTCGGTATCGGAGTAGTTACCGGTGTTCTCATACCACCAGGTCTTACCCTCGGAATCAGCGTTGAAATCAACATCAGCGGTGATGTCCTTGCCGTCAATGCGAACTGCGTTAACGGTTGCATCAACAGTCTTGCCCTCGCCTACGATGATGCAGGGAGCAACATACCAGGTGTAAACAGCGGGAGTCTCAAACTCAATGCCGATGGTGAAAGTTTCGCCAACCTTAGCATTTGCGGTTGTAGCGGTAACACCGTCAGTGGTGCCTTCGCCAGCCCAGCTGTAAGCCCAGTCATTTGCGGTCTTGTCAGCACCGATTGCAACGAATGCATAGTACTCGCCGTCACCGAGAGCTACATCGGTGTCAACAACATCGGTGTCATCGGTGTTGTCCTCGACATCGGTATCAGTGGAGGATACGTCGGTGTCGGAAACATCAGCGGTGGAAACAACATCGGTGTCGGAAACCTTGTTGTCTTTTGCTTCGTCCTTGGAGCAGCCTGCAAAGCAAGCAACGAGCATAAGAGAAGCAAGAAGGAGTGCCAGAATTTTCTTCATTTTGTTTTCCTACTTTCTTTTTTATTTCACAGCGTTTACACGCCATGTTGCGATTTGACAATCTGAACCGCGACAGTATTTTCAAGGCTCAAATTGTGAACTAATTGTAACAGAGTTGCTATGTAATGTCAATACGTTACGTAACAAAGTTACTGAAATTCGTTGATTTTTCAGCCAACGAACAAAAACGAAAAGGCTTTTCGGTATATTTTCACAATTGTTTGTTCCACTTTATTGCGCAAATGTATTTTTACGATAATCGGCGACAAAGTATTGAAATAAAATTATATAATTGACAGTCTACACAAAATATTTTATAATAATACATTGGTAATCAATTCAAATCGGGAGTGACAACACACATGAATGAAATGGTAAAAAAGCTTCAGTTTATCTCCTACGGTATTCTTTGCGATGTGGACGATTTCTGTAAAAAACATGATATTTGCTATTTCCTCGGCGGAGGCAGTGCCCTTGGAGCTGTTCGGCACAACGGCTTTATTCCATGGGACGACGATGTTGATATAATGATGCCGAGAAAGGATTATGACCGTTTGCTTGAAACGTTTAAAAGCGAATACGGGGATAAGTATGAAATCGGCTCAATCGGCAATAATCCCGACTGGACAAGACCCTTTGCGAGGATTTGGGATAAGCGCACTAAAATGAGCCAAAACTCAACAGGCGAACAGGACCTCGGCGTGCTTATTGATGTATTCCCAATTGACGGCGTTCCCGACGGAAAGCTTGCTCAAAAGGTTTTCTATTTCCGTCTGCGCCTTGCAAACACACTGCGTAACGCGGCTCAGCGCCGGGAATTTCTTCCCGATGAGAAATTCAGAGCGATTAAAAATGTTCTCCGCATTTACGCAAAGCACAAAGGCGCGCGTTATTATGCCGAAAAGCTGGATAAGCTCGGCAGAAAATACGATTATGAAAAGTGCGAAAATGTTGCCGCAAGTCTTGCGGTGCATTACTGGAGTCGTGAGACTATAGATAAAAAGCATTTTTCGGGTGCGGTTGATATGTTGTTTGAAACGCGTATGCTTCCTTTGCCTGTCGGCTACGACCGATATTTAAAAAATCTTTACGGAGACTACATGAAGATTCCCGAAGACGATGCCGAAAAGGGGCATACACATCTCGACCGCTGGAACATCGAAATCAGCGATGAAATTGATTTTTCGGAAATCGACAAAACCATAGGCGTAAACAGAAAATAAACGGCGTTTGCCGAAAGGAGCTTCATAATTCCGATGATGAAAAAGCTTGTCATAGAGGACGTTGTCAGTTGTGCTGTTGACAACTGCGTTGAAAAAATCAAATACTACTATACGTTGCAAAAGGGGTGGAGGGGCGAAAAAATCACTACCTTGCCTTACAGCTCATGCACGATAGTCGGCAATGACAACCCTCTAACAAAACTTGTAATTCCGACCTTTGACGCACTTGCCAGAAAGAAAATCGCTCCTGCGGTTACGGCAGTTGAGCTTGGTCGGGTTACAAAGTACGATTATTTTAAATACGGCAGCACCGCCTTTACAACTCCCGATGAGCTTCCGGACAAAAAACAGAAAAACGGTCTTTATCTCTTTTTCTCCGATTGTGAGGACAGTCAGAGCGCGGAGGAATTTATTCTTGCCGCCCGTACTGTTATTTCAAAGCTGGTCAAGGGTAAAAAGAGCCGATGCTTTTTTTACGTAATGCTTCCCGAAGTCCCCGACCTTCCGTGCGATGTGGAAGCAATTGCGGAGCGTGAATACAGTTATTTTGTTGAAAGCTATATTAAGGAGAAAACACCGGCTCAGGAAAAATACATAGCGATAGAAGCTTTCTGCCGTGAGCTGACCGAGCAGGGCATATCCGTATCGCTTATACGTGTTGACAATCTTTTCGGTGCGGAAGCAAACTGCATACGCGGTGTAGACCTTGAGGGCATTGTAAAAGAGTGCTTTGATACCGGGGTTGTCCGTATTGAGGACGGGGATTTCACACGTCAGTTCACCTGCACCTATGTTAACGATGCGGTTTACTCTGTGTTTCACAGCATTTTCTATGCCCAGGAGGGACATATTTACAATTTCTGTTCCTTTTCAACCACCATTGCACAGATAAAGCATGAGATACATTCCTGTTTTCAGGACAAGTTATCCCTTGAGTGCAATGTGGGAAAGGTAAGCGAAAGAAGCTTTGCCGGTATCAGTATGCTTAAATACGAGAATCGAAACTGGAACGAACCGCTTCTTCCGAGAACCACGTTTACTCAGGCTATACAGACCACAACCTGCTATTTTTCCGGCGAAAAGCACGATAACCGCGACAATGTAAGCATTTATTCCGGACGTCTGACGCCCATAAAAGCCGTAGAAATTGATATATTGCGTGAAATCGACCGTATATGCAGGGAAAACGATTTGAAATATTTCATTGCAGGCGGCACCATGCTCGGCGCTTTAAGATACGGCAACAGTATTCCCTGGGACGATGACTATGATATAGGTATGCTCCGTAAGGATTTCGAGAAATTCAGAAAGCTTTGCAACAACGGCGCACTAGGTGATGATTATATTTATTCCTGCTACTACAATAAGACAAAAAGTCACTATGTTGTTGATAAGGTGCGCAGAAAGGATACTTATTTTTCCACTAAATATTCGTCAATCCATTCAATACCCGACGGCGTTTTTATTGACGTTATTGTGTACGACCAGACCAGCAATAACGAAACACTGGCAAAGCTCCACTGCAAGCTGGCTTACGGATTCCAGAGACTTGTTAACAGATTATGGCGCGAGGCGAAGTCGAAAAATATCCGCCATTTGAGCATGAAGCTTCTGTATCCTCTGCTTCACGCAATTCCCCTGAAGTTCTGGCAGTGGTGCTTTGAACGTATTCTGACTCTTTACAAGAATAAGAAAAACGCAAAATATGTCATTGACGGCTGCGGTAAGCTTACCGCAAAGGGACCGATGAAGCTGGAGGGATTAAAGGACGTAAAATATGTTCCCTTTGACGACGGCTTTATGGCTCCGATTCCGGCAGACCCCACCGACTATCTTATCTTTGATTACGGTCCTTCCTATATGAGAGAGCCTCCGCTGAGCAAGCGCGTTGCTCCTCACAATTTTGCGAGAATAGATTTGGGCGGATTTGTTTTCAATATGGAGGACGGCAAAACTTTCCGCGCCGTTGACCTGCGCGGTGAGCTTTATGAAAAGGAGTGTGTAAAATGAAGAAGCTTAAAGCACTTGTTACTGCCGAAATGATTCGCGCAGAGCTTGAGATTTTCAGCGACAAAATAGATTTTGAATACGCCGGCTACTGCATTGACCACGAGGTAATGCCCCGTGCAGAGCTGTTGTCCCGTGTTCGCGACATAGATATTCTGATATGTGAATATGATACTATTGATGCAGAGGTCTTTGACGCCGCGAATCGGTTGAAGCTCATTATATGCTGTCGCGGCGGCGTTAAAACCGTAATCGACCTTGACAAGGCTATGGAAAAAGGCGTTATAGTCTGCAATAACGCAGGACGAAATGCGGCGGCAGTGGCAGACCTTACTATCGGTTTCATGCTTGACATGACAAGAAATATTTCCCTTACCAACTCTCTCATACATAATCGCGTAATCACAATGGAAGCAAGCACAAAGCCCGATGAGTACAGAGATACCGTATGGGGGCTTGACAACAACAGCCCGTTTATACGTTTCCGTGGCGATAGCCTTAACTATATGACGCTGGGACTTGTCGGATTCGGTCACACAGGCAGACAGGTTGCGGAGCGTGCCCTTGTGTTCGGCATGAATATTCTCGTATACGACCCCTATCTCGACGAAGAACAATTTCCATCCTGCGACGGCAGGATTCGCCCTGTTCATTTGGACGAGCTGCTCGAAAAGTCGGACATTGTTTCACTGCACTGTGTGGCAACGCCTCAGACAAAGGGAATGTTCAACGCCGAGAAATTCGACAAAATGAAGGACGGCGCATACTTTATCAATACATCTCGCGGTGAGCTTGTCATTGAAAACGACCTCATTTCCGCTCTGAACAGCGGAAAGCTGTCCGGTGCGGCACTTGACGTTACCGTTGTTGAGCCTATCGCTTCAAACTGTCCGTTGCTTGACGCGAAAAATCTTATCATTACTCCTCACATTGCCGGCTCGTCCTATGACGTTCAGGCAACCGGCACGGCAATGGTTAAGGAGAGCATAACCGACTGGCTTGAGGGACGTAAGCCTAAAAACTGCGTTGTATATTTGTGATTAAGGGGGATTTTTAATGACTTCCATAGGCATTATTCTTGCCGGGGGAATCGGCTCTCGTTTCGGCGCGGACAAGCCAAAGCAGTATTGCACAGTGCTGGGCAAGGAAATGATTTGGTATTCTATTGATGCTTTCCGCCGCGCCGAAAAAATCGACGATTTTATTGTCATCGTCGATGAAAAGGAAATGGCTTCCGGTCGCATACGCGATATCTACGGGGTCACTACCGTAAAAGGCGGCAGCACCCGAAACGAGTCTTTTAAAAATGCTCTCGATTATATTAACGGCACATGGCCCGACTGTGAAAAAATCATTGAAAACAATGCGGCATGTCCCATGATAACGCCGGAGCTGATTGATGAGTTTCTTACATTGCTTGATGAATACGACTACGTAAACACCGCATACAAAATCACCGATGCGCTCGGCTCGTACAAGGACAGGATTGCCGACCGAGAGGATTACTACCTCATTCAGGCACCCGATGCCTATCGTTTTCCTCTTTTGTACAAACATTTTGATAAAAACTCACCCCTTTGTCATCCGGGTCATCAGCTTCCGATGACAGCAACCGAGTACCGCTACTTCGATTATAATGACAATTATAAAGTTACCTATCCTCAGGATATAATGATTGTCGAATACCTTATGCAGCGTCGTAAGGACAGTGCAAACAGATTAAAGTAATTTCGGAGGACAAAAATGGCAAGTAAATCTCGCAGCAGGAACACATTGCTAAATACTGTTGCCGGAATCGGTGAAAAGGTCGCGACAATAATCACCGGTTTTATAATGCGTTCCCTGTTCATTCGTCTTTTGGGCATGGAATATGTCGGCGTATCAAGCCTTTTCACCGATATTCTGTCGGCTCTTTCTCTTGCCGAGCTGGGCATATCCAGTGCCATAACCTATGCGCTTTATAAGCCCATCGCCACTAAGGACAATGAAAAAGTGGCAATGCTCATGAATTTCTATAAGCGCGCCTATCAGCTTGTTGCCGCGATAATCATGGGCGTGGGGCTTTTGCTGATACCGTTCCTCGGATATATTGTTAACGATGTTCCGAAGGAAATCGAAAATCAGCTTATTCTTATTTATGTTCTTTACCTCATAAATTCCGCCGTTTCCTATCTGATTGTATATAAGACCAGCCTGCTGACGGCTCATCAGGAGCGACGTTATGTATCCGTTGTCAATATAATCGGAACGTTTGCGCGAGTAATTGTCGAAGCGGTCATTCTTCTGGCACTTAAAAATGTCCTTGAGCCGACGCCGAGATTTATAGTATATCTTGCCTCCGGCATAATAATGACCCGTCTGCAAAACTATGCGGCATCAAAAGTTGCGGAAAAACGCTATCCGGAGCTTAAAGAGCATAAAAATCTGAAGCTTCCCAAGGAAGAACAGAAACGGATATTCAAGGATATTCGTGCGCTGATGATTTACAAGGTTTGCAGCTCTCTGCTTCGCTCCGTTGACAGTATTATTATTTCCGTCATGTTCGGAACCGTGCATGTCGGCTATCTGGGCAACTACACCCTTGTTACCAAAAGGGTTAACAATGTAGTAAATCAGTTTTACAATTCCGTAAGTCCCAGCATCGGTAACATGGCAGCCGAATCCGACAGCGAGAAGCAGTATAAAACATTCCGTACACTTCAGTTTATGGCATTCTGGCTCTGTTGCTTTTGCTCCGTGTCTTTCTTTGTGCTCCTCGACCCCTTTATGCATCTTTGGCTGGGCAGCAGAAAATATATGCTCGGTCCTGCTATCTGTGCGGTGCTGACATTGAATTTCTATCTTTCCGCTATTGTTCACCCGGTAGGCACTTTCAGAAACGCCAACGGACTTTTTGTGCAGGGTAAATACCGTCCTATCGTTATGTCCCTTATTAACATCGGTCTTTCCGTGCTTCTTGCCGTAATTCTCGGTAACAACGGCACTGAACCTGTCTGGGGCATGTTCGGCGTAAAGCTTGCCACTGCCATAGCACAAATCGTGACTTTGCAGTGGTTTGACCCGTATCTGGTTTACAAGAATGTTTTCAAGAAAAAACTCAGCGTTTATCTTAAAACCGCGATTTCTCAGCTCGGATTTACCGCGCTCTGCTGTGTGGGAGTATTCTTTATCGGCAAGCTAATCGACGGTACGGGAATGAATCCCTATCTCGTTTTCCTCGTCAAATGCGCTTTGTGCGTGATTATTCCGAACCTTGCCATTATTATTGTCTATCATAAAAAGAGCGAATTTAAGGATTTCATTCAGATATTGAAATCGCTTATATCTAAGAAAAGCGAAAAGAAGTCCGAACAGACAGCATAAAACAATATTAACCGGGCAGTAAAACGCAAGTTTTACTGCCCGGTTTAAATATTATTCTTTTATTACATCAATTCGCATATTGCATTGGAGAATGCAACAGGGTCTTCAATGGGCAAGCCCTCTATGAGGAGTGCCTGATTATAGAGAAGCTCACAATATTTTTTCAGCTTTTCGGGCTCGTTTGCAAGTGCCGAAAGACGTTCAAATACAGGGTGGGAGGTGTTGATTTCAAGCACCTTGCGTGCTTTCATTCCGCCGCCGTTGGGCATTGATGCAAGCACCTTTTCCATTTCGAGAGATATTTCACCCTCGGTTGTCAGGCAGACAGGGTGTGTTTTCAGAATCTTCGAGGGTCTGACCGATACCACCTTGCCGTCAAGCTGTTCGGTCATTGCGGCAAACAGGTCTTTCTTTTCCTCTGCGACCTTTTCCGCTTCCTTAACTCTTTCGTCATTGTCAAGCTCCGCTCCGGCCGCGGCGGCTGAACAGAACTCCTTGCCCTCATATTCGCGCAGAATCTTTATTGCAAACTCATCAACGTCCTGTGTGAAATAAAGTATCTCATAGCCCTTGTCTCTGAGCATTTCGGTTTGAGGCATAAGAGCCGCCTTTGCTTCGCTTTCCGCACATACGTAATAAATCGCTTTCTGACCTTCCGGCATTGCGCTGACATATTCGGAAAGGGACACATACTTACCCTCTCTGCTTGAGCCGAACAACAGCAAATCCGCAAGCAGCTCGTTGTTATTGCCGAAGCCGCTGTATATGCCGTATTTAAGCTGTAAACCGAAAGCATCGAAGAACTTTTCGTAATTTTCCCTGTCGGACTTCATCATCGTTGTAAGCTCGCTCTTTATGCGCTTTTCGATTCTGCCGGAAATGAGCTTCAACTGTCTGTCATGCTGGAGCATTTCACGGGAAATATTCAGCGACAAATCCTGAGAATCCACAAGACCGCGTACAAAGCCGAAGTAATCGGGCAACAAATCCTTACAGCAGTCGGTGATAAGCACGCCGGAGGCATAAAGCTTCAAGCCGCTTTCATATTCCTTTGTGTAATAATTTGCCGGTGCTTTTGAGGGAATATAAAGCAGCGCATTGAAGTTTGCCGCGCCCTCTGTATACATATGCACGTATTTAAGCGGCTCTGTATAGTCATAGAAATTCTGTTTGTAGAAATCCTCGTATTCTTCCTTGGTTATTTCGCTCCTGTTCTTCTTCCACAGCGGCACCATGCTGTTGACCGTCTTGCGCTCGGTCACTTCTTCATAGTCATCGGGTTTTCCGTCCGTGCCCTCAACTCTGCGGAAATCGGTAACGTCCATGCGTATGGGGTAACGAATGTAATCGGAATACTTCTTGATAAGTCCCTGAAGTTTGTATTGGTCAAGATAATCGTCGTAATTCTCGCTTTCGGTGTTTTCACGCAGATAAAGGGTTATAACCGTGCCATGCTCCGCTTTTTCCGCTTCCTCTATTGTATATCCGTCAACACCCTCGGATTCCCAGAGAAACGCTTCGTCACTGCCGTAAGCCTTTGTGAGCACGGTTATTCTGTCCGCAACCATAAATGCGGAATAGAAGCCTACGCCGAACTGACCGATAACGTCGATTTCTTCCTTTTCGTCCATGTTCTGCTTGAAGTCAAGAGAACCGCTGTGGGCGATAGTACCCAGGTTGCTTTCAAGCTCCTCCTTTGTCATACCGCAGCCGTTATCGGTTATTGTAAGCGTTCTTTTTTCGCTGTCCGCGTCAATCTCAATGGAAAAAGCGTCGCGGTTAAGACCCATTATTCCTCCCTCAAGGGAACGGTAATAGAGCTTATCAATTGCATCGCTGGCATTGGAAATAAGCTCTCTGATAAAAATTTCCCTGTGGGTGTAAATGGAGTTAATCATCAGGTCAAGCAAACGCTTGGACTCGGCTTTAAACTGTTTTTTTCTCATGTGTAAAACCTCTTTGCAAAATCTGAATTAGCACTCTAGCGTTCCGAGTGCCAGCTTTTGTATTGTAGCTCATTGTGTACGGAAAATCAAGGGTGTTTTGTGAAGTGTTCATGAATTTACCGCTCTCTACATATTTTTTATACAAATTTATGCTTAAAGAGCCTCAATTTTGAAAAAAATCACTATTGCAATTTAACGCGTTAAATTTTATTATATGTATATCGGTTGGCATACAGTTGCCATACCGGATTCCATTTTAGGAGGAAATCATATGTCAGAGTACGTAAACAGAGTTCTTGAACAGTTAAAGAAAGACAATGCTTCCGAGCCGGAGTTCATTCAGGCAGCCACTGAGGTTCTCAATTCCCTCGCTCCCGTTGTCGATGCCAACCCTCAGTATGAAGCAAACGGACTTCTTGAAAGACTTGTCGAGCCTGAACGTCAGATTAAGTTCCGCGTTCCCTGGGTTGATGACAACGGCAAGGTTCAGGTCAACATCGGTTACAGAGTACAGTTCAACAGTGCTATCGGTCCTTACAAGGGCGGTCTTCGTTTTCACCCGTCCGTCAACCTCGGCATCATGAAGTTCCTTTCCTTTGAGCAGATTTTCAAAAACTCCCTCACAGGTCTTCCTATCGGCGGCGGTAAGGGCGGTTCAAACTTCGACCCCAAAGGCAAATCCGACCGTGAGATTATGGCTTTCTGCCAGAGCTTTATGACCGAGCTTTCAAAGTATATCGGTGCGGATACCGACGTTCCTGCCGGCGATATCGGCGTTGGCGCACGTGAAATCGGTTATCTTTTCGGTCAGTATAAGAGACTTCGCAATCTTTATGAGGGCGTTCTTACCGGCAAGGGCTTGAGCTACGGCGGCTCTCTTGCACGTACCGAAGCTACCGGCTACGGTCTGCTTTATTTCACCCGTGCAATGCTCCGTCACAACGGTATTGACATTGCAGGCAAAACCGTTTCTATTCACGGTTCGGGCAATGTTGCCATTTTCGCCTGCGAAAAGGCAATGGAAATGGGCGCAAAGGTTGTCACCATGTCCGATTCCACCGGCTGGATTTACGATGCAGAAGGCATTGACCTTAACCTTGTAAAGGACATCAAGCTGGGTCATCGCGGCAGAATCAGCGAATATGTCGAAAAGCGCACTAACGCAG
Organism: uncultured Eubacteriales bacterium; assembly: GCA_964500965.1. GTDB lineage: Bacteria > Bacillota > Clostridia > Oscillospirales > Acutalibacteraceae > JAISGQ01. Next base: position 99,912 of record CAZCQZ010000001.1, on the reverse strand, counting down.
AATATCACGAGGGACGTTATGATTGGAGCGTTAAGTGTGACATTGCACTTCCCTGCGCTTCTCAGAACACCCTGCTTCTTGAGGACGCTCAGAGACTTGTCGCCAACGGCGTGACCGCTGTTGCGGAGGGTGCTAATATGCCTACCACTCTCGATGCTACCGAATATCTCCTTGAGCAGAAGATTCTTTTCGGACCGGGCAAGGCGGCAAACGCAGGCGGCGTTGCTACCTCCGCTCTTGAAATGACTCAGAACAGTGAGAGACTTAGCTGGACCTTTGAAGAAGTTGATGCAAAGCTTCATGACATTATGGAGAACATCTTCGCAAAATGTGCGGAATGCTCCGAAAAGTACGGCTTCGCCGGCAACTATGTTGCAGGTGCTAACATCGCCGGCTTTGTAAAGGTTGCCGATGCTATGATGGCACAGGGCGTTTGCTGATTTGATATTGTAAAACAAAAATCCGTGGGTAATTTTCATTACCCACGGATTTTTGTTTTTAAATCGTAGCGACTTCGTTATACGTTCCAGATTTCCTTTGCGTATTCGATGATTGTTCTGTCACTTGAAAATGCTCCTGCGTTTGCCACGTTTGCAAGGCACTTTCTTGCAAAGGCTTTGCTGTCCGAATAATCGGCAATTGCCTGAAGCTTTCTTTCACAGTAGGGAACGAGGTCAAGGAGAATATAATAATGGTCGGGCTTGTGCCAGCTTGCGCCCTTGAGAATGGCGTTGTAAAGCTCGCGGAACATTCCCGTATCATTATCATCGAGAGTACCGTCAACAAGGGTGTCCATAACCTGCTTGATACGCGGATTTTCGTTGTACAGCTTCATGGAGTCATAGGTGCTTTCAATAGCCTTTATATCCTCAACCCTTGCGCCGAAAATATAGTTGTTTTCTTCCCCTGCTTCACGGACTATCTCAACATTTGCACCGTCATATGTGCCGAGAGTCACCGCACCGTTAAGCATAAATTTCATATTACCTGTGCCGGAGGCTTCTGTACCTGCGGTGGAAATCTGCTCGGAAATATCGGCGGCAGGGGTGAGCTTTTCCGCATAGGTCACGTTGTAGTTTTCGACAAAGACCACCTGAAGCTTATCGTTTACATCGGGGTCGGAATTTACAAGGTTTCCAATCTCGTTAATCAGCTTAATAATACCCTTTGCACGATAATAGCCCGGTGCTGCCTTTGCTCCGAATATAAAGGCAGTGGGATTCATGTTTTTAATGCTTCCGTCCTTGATTCCGTAGTAAATATACAGAATGGAAAGTGCGTTCATAAGCTGGCGCTTGTATTCGTGGAGACGCTTTATCTGAATATCGAAAACATAAGCGGAATCAAGAAGCTTTCCGTCATGAGCCTTTACAAACTCCGCAAGCTCCTCTTTCTTGGCTTTCTTGATATTCATAAATTCTTCGATTGCCTTGTTGTCATCAAGATAGGCTTCAAGCTTTTTAAGCTCGTCAAGATTCTTTATCCAGCCGTCTCCGATACGTTCGGTAATAAATTTTGAAAGCTGAGGATTGGCAAGAGCAAGCCATCTTCTCTGGGTTATGCCGTTTGTCTTGTTATTAAAGCGTTCCGGATATACGGCATACCATTCTTTAAGAGCATCGTCCTTGAGTATTTCGGTATGCAGCCACGCAACGCCGTTAATAGAATGACCTGCGTAAATAGCCAGGCGTGCCATGTGAATAAGTCCGCCGCTGATAATGTGATAAATTTCGGAATCCTTGCCCTTAATGCCTTTCTTCATAAATTCGTCGCGCATATGTCTGTCAATCATTACGACAAAATCATAAACCTGCGGAATTACGCTGAAGAACAGCTTTGTACTCCATTTTTCGAGAGCCTCTGCCATGACTGTGTGGTTTGTGTAGGCAAAGGTTTTCTGAGCTATTGCAAATGCGCTTTCAAAGTCAAGTCCCTTTTCGTCAACAAGGATTCTCATAAGCTCCGGAATCGCTACGACAGGGTGGGTGTCATTAAGCTGAATGGCATAGGTGTCCGCAAAATGGCTGTAGTCACTGCCGTACTTTGCTTCGTATTTTCTGACCATATCACGCACCGATGCCGCCGAGAAGAAATACTGCTGCTTTAAGCGCAGACGTTTACCCTCCTCGGTTTCGTCATTGGGGTAAAGGGTATCGGATATTTGCTCCGCTTTGATTCTCTCCTCAACGGATTCCCCACGGAGATTTCTGTTAAATTTGTCAAAATCGAAATTGTTTACCGGCTCGCTCTGCCAAAGTCTGAGGGTATTAACAGTCTTTCCGCCGTAACCGATTACCGGCATATCGTAAGGCACTGCCCACACGCTCTGGTCGGCATATTCGATGAGTATTGCTTCGTCCTCACGTCTTACAGACCAGGGGTCGCCGCACTTCATCCAATCATCGGCATATTCTTTCTGGAAGCCGTTTTCAATTTTCTGCTTGAAAAGTCCGTAACGGTAACGGATTCCGTAACCGTCAAGGGGAATATCGTGAGTTGCGGCGGAATCAAGGAAACAGGCGGCAAGTCTGCCCAGACCGCCGTTACCCAGCGCATCGTCCTCTATTTCCTCAAACATGGCAATATCTCTGCCCTCAGCCGCAAGGATTTTCCGGGTATCCTCAAGCAAGCCGAGATTCATAAGGTTGTTGTAAACAAGTCTGCCCACAAGAAATTCCGCGGAAAGATATGCCGCTCTTTTGGGCTTTTCGGTATTGTCGCGGTTTTTGTAAGCATAGGCGCAGGCTGCACGTGAAACCGCATCGTAAAGCTCCTTTACGCTTGCGGTAGCAACGGTTTTGCCGGATAGCTCAAGTATTTTTTCAATGTCGTTTTTATAAATTTCGTTCATATTATCCTCCGAATCTATCTGTCATATGTTACGGTAAGCTTTTTGATTCTTTCGACCAGCTCATCGGTAAGGTAATCCGCTTTCGCACGCCATTCCCAGTTGCCGCCGACAGTTGACGGATAGTTTATCCGAGCCTCGTTTCCAAGCTCCAGATAATCCTGCATCTGGAAAATGACCGTGTCTGCGACGCTTGCATAGCCGAGCTTTATTGCCGCTTTCGGCATATCGCAGGTGCGCTTTACATTCAGGTAATCCTTTATGAAACGAAGCTGCTTCGGCTTCTGCTTTGCAAAATAACCGACAAGCGTATCATTGTCATGAGTTCCGCCGTAGCAAACGTAATTTGCTTCGTAATGGTGCGGCAAAAACACATTCTTTGCATCGCTGTCAAAGCCGAACACGAGAACTTTCATGCCCGGATAGCCCACCTTTTTAAGCAACTGCTGAACAGGCTTTAAGGCTACGCCCAAATCCTCCGCGATTATTTTGGATTCGCCTATGGCTTCGTTTATGGCTTCGATGAGATGTATGCCGGGACCGTCAAAATACTGACCGTTCATCGCCGTTTCACTGTCTGCGGGAATTGAATAATAGCGAACTATTCCGATAAAATGGTCAATACGTATGATGTCGTAGAGCTTTGCGGAGAAAGTCATTCTCTTTTTCCACCAGGAAAAGCCGTCCTCAAGCATGAAATCCCAGTTGTAAAGGGGATTGCCCCAAAGCTGACCGGTAGCCGAAAAATAATCCGGCGGCACGCCTGCCACGGCAGTCGGACGTTTTCTTTCGTCGAGTTGGAACTGCTCCGGAAAAGCCCATGTGTCTGCGCTGTCCATTGCAACATAAATGGGAATGTCTCCGATAATCTGCACGCCCATATTGTTGACATAATTTCTCAGCTTATTCCACTGCTCGTAAAACTTGTACTGGGTAAACCACCAGAAATCAATTTCATCGGCAAGAGCCTTTTTATAGCTGTTGACAGTCTCCTGCTCTCTCATTCTGATAGGCTCGTCCCATTCAAGCCAGGATTTATTGTCAAACTTGATTTTCAGCGCCATATAGAAGCAGTAATCTTCAAGAGCTTCCCTGTTTTTTTCCTTAAAGGAAAGAAAATCCGCAGAGCTTTTATCCTGCCTCGCATAGGCTTTTTTCAGCACTTTAAAACGTGCTTCGTAAATTTTGGCATAATCGACCTTTTCAGCGTTATCGCCCCAATCCTCGCATGAAACATCGGACTTTTTCAGCAAGCCCTCGTCAATCAGCGTATCGAGGTCGATAAAATAAGGATTTCCGGCAAAAGCCGAAAATGACTGGTAAGGTGAATCTCCGTAGCTTGTAGGTCCAACCGGAAGCACCTGCCAGTATTTTTGTCCTGCCGCCGCAAGAAAATCCGCAAAGCGGTATGCTTCTTTGCCCATTGTTCCTATTCCGTAGGGTGACGGCAAGGAAGAAATAGGCATCAAAATTCCCGCGCCACGGGGAAATCTTTTCTGTTTTTTCATTAAGCTTCCTCCTCGGTGAGGTTGTATATACAATTGTAAGCACAATGTATCTGTATTATAGACGATTGGCTTTCGGTTTTCAAGAATAATATAATTGTTGCGCAATTGTTCTTCTCGGTGTATAATTTAAGTGCTTATAAAGGAGTTTATATATGGACAAAATTCATGAAACAAAACAGAAACGTTGCGCAAACATAGTCGATGAACTGAAAAAGCTGTACCCCGATGCGGTATGCTCACTTAATTATACCGAGCCGCTGCACCTGCTTATTGCCACAAGGCTTGCGGCACAGTGTACCGATGCAAGGGTGAACACCGTCACGCCTGTGCTTTTTTCAAAATACCCGACCCTTGAAGCCCTGAGCGAAGCCGACGTTGAGGACATTGAGAACATCATTAAATCCTGCGGTCTTTATAAAACAAAGGCACGGGATATTTCCGCTCTCTGTAAAATGCTTCGTTATGAATTGGGCGGCGTTATGCCCGACACACTTGATGGACTTCTGAAGCTGCCGGGCGTGGGCAGAAAAACCGCCAATCTAATAATGGGAGATGTATACGGTCAGCCTGCGGTTGTGGCTGATACTCACTGCATACGCATTTCAAACCGTCTCGGTCTGTGCGATTCAAAAGACCCCCATAAGGTCGAGCTTCAACTGCGCGAAATCTGCGACCCTGCCGAATCCAACGACCTATGCCACCGCTTTGTCATGTTCGGCAGAGATGTATGTACCGCCAGAAACCCGAAATGCGCCGACTGTCCCATAGCCCATTTGTGTGAAGCAAATCCCGTTGCCTAAAAAATTTAAGGATGTGTTAATGTGAATAAAACCGTCATCAGAAGAATTATTGCCGTTGTTACGGTAATATCCACCGCCCTTTGCCTTTTTTCATCATGCGGCAAAACAGTTAAGTATGCCGACGGAGATATTGAAAATTCGGGCTTTGAAAGCAGTCTGAAAGATTACTGGAGCATAAGCGACAAAACCGCCGCCTCTTTAGACAGCACACTTGCCGAAAGCGGCGAGTATTCTTTGCGGCTCGGCTCGGACAATGCTTACGAAGTTTCGGCTGTTCAGCACATAAAGGGTCTTACGCCCGGTTATTATTATCTTGAAGCAAGCACTGTGAATGAGGGCAATCAGTCATATTGCTATATCTACGGTAACGGCACAAACCAGGGAAAATGCATGACCTCTGTTCCGAGAACAATTCACGAGGACACGTGGACTACCGTTACCGTTCGCGGCATATGCGTTGAAGCCGACGGTATGCTTGAAATCGGTATCTGTTCTGCCGGAGAGGGTCAATATGTTAATATTGATTCCCTGTCTCTCAAATACGAAACCAATCAGGATACACCCTATGAATCGCTTTTCGGCGGTGCGATAAGCTGGCTCGACTGGGTTGAGGATTTGGGCGGAAAGTATTACCGTGCCGACGGCAGTGAAGCCGATGCCTTGCAGATAATGGCTGAAAACGGCTGTAACATCGTGCGTCTTGAGCTTTACAACAATCCCGGCGATTACATAAACGAATACGGCGATATGTTCCCCTCCGGTTATAAAGACGCGGACGCTATATTTGACCTTGCTCTCCGCGCTCACAGCAAGGGAATGAAGATTCAGCTTTCCTTTATGTATTCCGATTACTGGGGCAATGACATAGTACCCTGTGACTGGCTTGAAAAGATTGACGGCATTGAGGACGAGCAGGAGATAACGGAAATATTGACCGACTGCATTTACGGCTTTACGTCGGACTTCATGAAACGCCTTGCCGCCGAGGGTATTTATCCCGAATATGTTTCTCTCGGCAATGAAATGCAGGGCGGCATACTTCAGCCCTATTCCTGCACATGGACAACCGATGCCGCAATGGACGCTTTCTGCGCTTTTATGGACGCAGGCTACCGTGCGGTAAAGGAAGTTTCTCCAAGCTCAAAAATCGTTCTTCACTCCTCATGCAACGCGGACGATATGTTCTGGGAAAGCCGCAAAGGAACAGGCGTGTGGTTTTACGGACTGTGCGAGGAATATGACGTTAAATACGATGTTATCGGCATTTCTTATTATCCCTACTGGGCACAGACAGAGGACAAAAACGCGGTCAAAAACGCTCTTGATACCGGCGACCTTGTGGAATGGTGCAACATGATGATTGACCGTTTTGACAAAGATATTCTCATTATGGAAAGCGGCATAAACTGGGGCACTCCCGGTCAGCTTGCGGACAACGGCGCATACAAGGGCATATATTCCTGCTCTCCGGAGGGTCAGCGCGACTTTATGTATGAGCTTATCAACGCAATAAAATCGGTTAAGGACGGCAGATGCGTAGGCGACCTTTACTGGGACCCCGTGCTTGTAAAACAGGAGGGAGTCGGCTGGGCAATCAGAAGCGCGACAAATACCGCAAGGGAAAATTGCGTTGAGACTACCACGTTTTTCGATTATGACCACGTTGCCCTGCCGGTATTGAATGCATATTTGTATAACACCGCAGGTGATTCAACCGCGGTTATCTACGGCACGGCAAGCAACCCCGACGGTACGGCAGCTGTTTTGTGCGATGTAACCTTTGAGTTTAACGGAAAAAGCTATGCGGTAACTACCGATAAATACGGAGATTACATAGCCTGTGTTTCTTCCGGCACGGGAACGCTCTGCGGACAGGAAATTACTCTCAGCCCCGGTGAGCGAGCACGTGTTGATATAACAAATGCAAAATGAAAAGTGAGGTTTTAATATGAGAAAAAATTACGGAGCAAAACCATGGGTATATCCTCAGCCGGTGTTTATTCTTGCCGCCTACGACAAGGACGGCAACCCCAACGCAATGAACGCCGCATGGGGAGGAATAAGCGAAGAAAATCAAATCGCGGTCTGCATAAGCGCAGGACACAAAACCACCGAAAATATCCTTGTAAGCGGTGCTTTTACCGTAAGCATGGCAACTGCCGATACGGTTGCGCCATGCGACTATGTAGGTGTGGTTTCCGGAAATGCCGACCATATGAAAATGGAAAAAGCCGGATTTTCATGCACTAAATCCGAGTTTGTAAACGCACCTGTTATAAACGAGCTGCCCATGACAGTCGAATGCAAGCTCATAAGCTACAACAGTGAAAGCTGTATTCTTCTCGGTGAGATTGTCAATGTCTCGGCAGATGAAAGCATATTAGATGAAAAAGGTCTGATAGACCCGGATAAGTTTCGCCCCATAACATTTGACCCGGTTCATAATACCTACCGCGTTGTCGGCGCGGTTGTGGGCAAAGCTTTCGGGGACGGAGTAGCTTTTGCGAAAGCATGTGAATGATACGAACAAAGGGGCAGTAAAAAACGAAAGTTTTTTACTGCCCCGATATTATTATAATCGCGATTATTCGGTTGCGTAGCTTTCATCTCTCGGCAAACCGAGCATAATCATAACGGTTTCTTCCTTTTCGCGCATATGTACCGCTTCAAGACCGCCCTGCTCATGGTCATAGCCAAGCAGATGCAGCATTGAATGGGCGGTGAGATAGCCCATTTCGCGCTGGAAAGAGTGACCGAAACGCTCCGCCTGCTCAACGGCGCGCGGAACGCAAATGACAATATCTCCAAGTTGCTGTGCGCCGGTGTCGGGGTCTATATCCCATACACCGTTTTCACCCAGAGGGAAAGAAAGAACGTCGGTAACGGCGTCGACCTTGCGATGCTCACGGTTTATTTCCTGAATCCTGTCGTTATCGACAAAAGTGACGCTTATATCGGCAGGTCCCTCAAACCCCTCAAGCTTCAGCACGGCGTTGCAGCATCTTCTGATAAGAAGTCTGATACCGGTAGGAATTTTAACTGCCTTTTGTTCGTTAGTAATAAGAACTCTGATTTTATCCATTTCCTTAAAACCTCCGTTAGTTTTGCTTTCTTGCATTATTTGCATCGGCTTTTTCGTAAGCTTTGATGATGTCCTGGACAAGTTTGTGACGTACAACATCGCGCTCGTCAAGTCTTATTATACCTATACCGTCAATACCCTTTAAAATTCTGGCAACCTCCAGAAGACCGGATTTTTTGCCGTCGGGCAGGTCAATCTGAGAGGAATCTCCGTTGACTATCATTTTTGAATTAAAGCCCAGACGGGTGAGAAACATTTTCATTTGCTCACGGGACGTATTCTGAGCCTCATCGAGAATGATAAAGCTATCGTCCAGCGTGCGACCGCGCATATAGGCAAGAGGAGCGACTTCTATTACACCTCGTTCCTGATACCTTGCAAACGCCTCCGCACCGAGCATTTCAAAAAGCGCATCGTAAAGCGGTCTGAGATAAGGGTCGATTTTCTGCTGCAAATCGCCGGGAAGAAAGCCCAGCTTTTCGCCTGCCTCCACAGCAGGACGTGTAAGAATAATTCTGCTTATGCTGCCGGCTCTGAAAGCGGCAACCGCCATGGCAACGGCGAGGTAGGTTTTACCTGTGCCGGCAGGACCTACGCCGATGGTTATTGTGTTTTTTTCTATGGCTTCGACATACCGGCTCTGACCGAGAGTCTTGGGCTTGACGGGCTTGCCTTTGGTGGTGATACAGATACATTCGCGTATCATGGATTCCATTTTATCGTCAGTGCCGTCACGCACCATTTGAATGCAGTATCGCACACTCTGCTCGGAAAGGGCTTCGCCGCGATTTATCATCATAAGTAGAGTGTTGACCGCACGGACAGCCTTTGAAGTATCGTCCGGCTCACCTGAAATTTTCATTTCGGTGCCGCGACAGATAATAGTAACATTAAATTCCTTTTCGATGATTTTAACATTTTCATCGAAGCTGCCGAAAAGACCGATGGCATGTTCCATTCGTTCAAAATTGACAATTTGTTCGTACATCTATAGCATTACCTCTGAGACAGTAATCGGTGTAAATTGCCGTGATAGAGAAATCAAACGACAAAACCGCACCTTTAATTTGTGTTATTATAACATAAATATATTGTGAAGTCACTACCTTTTTATAATTTTTTAATCAAATTTACCTGCATTTACTTGCGATTTATTAAAAGCCACTGCCGTTTTCTGTATGCTTGTCAGGATAAAGAGGAACGGGACTATGGTAATAATAGCTCAAAAAATGCGTCGATTATCACGGCATTTCTGCAATGCGGATAGTACAAGGCTCTTTATTTTTTCAGATAAATAGTGTATAATATGCAAGTTATGTAAATAAAATGAATTCAGGTGTTAAGCGTATGGCGAATGCTCCACAGGAAAGACTTAGAAATATAGCGATAGTTGCCCATGTTGACCACGGAAAGACTACCCTGGTTGACCAGCTTTTGAAGCAGAGCGGCGTTTTTCGCGAGAATGAGGTAGTTGCAGAGCGCGTTATGGACTCAAACGATATTGAGCGTGAACGCGGAATAACAATTCTTGCCAAAAACACGGCGGTTATGTACAACGGAGTAAAAATTAACATTGTCGATACTCCGGGTCATGCCGATTTCGGCGGCGAAGTTGAGCGAATTTTGATGATGGTTGACGGCATAATCCTGCTTGTAGATGCCTTTGAGGGCTGTATGCCACAGACAAGATTCGTTCTGAAAAAGGCTTTGGGTCTGGGCAAAAAGGCGATTGTCGTAATCAATAAAATTGACCGTCCCATGGCAAGACCGGCGGAGGTTGTCGATGAAATAATCGACCTGTTTATTGATTTGGGCGCAGATGACGAGCAGATTGAATTTCCGGTGGTTTATGCTTCCGGTCGTGACGGATATGCTTCCCTTGATGCATATGAAAAGGGTACTGATATGGTGCCTCTGTTTGAAACGATTCTCGAAACGATTCCTGCTCCCGTAGGTGACCCGGAGGGATCGGCACAGGTGTTGTTTTCCAATATAGACGCCGATGAATATGTGGGAAAAATCGGTATCGGACGTGTTGAGCGCGGAACTGTAAAAACCGGTCAGCAGATGGTGCTGTGCCACACAGACGGCACAAATCAGAATGTAAAAATCGGCAGACTTTACCAGTTTGAAAATCTGCGCAGAGTTGAAGCGACAAGCGCATCTGTCGGTGATATAATCGCGGTGTCCGGATTCCTTGATTTGAATATCGGCGAAACTGCCTGTGACCCCGAACATATCGAGCCGTTGCCCTTTGTGAAGATTGACGAGCCTACGGTATCAATGCTGTTCATGGTAAACAACGGTCCTTTTGCAGGTCAGGACGGCAAATATGTAACCTCACGAAATATCCGTGACAGGCTGTTCAGAGAGGTTGAAACCAACGTGGCAATGCGTGTCGAGGAAACCGAATCTGCCGATACCTTTAAGGTTTCCGGCAGAGGTGAGCTTCATCTTTCAATTCTTATCGAAACCATGCGCCGTCAGAATTTTGAATTTATGGTTTCACGTCCGCAGGTAATATATAAGTATATCGACGGCGTGAGATGCGAGCCTATGGAGCTGCTTATGATTGAAGTGCCGGAGGATTATGTCGGAGCGGTCATGGAAAAAATTTGCTCCAGAAAGGGCGAACTGCAAACCATGGATGCCCGTCAGTCGGGCATGACCCATATGGAATTCAGAATCCCATCAAGAGGGCTTATGGGATATCGCTCAGAGTTTCTTACGGATACAAACGGAAACGGCATAATGAATCACGTCTTTGACGGCTATGAGCCTTATAAGGGCGATATAGTCATGCGTCAGCAGGGAAGCCTTATTGCCTTTGAAACAGGCGAATCCAATGCATACGGACTGTTTAACGCACAGGAGAGAGGCAGAATGTTGATTGGTCCCGGCGTGCCTGTTTACGAGGGCATGATAGTCGGCTATGCTCCGAAGAATGAGGACATAGTTGTAAACGTCTGCAAGAAGAAGCACGTTACAAATACCCGTGCGTCAGGCTCTGATGAAGCCCTGAGACTGACACCGCACACCGTGTTTTCTCTTGAGCAGGCACTTGAATTTATCGCAGACGACGAGCTTGTTGAGGTTACGCCTAATAACATTCGTCTGAGAAAAACGCTTCTCACAAAGGAAGCGAGAGTTAAAGCAATGAATAAAGCCAAATCAAATCAGTAAAGGAGAATTATTATGAGCAACGAAAAAATGAACAATATCCCCGAAGATGAGGAGCTTGATACCCTTACCCTGTCCGATGAGGAGGGCAACGAAATAGAATTTGAGCTTATGGACGTTATTGAGTATGACGGCAATGAGTACGCAATTCTTCTACCCATGGAGAGCGAGGATAACGACGGTGTTGACGAGGTTGTTATTCTCCTTGTTGAGAGCGAAACCGAGGACGAGCAGTTCTTTGCCGCTGTTGAGGACAGAGAGGTTGAGCTTGCCGTATTTAATATTTTCAAGGAAAAATATAAGGACGAAATCAATTTCGTAGACGTAGACTGATTTTGACTGAAAGCCCTGTCCCGTTGGGCAGGGCTTTTTTAGTTGCAAATTGTTCGAGATTTTGAGGTGATAAACTGCTTGAAATATATAATAATCGACCTTGAATGGAACGGTGCTTTTTCCGGCAGACTGGAACGCTATTTCAATGAAATAATTGAAATAGGCGCAGTTGCGCTGAATGATGACTTGAATATCATAGATGAATTTTCGGTGCTGGTATCACCGAAATTCAACAAAAAGCTGTCCGGCAGAGTGAAACGGCTTACGCATATTTCAAATCGTGAGGTCTCCGGCGGTGTGGATTTTCTGACCGCCTACGAATTGCTCGGACGTTGGGCAGGCAATGATGAGAACTGTGTGATGTCATTCGGAACGGGAGATATACTGGTTTTAATGGAAAATCTTGAAGCGTACAAACGGCACAGGGAAATAGCGTTTATGCATAATTACTGTGACATTCAAATGCTTTGTCAGCAGAATATGGACGTTGAAAACGGATTGCAGCTCGGACTTTCGGCTATGGCGGAAAAATTGGGAATTGAAGTCGGAAGCATGGATATGCACCGTGCTCTTGATGACAGTATGGTTTCCGCCGAGTGCCTGAAACGTACCTACAGCCGTGAAAATTTTGAAAGGCTTGTAAAAAAAGCAGATGTCGAATTTTATGAGTGGCTGACCTTTAAAACGGTGTCTGTCTGCGACCTGAAAAGCCCACTGATAAAGCCGTCAATGTTTATGGTCAGATGTCCCGAATGCGGAGTGCTGCTCAAACGCACCTCCGAGGTCACAAATAAAGGACGTTGCTTTAACGCACAGTACAGATGCGGAATATGCGGAAAAAGTTTTACCGGCAAGCATTACATAAAGCTGAAATACGAGGGCGTGGTAAACCGCTCGGTGCTGAGTGAAAATTCCACTGCAACACAGCAGGAGGAAGCGGAAAATAAAGAAGCATAATAAAAGGAAAAACAGCTCCGGTTTTTCGGAGCTGTCCTTTTTTACCTTGTATCCTTTGCAACTCTTTTGAGCGAATACACGCACAAAACCGAAAAGAGCAATATAAATCCTGCCAATGCGCCCCATGCGGTGAGCAGAAATCCGATTTTGGGCTTGTACATGTCGATAATATCGGACTGCCGCGGACTGATGCTCCTGCCAACTGAAGTAGCCATAACCTGCTTTTCCCGAAGCTCGGCGGCAATATCGCCGGAAGCACCCAATGCTTCAATTGCCCAATGCCCGACCATAAACCGTGAAACAAGCTTAAAAATGCCGTTTAACGGAAAAAGCACCCCCGAAAAAACAACCTGTAAAATGAGAAAAACCGGAGCGATAATGTTGGCAATATCGACGGTCTTAACAAGAGATGACAGAAAAAGCCCGGTAGTATCACTGGCGAGATTCAGAAGAAAAAGAGAAACAAAAGCTTCAAAAAATGCAGGCATTATCAGTCCGCCTGCATTTTTTGAATAATCGGCAAACAGACAGAAAACAAGCAGGAGCAACATTGCCTGCACCGCACAGATTGCCGCCTGCACACAAAGCTTTCCGCAGACATAGGAGCCCAAACGCAGATTTGCGCAGTATTCGCGTTTGAGAATATCCCGCTCACGGCATATTTCCTGAATGGAATTGAATACACCGGTAAATACCATTGCACAGCAGAGCACAAAATAACCTGTCTGTGAATCGGAAAATGACGAAAACATATTGCCGCCTGCGGCAATACCGACAATAAGTCCGCTGACAATAGGCAGAGCTGTAAGAAGAATCAGCTTGCCGGTGCTGTTGAAAAGAATCTCGGCATTGCGAAAAATAAGAATTTTAGTCTGATAGAGAAAGGTCGAACGGTGCTTCATAGCCGAACAGCCTCCCCGGAAAGGACTGAACAGGCATGCACATATTTTTGAGGGTCGCGGCGTATCAGCTCGTAGGCGTCGGAGAGACTGTCAACCTTGAAAAAATCGAGTGCCTGAGTTAATGTACCGAAAAAACACAGCCGACCGCCGGGAGCGAGAAAAATAATTTTATCGAAAAGCGAAATGCTTTGAAGCGTGTGAGTGATACAGATGACGGTTTTGCGCTTCTTGTGAGCAAGCAGACGCAACTGCTTCATAAGGGAAGCCTCGGCTTCCGGGTCAAGACCGGAGGTAGGCTCGTCAAGGAAGAAAAGCGAAGGGTCGCTAATCAGCTCGGCGGCAATACAGGCGCGCTTTCTTTGACCGCCGCTGAGCTTTTTTATAAGCTTGTGCCGATGCTCGGTAAGTCCCAATATACGCAGAGCATCGGCAATTCGCTGTTCGATTTCAAAGCTCGTTATTTCCGAGTCGAGCCTTAAACGAGCGGTAAATCTCAGCATACTGTATACGCTCAGGCGGTCGTGTACAGCCTCCGATTGTGAAACGTAGCCGATTTCGGACTTGAATGCGTCGTAATGCTCCAGGAGATTTTTGCCGTTAATATATACCGCGCCGTCAGTGGCAGGTTCAAAGCCGTTTAAACAGTTGATCAGCGTGGACTTGCCTGAGCCCGAGCTGCCGATTACGGCGATAAGCTCACCGGGTACTGCGGAAAAGGAAACACTGTCAAGTATGCGTTTGCGACGCCCTTTTTCGTAAATATCCCTGCTTAGTCTGTCGGCGGTAAGATAAACGCCCTGCCGACAGACATCGACTGCGGAAAAATTCATTATATCAGTTCCTTTGAGGAGAATTTTCATATATACATTTTGCTCAAAATAATGTAGAATATGACTTGAACAGAATATGTCCTGCTTATTTGAAGATAAACGGAGGCAAATATGAGCCACGACATAAAAGCATTGCGCAAAAAGGCGATGTCATTGCCGCTTCGCCCCGGCGTTTATATTATGAAAAACGCCAAAAAGGAAATCATATATATAGGAAAAGCAAAGGCACTGAAAAACAGGGTCAGTCAGTATTTCGGCTCACAGGAAAACCATACGGTCAAGGTGCGCCGTATGGTTGAAAACGTGGAAGATTTCGACTATATTGTGACCGATTCCGAATATGAGGCACTGGTGCTGGAGTGTTCTCTGATAAAGCAGCATTCACCGAGGTACAATATTCTCTTAAAGGACGATAAGGGCTACAGCTATGTGCGTATTTCCGATGAGGATTACCCCAGAATCAAAATGGTGCGCAGAACGGAAGATGACGGAGCGCAGTATATAGGACCTTATACATCGGGAGCAATGGTGCGTGAAGCGGTTGACGAGGCGTGTAAAATATTTCTTTTGCCGACATGTAACAAAAAGTTTCCGCGAGATTTCGGAAAGGGCAGACCGTGCCTTAATTATTCGATAAAACAGTGCATGGGAGTGTGCAGAGGGAAGATAAGCCGAGAGGAATACGGCGAGGCGCTTTCGCAGGCTGTTGATTTTTTGCGTTCCGATGCCGATACAACGGTTAAGCTGTTGACCGCGCAAATGGAGGAGTGCGCTGAAAACCTTGAATTTGAAAAGGCGGCGAAGCTTCGCGACAGAATATCCGCAATACGGCGAATACGCGAAAAGCAAAAGGTTGTAATGGCAAAAGTCGAGGAGCAGGACGTCATAGCGGTAGCTTCATCGGGTAATACTGCCTGTATAGAAGTGATGAGATATTACGGAGGGCGATTGTACGAGCGTGAGCACTTTATCTTTGAAGAACCGCCTGCACCGGAAACACTGCGCAGTGAGTTTTTGACAAGATACTACAGCACCCGTGAGCGCATCGCACCGAGAATAGCAATTGACATGAAACCGGAGAAATCGGAACTGCTTGAAAGGTGGCTGACGGATAAGAAAGGGAAAAAGGTGACGATAAGCGTACCGATGAGAGGGGAGCAGGTGGAGCTTGTTGCAATGTGCCGTCGCAACGCCGCCGAGCATTTGTCGATAATGCGTGGCAAATTCGGAGATATGACCGAAACCCTCGATGACCTGATGCGTATGCTGGGACTGCCGAAAGCACCGGAATATATCGAATCCTATGATATTTCAAACACGGCAGGTGAAGCGAACGTTGCCGGCATGGTAGTTTTTCGTGACGGAAAGCCACTTAAAAGTGCCTACAGAAAATTTAAAATCAAAGGCTTTGAGGGGCAGGACGATTACGGCTCAATGCGAGAGGTCATAACACGTCGAATCGAAGAATATTTTGCACACAAGGGCGAGGAGGGATTCGGAACGTTGCCGGACCTGATTCTTCTTGACGGCGGACAGCAGCACGTGGCGGCGGTCAAGCCGATAGTTGAAGCCTACGATCTTGATATTCCGGTTTTCGGAATGGTAAAGGATTCAAAGCACCGCACACGAGCGGTTTCGTCCATGGGCGATGAGGTTTCGATTGCCAAAAACCGTCAGGTGTTTACGCTCATAGGCACAATTCAGGAGGAGGTACACCGCTTCGCCATAACCTATCACAGAAAAACCAGAGCAAAGAAAATAACAGGTTCATCGCTGACAGCCATAGATGGAATAGGCGAAGCAAGAGCAAAGGCACTGCTGAAGCATTTCAAAACAATAACCGCCGTAAAAAACGCATCCGAGGAGGAGCTGGCGGCGGTACCCGGAATGACGAAAGCGGCGGCGCAGGCGGTTTATAATGCCTATCACGAAAACGCCGTAAAATAAAATCAGATAAACATAATATTGACACTTTACAACTAAATAAGTTTGTGTTAACATGAGTTATGTAACCAAAGGAGAAGTAAGATTATGAGAATCATAACAGGCACGGCAAGAGGCAGACGGCTTAAAACACTGGAAAATCTGGACGTAAGACCTACCGCCGAAAGAGTAAAAGAGGGCTTGTTTTCCGCTCTGCAATTTTCAATGGAGGGCAGGCGAGTGCTGGATATGTTCGCCGGCAGCGGTCAGCTTGGGCTTGAAGCGTTGAGCAGAGGAGCCTCAAGCGCACTGTTTCTGGAGCAGTCCCCGAAGGCAGCGGCGGTTGTCCGCGAAAATATTGCCGCCTGCGGATTTGAAGACCGTTCAAGGGTTGTGCAGACGGAATCGCTGAGCTATTTGAAAAACAGCGGCGAGCTGTTCGATATTGCTTTTATTGACCCTCCTTATGCGGACGAGAGACTGGACAGTTTTATTCAGGCAGCGGTTGAACATATGTCGGTGACGGGAACCGTTTGTGTGGAAACACCGAAAGAACGTGTCCTGCCTGAGAGCTTTAAGGGAAGCGTCGATTTTGTTATCGACAAGACATATGCATACGGAAAAATTAAAATTACCATGTACCGCAGAAAGACGGTAAAAGGATAGGTGAATTATGAGAACGGCAATCTGTCCGGGCAGCTTTGACCCGGTTACAATCGGGCATCTTGATATTATCAACCGAGCATCGAAAATATTTGACAGAGTGGTCGTTGCAGTGCTCCACAATCCGCGCAAAAGTGCGGTTTTTTCGGATACGGAGCGCGTTGAAATGATTAAAAGCGTGACGGGTCATCTTGAAAATGTCGAGGTTATTTGTCATGACGGACTTCTTGCCGACCTTGCCGAGGAGCTAAATGCAAATGTTATCGTCAAGGGATTAAGAGCGGTTTCCGATTTTGAATATGAATTTCAGATGGCTTTGGCAAACAGAAAACTCAATCCGGAAGTGGAAACGATGTTCCTCACAACAAGCGCGGAGAATATGTTCCTGTCGTCAAGCGTCGTTAAGCAGATTGCCAGCTTCGGCGGCGATATTTCAAGCTTTGTGCCTGAGGATTTGTGTGAAAAAATTGCAAAAAGATTAGGAGCAAAGGAGAATTGAGAAAATGAAAAGTGTCGAAGAACTGATTGAAGAAATCGAAGTAATGCTGGATAAAGCCAAGCCGGTTCTTATGAGCGGCGGACGTGTCATGATTGATGCTAACGAGCTCCGCAACATTGCAACGAATATGCGCTCCGCGCTCCCCGATGAATTGAGAAAAGCACAGGCTATTGTGAAAAACCGCAGCGGAATTATCAATGATGCAGAGAGGGAGGCGGACAGTATTGTCCGCAAGGCGGAGGAACGCGCCCGTCGCATGGTTGAGCAGGAGGAGATAGTCCGCGAAGCCAATAGGCGTGCGGAAGAAAAGAAAGCAAAGGCGATTGCCGCTTCCCACGACATAAGGAAAGGCGCACGGGATTTTGCGGAAAAACGTCTGCGCCAAACCGAGGATTGTATGAGCCAGTGCCTTAACGAGCTTCGCAGAGCACGTCAGAATCTTATGGCGGCGCAAAAAGCGGCAGATTATGAAAGCAATGATAGCGGCTCTGACGACTAATGATTGAAATGTAGAAATTTTTCTAAAATATTTGTCAGTATTTCACAATGAGAACAATACCCGACCACCATATTTAGTGGTCGGGTATTGTTATGCCTACAAATAATTCAAAAATAAAGAAAGTTGCGATAATAAAAAACGCCGTTTTACATAATAAATGGAAAAATATGGTGTTGAAATTCGCGGAAGAAGTGACTATAATGAAAGCACGGTGGGGCAAAGTGGAGTGCGAAATCAGTAATCGACCAGTGAAGTGGTAGTGAAGTGGCGGTGAGCCCCTAAAAAGACCACTTTTGATAAAAATTTGTGAAAGGGGGTGTGCCCGGTGCTGATAGGCGAATTTATCCATAATGTCGATGCAAAAGGCAGAGTTTTCATACCTGCAAAGTACCGAAATGAATTGGGCAATGAATTTGTTGTAACAAGACGAGCCAACGGAAGCATCAGAGCACACACCGCAGCAAACTGGAATCGTTATGTAAACGCATTTAATGAAGCCACCTCGGAAGCGGACGATTTAAAGAGGGCGATTTGCGCAGGCGCAATGTGCCTTGAAATGGATTCACAGGGCAGAATAATGCTTACGGAAGCGTTGAGAGCGCACGCCCAGATAACCGACAAAGTAAAAATAGTAGGTATGCTGGATTGCGTGGAGTTTTGGAATCCCGAAAAATATGAGCTTGACAATCCGCCGCTTACGCCGAAAGAAGAAAAACAGCGGCTTACAGATTTAAATATATGATAATTGGTTGAAATTATGACTGAATCACTTAATAATACAGGCTTTTCACATCGCCCCGTGCTCTTGAATGAAACCGTGGAAAATCTTGTGTACACACCGGACGGCGTATATGTTGACGGAACAGCCGGCGGAGGCGGACACAGTGCCGCGATTCTTTCACGCCTTTCCGAAAAGGGCAGACTGGTTTGTATTGACCAGGACCCCGATGCAATAACGGCGGTGACTGAAAGATTTAAAAATGACAGTCGCGTAAAAATAGTGCGCAGTAATTTTGAAAACATAAAAAACGCCCTTGCCGAAGCAGGCTTTGAGAGCTGTAACGGAGTTCTGCTCGACATCGGCGTTTCCTCCCATCAGCTTGACTGCGCCGAACGCGGCTTCTCATATCATAACGATGCGCCTCTTGACATGCGCATGAGCCAAAGCGGAATAAGCGCGGCGGATATTGTGGCAACGCAGTCGTGGCAGAAGTTGGCTGAGATATTTACAAAGTACGGAGAAGAAAAGTTTTCCGTGAAAATAGCGAAAAAAATTTGCGAGCAAAGAGAAATCGCTCCGATTACAACGACCTTACAGCTTGCGGAGATTGTGTGCAGTGCCGTTCCGGCGGCGGCACGGCGCGACGGCCACCCGGCAAGAAAAACCTTTCAGGCATTGCGGATAGCCGTAAATGACGAGCTGGGAGTGCTTGAGCGTGGGCTTAAATCCGCGTTTGAGCTGCTTGAAGCCGACGGAAGGCTTGCTGTGATTACATTCCATTCGCTTGAGGACAGAATTGTTAAGCGTCAAATGGCAGAATGGTGCAAGGGCTGTACATGTCCACCGGAATTTCCGGTATGCGTATGCGGCAAAAAACCGCTTGCGGAGCTTGTCACACGTAAACCGATTGCACCCTCGGAAAGCGAGCTTGAAACGAATCCCAGAAGCAGAAGCAGCAAACTGAGAGTTGCAAAAAAACGAAAAACACTATTGACATAATTAGTTTACCGTAATATAATTTACATAAATCAGGAAAAACCGCCACATTGTGATTTTTAACAGATGTGATTGTTTGAAGAAAAGCTCTGATGCAGAGCCGAAAACCTGTGAGACAAGAATACGGGAACGAGATATGAAAGGGGCAAAGGAAAATGCAGACCGGCGAATATTACAGCAAGGGAAGCGCTGCTGAAAAATATGATTTTGATTTTTTTGAAAGAACCGAAAAGATTTTGCGGGAAAGCGAGGCAAAGCAGGAGGAACGTAGCCGCCGCGAGAATGAGAGAAGACGGGAAGAACAGGTAAGATATGTCAAGCATCATAATAAGACGGCGACCATTACCGATAAATACGGAAAGCTTCGTGTGGCAACGGTTGCGTTGATTGCATCTGTATTTATTGTGCTGGTCGGAATAATGGTTGCAAACGGAGAGACGGTCAACAGTATAAATCACGATATTGATGACCTGAATGACGAACTTACCATGCTTGAACAGGATTATGAGGTGATGAAAATTACCTTTGACAGCAAGATGAGCGATGCGGCGATCGAGAAATATGCAACAGAGAAGCTCGGTATGCAGCGCCGCGAAAATAACCAGACAGAATGTCTCAGACTGAATAATTTCGACAGCTTTGAGGACTGTGGCAACGGAACTTCCTCAATTTTCCGCTGGGGAAATAACTGAGGCAAAACGGTACATAATCGTGTGCAGGGAGCAGTATAAATACAAAAAGAAGCTCTGCTCGGCATATCGGTAACACGGATAATAGTTAACTGGCAGAGAGTCGAGATTTTTTAAAGGAGGTCTTGGCTCTCCTTTTATTCCGATTTGATGAAATAATTAAGAGAACGATTAGCGGATAAGGGAGGCAGAAAAACAATGTCGGAAAGAGACAGCGAAAGGAAAAGACGCGATTCACACACCGGGACACAGGGCAGGCGCAGTCATGACAGAAGCTATAACAACGGCGGAAAACGTACCTCGGCAACAAAAAACAGCGTTTCGGAGGAATGGCAAAATGCGATGCCGCAAAGGGGAGAAAGACCGGGGCGTGAACGTGCGGCTGCGGAGGGAACAAGAAAATCCGCGAACGGCGAAGATTGGATTGACAATCTGATGGATTCATTTGAAGACGGTATTAGAAAAAAGCTAAATCTGAAAAAAAGAAAGAAGAAAAAAATCCCCAAATATTCTGATTCCGCAATGAGAAGCAGAGGCGTAATACTGGTTTTGATTTTGGCGATACTTGCCGTTTTCCCGATATTCGCACTTGCCAAAAACCAGATATTTGACAGAGAGGGCTGGCAGCAAAAGGCAGTCGAACAGCAGTATAGAGATTCGGAAATAAAAGCAAAGCGCGGAACGATTTACGATTCCAATATGCAGACTCTTGTGCAGAGCAGAACCGCATGGAGAGTGTGGATAAAAAAAGCGGCGCTGGACGAAGAAATAAAGGATTCGGTAGTGCAGATGCTTGCTGAGGTTTTGGAGCTGGACGAAGAATACATATACGAAAGATTGAAGCTTAACAGCTCCGATATTTCTCTCAGTAAAATGGCGGATAAGACAAAAAAAGATGCCATAGAAGCCTTTTTGACAGATGAAAAGGGAAAGCGGATTACAAGTGCCGTATATATGACGCAGGAGACAGAGCGATATTACGCAAGCTCAAACACCAATCTTGCATCAACGGTACTGGGCTTTGTAAACTATGACGGCATAGGCGTGGCAGGGCTTGAAATGCAGTATGAGGAAACTCTCAGCGGAGTGCCGGGCAGACAGATAGTGGCAACCGATGCCAAAGCGGATACCGCAATGCCCTACGGCAACAAAAAAATGATAGATGCCCAGGACGGTAACAGCCTTGTGCTGACTATAGACCAGAATATACAGGCATGGCTTGAAGATGCCCTCAGGCAGGCGGTTAAGGATAATGACGTCCGCAATCGAGCCTGCGGCATAATCATGAATGTTAATACCGGTGAAATTCTTGCAATGGCAACTATTCCGGACTATGACCCGGCAAATTTTCAGGAAATTGAAGACGAACGCACTGCCGCAAAGGTAGAAGCAATAAGTGACAAAGATAAGAGGAACGAAGCACGGAAAGCCGCGCAGGAAGAACAGTGGAAAAACAAGTGCATAACGGACGCATACGAGCCGGGCTCGGTGTTCAAGCCCATAACCATGTCTGCGGCACTGGAGGAGGGCGTGGCAAATCTCAATTCCAGCTTTTATTGCAGGGGCTATACTGTTGTAAACGGCAGAAAAATCCGATGCGCGTCTACTTACGGACACGGCAGCGAGAGTCTGACAAAGGGCATGATGAACTCGTGCAACCCGGTGTTTATGGAGCTTGCAAGCAGAATAGGCGCGGAAAGATTCTATCAGTATTTCACCGCATTCGGACTTACCGAGAAAACGGGTATAGACCTGCCTGCCGAAGCCAGCGGTATCATGCACAGCGTCAAAGTACTTGAAAAGGAATCGGATACCCTTGCGGTGTGCTCTTTCGGACAGAGCTTTAAGGTGACTCCCATACAAATGGCAACGGCTATATCGGCTGTGGCAAACGGCGGCTATCTGGTGCAGCCTCATGTTGTCAGCCAGATACTGGACAGCGAGGGCAATATAGTGGAACGCATCGAGTACACTGCCAAGAGACAGGTAATAGCCGAAAGTACATCAAAAGCCGTAAACTCCATGCTTGAGCAGACCGTCAGCGGCGGTACTGCCAAGAACGGATATATCGCAGGGTATCGCATAGGCGGCAAAACCGGTACATCGGAAAAAATTCAGGAGCAGGCGGAAACGGGTGTAAAGTCATATATCGCATCGTATTGCGCCATAGCTCCCAGCGATGACCCGGAAATAGTCATGCTGGTGCTTCTTGATGAGCCTCACGGGGCGGCACATACGGGCGGTACGATTGCCGCACCGGTTTGCCGTACTGTGCTTAGCAACGTTTTGCCGTATCTGGGAATTGATACGATTTACAGTACGCAGGACGTGGAACTGCTTGACGTTCAGACCCCGAACACGGTAGGACGTACAATAAGTGAAGCAAAGGAGCTTTTGAAAGACAAAGAGCTTAAAAGCAGAGTTATAGGCTCCGGAGATACAATAACGGCGCAGATACCCAGAGAAGGTCAGAGCGTTCCGAAAGGAAGCACAGTTGTGCTCTATGCGCTCAGCGACACGGAAAAGGCGGAAGCGTCGGAAAACGCAAGCGATGAAAACACAACACCGTGGCTGAAAATGACAACCGTTCCGGATTTATCGGGAATGTCACCCTCACAGGCGAACAGAGCGGTTACAAATGCGAATCTGAATATCCGCTACGCCGGAACAGGCTACAACAGCACCGCAGGTCTTGTGGTAGGTCAGTCTCTTGAAGCTGGAGAAAAGGTTGCCCAGGGCACGGTAATAACCGTCGAGTTTATCGAGGGCGGACTGTACGACTAAATGTGCTGATTTTCCTTGCGTTTACAGACAATATATAGTATAATTCATCTGTTAAGCGGCGCGGTGTCGGTCGATGACCGACACCGGGCAAAAATAATCGGAAAGCAGTGGATATAAATGCTTTTATACAATCTTCTTGCAGGGCTTGCCTGCGATACGAAGCTTGATTTGAAAAATGTTGAGATTACCGGAATAACCTCCGATTCACGCAAGGTTACGCCCGGCTGCATGTTTGTGTGCATAAAAGGAATGCGTTCGGACGGTCACGATTATGCACAGGCGGCGGCAGAAGCAGGGGCGGCGGCGATACTGTGTGAGCAGGAGCTGGATTTGCCGCAGAAAGTATGGGTGCGCGATACCCTCAGCGCCTTTGCGACTATAAGCGAAAACTGGTATGGCAATCCCCTTGCAAAGCTTCGCCTCGTTGGTGTGACAGGAACAAACGGCAAAACATCGACTACCTACATTTTGAAAAACGTTCTTGAAAAAAGCGGCTACAAGGTCGGACTAATCGGAACAATCTGCAATATGATAGGCGATGAGGTAATCCCGACCGAGTATACTACACCCGAAACCTTTGAGCTTCACGGAATGTTTGCGAAGATGCGCGATGCAAAATGCGATTTCTGCCTTATGGAGGTTTCCTCACAGGCGATAGAGCAGGGCAGAGTTGCGGGACTTAAATTTGAAACAAGCTGTTTTACAAATCTCACTCAGGATCACCTTGACGTTCACGGAACAATGGAACGCTATTTTGCGGTTAAATGCCGTATATTCAATATGAGCCGCGCCACCTCTCTGAATATGGACGATGAATGGTGCCGGAAGATAGTGTTGCCCGACAATGTGCGCAGTATAAAATACGGAGTTAACAATCCCAAGGCGGAATGCAGAGCAACGAATGTTGAATACCGGGCTGACGGCGTCAGCTTCGATGTGACCTTTAAGGGCATGAGCGGTAAGGCAAGCATACCTATCCCCGGTGAGTTTTCGGTGCATAACGCGCTTTCGGCTTTCTGCTGTGCGCTGAATGTGGGAATACCGTTCCCGGTGGCACTTGAAGCTCTTTCAACCTGCCGAGGCGTAAAGGGCAGAGCGGAGGTTTACCCCACCGATAAGCCGTACACCGTGATAATCGACTATGCCCACGCGCCGGACGGAGTGGCGAATATTTTGACGGCGATGCGTGCGGTTATGAATAAAAACGGAAGACTGGTTATTCTCATAGGCTGCGGCGGTGACAGAGATCCTCTGAAAAGACCTATTATGGGCGAGACTGCCGCAAGGCTTGCGGATTTTGTGATTGTCACCTCCGATAATCCCAGAACAGAGGAGCCGATGAGTATTATAGAGCAAATTCTGCCGGGTGTTAAAGAGCACGATACCCCGTATACGGTAATCGAAAACCGTCGCGATGCCATTGAATATGCGGTGCGCAACGCGCGTGAAAACGATGTTATCGTCCTGGCAGGTAAGGGACATGAGGATTACCAGATAATCGGAAAGACGAAGCACCATTTCGATGAGCGCGAGATACTTGCGCAGGTGTTTGAAAAGCTGAGCGCGGAGGAAAAGTAAAATGATGTTGATGACTGCAAGCGAAACTGCGGCGGCAACGGGCGGCGAATATTCAGCCGATGCACAGTATACAGACGTTGTGATTGACAGCCGTGCAGCCACAAAGGGCTGTCTGTATATAGCCATAAAGGGAGACAGGTTTGACGGCAACGATTTTGCGGCACAGGCTTCCGAAAACGGCGCGGCGTGCGTAATGGTAAGCCGTGAAACGGAGGGAATCAAATGCCCTGTTATTAAGGTTGATGACACAAGACAGGCGCTTATCGACCTTGCGGCATACTACAGAGGAAAGAAAAATATCCCGGTTGTCGGGCTTACGGGCTCGGTAGGAAAGACGACTACAAAGGAAATGGTCGCGGCAGTCCTGCGCAAAAAGTACGAGGTGCTTGCAACTCAGGGAAATCTTAATAACGACATCGGACTTCCCAGAATGTGCCTTCAGCTTGAAGAAAAGCACACGGCGGCAGTGCTCGAAATGGGCATGAATAATCTGGGAGAAATATCACGTCTTACAAGAATAGCCCGTCCCACAGTGGGAATTATTACGAATATCGGTGTGGCTCATATTGAAAATCTCAAAAGCCGAGAAGGTATTTTGCAGGCAAAGCTTGAAATACTTGAGGGTATGGAAAAAGATGCACCGCTTCTGCTCAATGCCGATGACGATATGCTTATGAGCGCAAAAGAGCGGATTGAAAACCCGGTAATAACCTACGGAATAGAGAATAATGCCGATTGCTGTGCGAAAAACATAGTACAGACCGATAACGGTATGGAGTTTTCACTTTGCTGGCAGGGAGAGTTTTCTTTTGTCAGAATACCGGCTGTAGGCAGACATAATGTATATAATGCACTTGCCGCTTATGCCGTGGGCAGAATACTCGGTCTTACCGATGAGCAGTGCCTGGCAGGACTTGAAGATTATGTTCCGTCGGGAATGAGACAGAAGATAGTTGACTATAAAGGAATAACCTTTATTGAGGATTGCTACAACGCAAGCCCCGACTCCATAAAGGCTTCCATGAGCGTGCTGACATCGCTGAAATGCACGGGCAGAAGAATAGCGGTGCTGGGCGAGATGATGGAGCTTGGCGATTACGGAACAAAGGGACATACGCTTTGCGGAGAATGGGCGGATAAATGCGGAGTGGATATGCTCTGGGCTGTAGGCGGAGAAAATGCCGCCTGCTATATAAAAGGGGCTTCAAAGCTTACCGCAGACGGAAACACAAGGCTTTTTGCGGATAGAGAATCTCTTGCCGCAGCATTGGCAGAAACGATTGAAGCAGGCGATGCGGTGTTGTTCAAAGCCAGCCGCAGCGTACAACTTGAACAGGTTATAGAGAAGCTGAGAGAAGCTCTCTGATGTATACACGCCAAAAATAATTGCAAAGGACGGATAAATATGTCGGCAACCAGTGCTTATGCGATAATGAGCGTAGCGGCGGCAGCCATAGCTTTCGGAGTATCGGCGATATTGGGAAAAATGCTTATTCCCTGGCTTACAAAGCTGAAATTCGGTCAGACCATTAAGGAAATCGGACCGACGTGGCACCAAAAGAAACAGGGCACACCCACTATGGGCGGTATAATGTTTATAGGCGGTATTACCGTTGCCGTAGCACTGTGTGTGCCGGGATTCTTCGTGATGGCGAAGACCTATAGCATGAATACTGTTCAGGGCGTAAAATTCTGGGCAGGTATAGTGTTCGGGCTTTTGTGCGGAGTCATGGGCTTCCTTGATGATTATATAAGCATAAAGCACAAGGAAAACACAGGTTTGACGGTCAAGCAGAAATTTGCAATGCAATTTCTGTCTGCCGGCGGTTATCTTGCGGCTATGGGAATTGCCGAAAAGGGAGCGGGAAGCACCTACATACCTTTTGTCGGAAATGTCGAGCTGGGCATATGGTTTTATATCATTGCTCTTGTTATGATTGTCGGTTTTGTAAATGCGGTGAATCTGACCGACGGTATTGACGGACTTTGCGGTTCGGTAACCTTTTTTGCCTTGCTGTGCTTTATGCTCATAGCGGTAATGCACGGTATGTTCCATGTAGGCATTTGGGCGGCAGCCGTTGCAGGCGGCTGTCTCGGATTCCTCATCTGGAACTTCTATCCGGCAAAGGTTTTCATGGGTGATACAGGTTCATTATATCTCGGCGGCATGTTCTGCGCAGTTGCCTTTGCCTGTGATATGCCCATACTCATTCCGCTTGTGGGTATAATATATCTGTGCGAAACCGGCTCGGTTATGATACAGACTACGTATTTTAAGCTTACACACGGAAAGCGAATATTCAAAATGACCCCGATACATCACAGCTTTGAAATGAGCGGCTGGTCGGAAGTGAAAATTGTTACCGTATTCAGCATCGTTACGATTATCGGCGGCGGAATTGCATGTTTACTGACCGCTTTGGGCTAGAAGTAAAAACATAAAAACGAAAGGAAGGGA
Source organism: uncultured Eubacteriales bacterium (assembly GCA_964500965.1). Lineage (GTDB taxonomy): Bacteria > Bacillota > Clostridia > Oscillospirales > Acutalibacteraceae > JAISGQ01. The sequence continues at coordinate 72,662 of CAZCQZ010000001.1, read as the reverse complement.
ACGATAATGACAGCACAGGAAAGAACAAAGACGCTCAGAATGGGCGGCAGAAAAGAATCGGGCAGCAGCATAGACGAGGAGATTGCAAAGCTGAGCTTCAAAGAACGCTTCAAACTGCTTGTGAGCCAGATGTATATAACCGCAACCGACAGGAGCATGGGCTTTGACATCTGGACGTTGGTGATAACCATGTTGCTGTTGGCAGTGGGCGTACTGATGATGTATTCAGCCAGCTATGACTATGCCGAGTATTATCAAAACGGAGACAGTACCTATTATCTCAGAAGACAGGCACTGTTTGCGATTTTCGGTATTATTGCCATGCTGATTGCATCGCTTCTTCCCATGTGGTTTATTAAACGGGCATCGAAGTATATCGTCGCAACAGCGGTGATTCTGCTCTTTTTAGTGCTGGTTGTGTCGAATGAGGGACAGAAAAGATGGATAAGAATAGGCGGATTTTCTTTTCAGCCCTCCGAAATAGGAAAGCTTGCGATAATTGTTTATCTTGCGAAGTATTTGTCGAAAAACTCATGGCGAGTGCAGAGTTTGAGGTACGGAGTGCTGAGATGTGCGCCGGTCATTATCATCATTGCCGGATTGACTGTCGTAGAAACTCACCTTTCCTGCTTTGTGCTTATGTGTCTCATTGCCATAACGCTTATGTTTGTAGGCGGCACACCGAAAAAGTGGATTGTGGTGATTGTTGCCGTAGCCGTCGTTTTAGGCGCGATAGTAATATTCGGCACGGATTATATGAAAATGCGTATTACCGTGTGGAAAGACCCTTATAATGACGGAAGCAACGGACTTAGCGAGGGCTGGCAGAACATTCAGGCTCACTATGCACTGGCATTGGGAGGCTTGTTGGGTCAGGGCCTGGGAAATTCCAGGCAGAAATATCTGTATATTTCCGAGCCGCAAAATGACTTTATCTTTGCGGTAATCGGTGAAGAACTGGGCTTTGTCGGAGCGGTTGTGATAATACTGATGTTTGCCGTATTCGTATGGCGCGGACTGGTCGTCAGCATGTCAAACCCCGACCGTTTTGCACGCCTGCTGGGAGTGGGAGTAGTTGCGCAGGTTGCGTGGCAAACGCTTCTCAATATTTCGGTAGTGACAAGAGTACTGCCGAATACCGGCATAAGCCTGCCGTTTTTCTCGTACGGAGGAACGGCACTTGTCATGCTGTTGATTTCTGTAGGTTTGCTCCTGTCGGTCAGCCGGGGAGCTGCAAATAAAGCCATGCTCTGATTAACGGAGCAATGGAGTAGATAAAAGGTGGTTATATAATATGAGAGTATTACTGGCAGGCGGCGGTACAGCCGGACATATTAACCCGGCAATTGCGATTGCAGGTTATATAAAAGAACAGCAGCCCGATGCTGAAATACTTTTTGTAGGTACGCCTTGGGGCATGGAAGCAAAGCTCGTGCCGGCACAGGGGTACAGCTTTGAAAGCATGAAAGTTGCGGGCTTCCAGAGAAAGATTTCCCTCACAAACGTCAAGCGCAACGCACAGGCGGCGTGGTATCTTGCCAATTCGTCAAAGCGCGCAAAGGAGATAATCGAGAAATTCAAGCCCGATATTGCCATAGGCACAGGGGGTTATGTTGCAGGTCCCATACTCAGAAAAGCGGCAAAAATGGGTGTGCCTGTGATTATCCACGAATCAAATGCATTTCCCGGAATGACCACAAAAATGCTCGCACCCGATGCAAAATGCGTAATGGTAGCAGTTGAGGACGCTCAAAAGCGCATAAAGGATGCCCGTGAGTTTGTGGTTACGGGAAACCCGATTCGTTCAGAGATGCTTACCTATGACAGGGAGCAGGCACGGCGCGAGCTGGGCGTTGATGACAGACCTCTTATCCTGTCTTTCGGCGGCTCGCTGGGAGCACGTACAATTAACGAATCCATGCTGGGACTTCTTAAACGCAGCGCAAAGGACGGAAAATATAACCATATCCACGGCTACGGTCAGTACGGCTCGTTTGTACCTGAAACCCTTGCCTCCGAGGGCATCGACCTTGAAAAGTGCGATAACCTTGATGTGCGCGAATACATAAACGATATGCCCCGTGTGCTTGCGGCGGTGGACTTGGTGATTTGTCGTTCAGGCTCTATGACACTTTCGGAAATCGAGGCACAGGGAAAGCCGTCAATCCTTATCCCCTCACCGAATGTCGCGGAAAATCACCAATACTACAACGCAATGGCACTCGTAAACAGACATGCCGCTAAGTGTATTGTGGAAAGCGAGCTTAACTACGAGAAGCTCATGGAGGAAATTGATGACCTTGCTTCCGACAGGGAGAAGCTTCATCTTATGGGCGAAAATGCAAAGAAGCTTGCAATAACCGATGCCTGCGCCAGAATTTACGAAATAGTAATTAAATACGCAAAATAACCCGATGCACCCAAAACACCTTTTCAACATAGTATGATGGTACAAATGCTGTTTGAAAGGGTGCGTGTCCATGTCGGAAATGATAATTCACGGAGGACGCAGACTGTCGGGGAAAGTCAGACCTCACGGAGCAAAAAATGCCGCGCTTCCGATACTTGCTGCAACTCTTGCCGCAAGAGGAGAATGTTACATACACAACTGTCCGCAGCTTTCCGATGTGAAAGCCGCTTCAAAAATACTTGAATATCTGGGCTGTAAGGTGAGTACAGAGGGCAGTACGGTGATTGTGGATTCGGCACAACCGGAGAGGTTTAATATTCCCGAAAATCTCATGCGTGAAATGCGCTCGTCAATATGTTTTTTAGGCGCGATACTGGCACGCTTCGGTGAAGCGGAGCTGACAATGCCCGGCGGCTGTGAGCTTGGTCCGCGACCTATTGACCTGCATCTTTCCGCGTTGCGCAAAATGGGTGCGCAAATCGAGGAAAAGCATGGAAAAATACTGTGCGAAGCACCCGGCGGATTGCACGGAGCGACGGTGAACCTCAGTTTTCCCAGTGTAGGAGCGACCGAAAATATAATAATTGCCGCGTCTACCGCAAAGGGAACTACGGTAATAACCAACGCAGCAAGAGAGCCTGAAATAACCGACCTTGCCGATTTTTTAAATTCCTGCGGAGCGAAAATCAGCGGCGCAGGTTGCGGCAGAGTTACGGTGGAGGGAGTTGAAAAACTGCATTCGCACAGTCATACGGTCATTCCCGACCGCATTGAGGCGACAACGTTTATGACCGCCGCGGCGATAACAAAGGGTAAAATTACTCTGGAGGGCGTGTGCACCGACCACCTCAGCCCGGTACTTTCCGTTTTTGAGGAAGCCGGCTGTGTTCTGCGAATGTCCGAAAACGAGCTGGAGCTGACAGCACCGGGCTATCTTGCCCCGAACAAATTTATAAGAACCATGCCATATCCGGGATTCCCCACAGACGTGCAGGCAATTATCATGGCTATGACTACGGTTGCTCGCGGAACAAGCGTATTTGTGGAAACGATATTCGATAACCGATTCAAACATATATGGGAGCTTTGCCGTTTGGGGGCAAAGATAAAAACAGAGGGCAGAGTAGCCGTTGTGGACGGAGTGCCGAGACTATTCGGAGCACAGGTGGATTCCACCGATTTACGCGGCTCGGCGGCATTGATTATAGCAGGCCTTGCGGCAGAGGGTACTACAGTGGTAGGGGGGCTTCGTCATCTTGACAGAGGCTATGAATCTCTTGATGCAGACCTTGCGGCACTGGGAGCGGATATTAAAAGAAAGTAAAGGGGCGTTTAAAATGTCACACGAGAACGATAACAGAACGAGAAATCGCAATGAGACAGGGACAAATAAAAGGAATATGAATAATAAAAGCAGAAAAGCCGGGAAAGGGAAATCGCGTTCGCGCTCAAAGCTGTTCTCGGCACTTACATATATAATGATAGCCTTTGCATTTGTGGCACTTATGATAACTCTGTCTCTGACGGTGTTTTTTAAGATTGACAATATAAATATCAGTATAAACGGCGAAGAATATTACACTGCCGACCGTATAATAGAGCTATCCGGAATTGAAGACGGTCAGAACATTTTCGCCCTGGATTTTAACGAAATCGAAGAAAAAATCGAAAAAGAGCTTCCGTATATCGAAAGCTGTGATATTAAAATACTGCTTCCGGCAAGCGTGAAAATTAAAGTTACAGGAGCAAAGCCGGCAGGCATCATTACCGTAGAAAGCGGTATGCGTGTAATTGTCAGCAATGAGGGAAAGCTGCTCGAAATGCTGGCGCCCTATGATGAAAGTGCGGTGTCGGAAACAGACGTGGCAGCATCACCTACGGACATATCGGCAACCGATGCGCTTCCGGCACAAAACTACGGACTGCCCATGAAGTCGGCATATATTGACGAAAGTGCACTGCCGGAGATAGTAGGTCTGGAAATCGGCAAAGCATCGGAGCCGGGCGATTACGTAGAAGTTACCGATGAAACCACACTTACAACTCTGAAGCGTCTGACGGGATTGCTTGAAGAATACGAGCTGCCGCCGACAAAGCTGGATTTGTCCGCCGGTGACCTTTATGCATATTATGATAACCGCATAATTATCAGAATAGGCTCAGGAGCCGAGCTGGAAGAAAAAATAATTGTTGCAAATGAAATAATCAAAAACAAACTGTCTGAATACGATTCGGGCAGAGTAGACGTAACCAACCCCGGAAAAGCGTATTTTACCCCTGAATATGCTTTGAAACAGAAAGTATGAGTTAACATAATTGCAATATGCCACGCTATGTTGGGTGGTTAAAAAAATAAATTACAAAATGTAGAAAAATTCATACATTTTGCATTGCAATTTTAGATTTAACGTGTTAGTATAAGATATATAAGAATATTACGCCTGTGGGCGTTGGCGCATAAAGCAAAGGAATTATCAAATCCGAGGGGGATTATCAATGTCATTTACTTATGATACCGACATGGATAGACTGGTACAAATCAAGGTCATCGGTGTCGGCGGCGGCGGCGGAAACGCAGTAAACCGCATGGTGCAGATGGGTGTAACCAGCGTGGAGTTCATCTCCGTTAACACCGATTTGCAGGCTCTTATGAGTTCTCAGGCTACTCACAAGATTCAGATTGGCGATAAGATTACACGCGGTAAGGGCGCAGGCTCAGACCCCTCAAAGGGGCAGAGAGCCGCAGAGGAAAGCCGTGAAGACATCGAAGCTGCGCTGAAAGGCACCGATATGTGCTTTATCACAGCAGGTATGGGCGGCGGCACCGGTACAGGTGCAGCACCCGTTATCGCGGAGATTGCAAAAGAAATGGGCATACTTACTATCGGTATTGTAACAAAGCCCTTTGCCTTTGAGGGAAGACGCCGCATGGAGCAGGCTGAAAACGGCATTGCCGCACTGCGTGAACACGTTGACTCTCTTGTTATTATACCTAACGAAAGGCTGAAAATGGTATCCGAGCAGAAGATTACGCTTATCAACGCGTTCTCCATTGCCGATGATGTTCTTCGTCAGGGCGTTCAGTCCATTTCCGACCTCATTATGCACACCGGTGTTGTCAACCTTGACTTCGCAGATGTTACAACTATTATGAAAGACGCAGGCTATGCCCATATGGGTATCGGACGTGCCGCAGGCAAGGAAAAGGCTTCTCTTTCCGCTCACGCGGCAGTTTCAAGCCCGTTGCTTGAAACATCTATTAACGGCGCACGCGGCGTTATCATTAACTTTACCGCTTCCAGCGATATTGACCTTGATGATATTGATATAGCAGCAACAATGATAACCAAGGCGGCTCACCCCGATGCAACCATTATATGGGGCTTTGCACAGGACGATAATCTCGATGACGAGATGATAGTAACCGTTATCGCAACCGGCTTCTCTACCGACGGCTCTGCTCCGTCTGTTGCCGCAGTGACCGAGAGTACCGGTACTGCCGTCGTCGAAGATGTACCTGCATCATCGGCTACAGCTACTGTGCTTGACGATGAGGACTCCGAGGACGAAGAATTTATCAATCTGATGAACCTTTTCAAGCGCAATCCCGGCAAATAATTAAATTTGACATAAAACTCACAGGCGGATTCGTCAAAAAATCCTCCTGTGAGTTTCTTTTTATTCTCCGAAATCAAAACAATCCGAGAAAATTGTAAAATTGCGAAAACGTTGCTTGTTAAAACTTCACCAAAATTACACATGATGACCTCAAATAAACAGCCTAAACGACAAATTTGTGCAATTTCGATAGGTTAACATAATAAAACTTCACAATTTATTAAATATTGAACAAATTATGAAATTGCTATTGCGCTGATAAACATAATGTGTTACAATGCAATTGGATATAACAATGTGTAATTATATACAGCATCCCGGTGGGGCGATATTTGTCATAAGAAAGGGGGCAGATTCTATGGAATATGCACAGGGAAAACATTTCAAAAAGGCTTTGCTGGGCTATAAGCGTTCCGCTGTTGACGATGAAATGCTTAATTTGCTCAATCAGGTCGATATGATGATGCGCAATCAGGAAAATATGCGCTCTCAGATTGATACCTTGACAGGTGAAAAAACCGCCGCAGTCAGTGAACGTGACAGGCTTTCGGGCTCTGTAACCTCTATGAGCGCGCAGATTGTGCAGCTTGAACAGAATCTGCAAATTGCACAGTCAACGTCTGATAATCTGCGAATGACCATTGAAGCAGGCAATGCGGAGCGCAACACTCTGCAAAACACCTGCGAACAGCTTCGTGTTCGTGACCGTGAGTATGCAATGCGCGAAAGGGAGTTTTCCGAGCTTCAGAATTCGGTATCTTCCATCATGTCCGTTACCAAGCGCGCAACCGACAGGCTTTTTCAGCGTGCTGTGGATAATCAGGAACAGGTAACAGGTATTGCCGGCGATGCCGCAAAAGAAGTTGCAAATATCCGCGCAAGCATGTCTGCGGTGAGAATAGAGCTTAACAATGCGATGGACGATTTGCAGGACCGTCTTGACAGAATTGATGCGACTTTAACCGGCGCAGTGCATAAGCTCGTAGCTGTCAAGCACGATAACGGGCTTCAGCCCGGCGCAGGCGCAACAGATATAAACACCGAAGTTGAACGTCTGCTTTCAATGAGAGCAGGTGAGGTTGACTATGCAGGCGGCAAGGGCTATTCTGTTCCGGTGCTGGGACCGTATAGTGCAAAGTTTCTTGCCGACACATCAAAGGCGGTCAAGGAAAGCGGAACTGTTGACGTAAGAAAGGCAAATCCCTCTCCATTTGATTCAACCAAAAGCTCAATCGGTGAAGCAAACAGACTTTTGAATGAATCCGCCTCCTTTGAATATAACGAAGAAGTAAGTGACGATGAACCGGCGGAGGAAGTCAGCCGTGAGGAAAAGCGCGCGGCAATGGGCGTTCCCGAACAGAAAATCGGATTCAGCGCGCAGGACGATTACAGTCCCTTTGAAGTTTCGGAAGTCGAATCAAAATCCCCTGCATATTCGGAAAATGAAACGACACATGCCGAAAGCTTTGCAAAAACCGTAAATTGCACAACCGCGTATGTCGGTGACAGTATCGGAGCATCAACCGCAATGCAGATAGGCAGAGCTTCCTTTCTGGAATATGAAGACGAACCGGAGAAAACAGCGGCAGAACCGAAAAAGGTTGTCGTGGAAAGCAAAGCAAAGGCTCCGGTAAAAGTTAAGGTGTATTACCGCCGTTCTGCGAATAACGGCTAATGCCGCTGTTTAATAAGATGTTCGGTTTATCAAATAGTATAAGAAATAATGAGAATCGGGAAATTCCATTTGGAATTTCCCGATTCTTGCTGAAAGGAGTTGGAAATTGAAAAAAAGTCATTAAACATCATTGCGGCTTTTGCGTTTGCGAAAGCCGTTTTCGTTACCCGAATCGTCATTGCGTTTATCGCTGTTGTTTTCGGAAAAAAGCGATTCGATGTTGTGGGAATCCAGTGCCTCACTCTTTTTCAGAGTTGAGGAGAATTTGTAAAACCTTGAGGTTGCCATAATCAGGAAGAAAGCCATAATCGCATATGGAACCCATGCAGGATAACCGTCATAAACCCAGTCGGTAAGTCCGTAGATAACTATGCCGATGACCGCAAAATCAAGTATCCCCAGCACCAGGTATTTTGTAGTAGTAAGTCTGAACACAGGCACGACCTCCGTAAAATAAGTACATTATAAATTTAACATATTTGCCTGTCGAATACAATAACCACAACAAAAAAACACAATAAAAACAGCTTAATCGTTGCCGTCGGAAAACATATCCGAAACCGCACGGTTGTATATATCATCGTCATCGGGTGATTTGAAAAGGGGCTGACCCTTGCGGATAATGCCGCAGGCACGGGTAAGTCTGCCGGAGTTATCGTAGCAGGCAACCTCATGACCCTCCGCGTTTGCGCTGTCGGATTCATAAAGCTCACCGGTGTCATCACGCACAAAATGCCGTCTGACAATGCCTTCGTCATGTGTCGGCAGCTCGGCGAATGTTTCTGTCGGCTCATCGTCACCGAGCTGACTGCGCAAATCATCTTCAAGCTTGCGCAAATCGTTTTCAAGTGCTTCAAAATCCGCATGAATGTCGGAAGCGGAAAGCTCCCGGAAGCACAAATCCTCATCGGAAACGTTGTCCTCCGCATCACAGCATTCGGAACAGTCGTCGTAGCTTTCAAATACGTCCTCGATTTCGGCAATGTCCTCTGTTTCGGCATTTTCCTGAGAAGAAAGCTGAGAAACGGGAATGATTCCCGAAAGATTGTCGTCCTGAATCGGATCGGATACAGCTTCTTCAACGGGAGGATTTTCTGAATCTTCGCACAATGAACCGGCTATGCGCACGTTGAGTCTGACGGTGTTCTTTCTGTGCTCGGAAACACGCCCCAGAGTGACTTCCACCTTTTTAGGTGTCCGTTCGTTCGGAACAGGAAAGCATTTGACAAGCATGAGGGCACCTCCAAATCATAATCGTTCAACTTTAATCAATAATATTTTACCACTTGATGAACTAAAAGTAAATAGGAAATGAACAAAAAAGCGAAAAACTCAAAGATAAACAATGTTTGGCATGATTCCCGAACTTACAATGTCGATGAGAGCGAAAGAGGGGTGAAAGCAATGGCGGCAAAGAGCACCGGGATTGATTATGTAAAGTCCGTCCTCGTATTCGGAAAGAGCGTCATGAGTGTGCCCAAACAGAACAATATCCGCCTTTTGCGAACGAGCCGCGCTTTTGAGGGAGGAAAGTCCGTGCTTGACGGAGTAGCAATAACCGTGGGTCATAAATATTCTTTTTCCGTTTGCCTCAATAAGCCGCGTGTCCGGAGCGGAGGAAGCAAAATCGCAGTTGCCGCGGACGAAGTATGTTTCAACGGGGTTGAGCTTAATCAGGTCGTTGTAATCTTTTTCTCCGTCACCGAGATGAATAATCATGTCGGCACGTGCCGAATATCTTATCAGTACGTCGCGAAGTGTGTCGGTACTGCCGTGAGAATCTGAAACAACAAGTATTTTCATAGGGAAACAGCTCCTTATTTATCATATATTCATTATATCATTCATATACTGGAATACAATACAAAATAATTCGGGAGGTATGGGAAATGACTGATGAAATGATAAATAAAATTGCGGCGGCAGTGGGAAAAAGCCCGGAGGAAACAAGAGCAATGCTGAATAAAAATCCCAAGCTGAAAAGACTGCTTTCGGAAATGAGCGAACAGGACGCACAAAGGCTTATGAGTATACTGGGCGATAAAGACAGCGTGGCGAAGATTCTGGCAACACCGCAGGCAAGGCAGATGATGGAAGAATTGGGAAACAGAGGGAAAAAGTAGGGGGGAGAAAAGTGGCGGAGCTGGACGAAATTCTCGGTGCACTTTCAGACAATGGTGAGAAAAAAGACGGCGAAGAAAACGGCGAAATTCTCGATGTGCTGTTAAAGGTGATGCCGCTGCTTGAAACGGTAAACAGGGAAAGTGATGAAGAAAGACTTCTAAAGGCACTTGCACCGTACATGAGTGACGTTAGAAAGGAAAAGCTCGATATGGCGAGGTCATTGCTGAAAATAACAAAGGTGCTGCCGCTTTTGGGACAATTTCTCGGAGGAAACGAAAAGTGAGCGACGTTTTTGCGCTGACGCAGGAGGCACGGCGCAGAGTTGAAAGAAACGGCGATTTTTGCGACAGAGCGACAGGAAAGATAAAACCCGGCATCGACTCATCGGACACGGAGCTGATACTTTTACTGGTTGTAGCCGTTATACTTGCCGAATCCGGTGCAAATCCGATACTGTTATTGGCAATTATGTACGTGATATTGTAATTCGTTTTTGTCATTGTGCCGAAAATTTACATTTTTCGGTAAAAACTTGCGTTAATATTGACAATGTGATACAATAGACGCGTACAAGCGCAAACAGCGTGAAACAGGAGGAAGATATAATGGCAGGAAAATTTGAAATTAAAGAAACGGCAAAAGGCGGCTATATGTTCAATCTGAAAGCGGGTAACGGTCAGATAATCGCCACAAGCGAAAGCTACGCCACTCTTGATGCCTGCGAAAAAGGCATTGAAAGTGTAAGAAAAAATTCTCAGGCGGCGGTTGAAGACCAGACGGTTGCGAATTTTGAAAAGCTTGCCCACCCAAAGTACGAGGTTTATACAGATAAAGCAGGGGAAACAAGATTCAGATTAAAGGCAACCAACGGTCAGATAATTGTTACCGGTGAGAGCTATCGTTCAAAAGCAAGCTGTCTTAAAGGCATAGCAAGCATCAAGAACAACGCTCCCGAAGCAAAAATAGTTCGCATCAATTGATTAAAAAGTGGCTGTAAAAAGCTTACGCTTTTTACAGCCACTTTTTAATTCAAAATTCCGATATGCAAAGAGCGAATATTGTGGTATACTGATTTAAGACGGAGAAAGGACGGCGAGCGGCGTGAAAAAAGCGGTAATAATCGGCGCAGGTCCGGCAGGACTTACTGCGGCACTGGAGCTTTTGCGCCGCAGTGATGGATACAGTGTCACCGTGCTTGAGGCGGAAAACAGCATAGGAGGTATCTCAAAAACCGTAGAAATTAACGGATACCGAATGGATATAGGCGGTCACAGATTTCACACAGAATCCGAAAGAGTGCTTGAATTTTGGAAAAGTATAATGCCGTGCCAGGGTGCTCCGGCGTTTGATGAGCTTTTAAGGGGAAATGCCTTGCCGTTTGCGGAAAACGGCGCAGACCCGGAAAAGACCGATACGGTACTGCTGAATCGAAAACGGGTGTCGAGAATCTACCGCAAAGGCAGATTTTACGAATATCCCGTGAGTATCAAAACCATTTTGACAATGGGTATTGAGGCTGTGCCGGCAGGCTTTTCGTACCTTGCGGCGCAAATCGGGAAACGCAGAGAAAACACCCTTGAGGATTTTTATATCAACCGATTCGGAAAGAGACTTTACCGCACCTTTTTTGAAAGCTATACCGAAAAGGTATGGGGAACGCACCCGTCAAAAATGTCCCCGGATTGGGGAGAGCAGAGGGTCAGCGGACTTTCCGCATGGCAAGTGGTAAAGGACATGCTTACAGGTAACTCCGATGAAAAATCGCTTATTAAAAGCTTTCTTTATCCTAAGCTGGGTCCGGGGCAGATGTGGGAGCTGACCGCGAAAGAAGTTGAAAGGCTGGGCGGAAAGGTTATTTTGAATGCCTGTGTTGGCGGCATTACAACACGCAATAACCGCGTAATATCGGTGAAATCGGGAGAAACGGAATATCCTGCCGACCTGCTGATTTCGTCAATGCCCCTTGCGACGCTTGTGAAAGTTATCGACAATGCGCCCCAAAAAGTGCGGAATATTGCAAAAGACCTGCGATTTCGCGATTTTGTAACGGTTGGGGTTGCTGTGAAGCGCATGAAGCTGAAAGGCAAATCAAAGGATAAAACGGCGGACGACTGCTGGATTTATGTGCAAGAGCCGAATGTCAAAATGGGAAGAATGCAGATATTTAACAATTGGTCGCCTTATATGGTCAAAAAGCCGGGAGAAAGCGCGTTTATCGGCACTGAATATTTTTGCTCTGAGGAGGACAGCCTGTGGGCAAGTGATGACAATGAGATATGTGCCCTGGCGGTTTCCGAATTGGCAAAGATGAAAGTTATCGACAAAAGTGATGTGCTGTTTTGTCACTGCGAAAGAATGAAAAAGGCCTATCCGTCTTATGACGGAGGGTATGGAAAAATCGAAGAAATCCGTACCTTTGTCAATGGCGTTGATAATCTTTACACCATAGGTCGCAACGGTCAACATCGCTACAACAACATGGACGATTCTATGCTGACTGCCATGGAAACTGCGGATATTATCCTGAACGGAGAAGACAAAAGCCGAATTTGGAAAAATTAAGTGAAATAATTATCTTGACACAAAATCTGGTTGTGTTATCATTAAATAAATCTAAGTGCAATAAGAGCAGGGAGGTATGACTGGTGAAAAGTGAAAAGAGAATGGCGGCAGGCAGTGTAGCCGCGATGATAATACTGGTAATAACACTCGTTGTGGGAGTTGCGGTTTATATAATGCTGCCGCAGGTTGTAAATGTGTATGTAAAAGGAGCGGACGTGGCGGTACGGCAGGAAATAATTGATTCGATAATGCCTGTGCTTTATGCGGCAGGGGTACCTGTGCTGGCAATGCTTACGCTGTCACTGCTGATGATGATTAACATAGCAAAAGGCAAAGCGTTTTGCAGGCAAAATGTGCTTTATTTACGTCTGATAAGCCTTTCGGGGCTCCTGCTTGCGATAATTTTCATTTATCCCATTTTTACAATGAATTCCATATACCCGATTGTTATATTCGTTGTGTTCATTGTACTGGCGGTTGTGTCAATGGTTTTTGCCGACCTTTTTGCAACGGCAATGAGATTAAAAGAAGAAAACGAGCTGACAATATAAGGGAGGGTGAGGTAAGTGCCGATAATCGTAAATTTGGACGTGATGATGGCAAAGCGCAAAATAAGCGCGTCGGAGCTTGCGTCACGTATGGGAATAACCCTTTCTAATCTGTCAATTTTAAAGAACAACCGTGCAAAAGCAATACGTTTTTCAACTCTGAATTCCATATGCAGAGTGCTGGAGTGTCAGCCCGGCGACATTCTTGAGTATGAAGCAGGGGACGATGACGAAACGGAAGAAGAATAATATAATTCAACTTATTTGCAACCGCCTTGAGTGTATTACTCAAGGCGGCTTTTACGTTAAAACGACAAACTACGCGAATTTGTTCGCCAATGTACCAATAAAAGGACAAAAAACCGCAAAGGCAGCAACAAAAATCACCCAATAATGGACATTTTTTTGAAAAACCTATTGATTTTTGAAAAATACCTGCTATAATCATAAATGTAAGGCGAACAAACGCTTGCTTACTTGTGAGGAGATGAAGATATGAATATTGTTATCGGTTTATTTGTTATAGCTTCCGCTTTGTTGTTAAGGCATAATTACAGGGTAAGGGGCAGAATCTCGGAAAAAATATTCAAAATGTGCCTGCTGGTGGGAGTGTTCATGCTTTTTTCAGTACAGACGTTCGGGAATTTTCTGCTTGTAGCAATGACCTTGGCAGAAGTCGGGTTGTGTGTTGCTCTGCTCGCGGTTTACCGTGCACAGCTCATTCGCGAAGGCGCCGCAGTGCGCAGAAAAAGAGCAGTCCGCCGCAGAATGACCTGTAAAACGGAAAATGCGGTAAAGCACGTCGGTGTAGCATCAAAAGCCGCGTGATACTTTTCGGCAACACCGGAATTGTTTTGTTTGATTTTGCTTGTCACTCTATGCTTCTTGCATCGAATAGCGCAATCTTCTCAGGTTTATGCTGAGATTTTTCAAAAAGAGCCGTAAAAAGCAACGCTTTTTACGGCTCTTTTTGAAAATATATGAAAATATGCATAAATATATGAATAAATCTGTTTGTTTACAGAAAATTTACAAATTTTTTCGTAAAATCGTGTCACATTTTGCCCTTCTAAATTGTGTATATAGGTGAGGGCAATTTTTAATGTGCTCTCGGAAAAAATCAACAGGCGGTGTACATATGTCAAACTTGTTCACAATTGAAAAGCATCTTTGCGAATTTATTTCATCGAGCGTAAACAGGCATTTTAAGCGTATTGTAAAGGACAACTGCATAATCTTGACATCAAATGCGTCAAACACACTCTCGATACAGATTTTCAGCGATTTGATATGCGTAAATTACGCCGACGTGTGCGATGAATTTGATATTCACGCTTCAAAGCTTCATTCCGAGCTTGAAATTATCGGCACATTTATTAACGAAATCATGACCGGTGCGATAATTTGCGAACGTGTGTACTACGGTCGTACCCAGGCTTCGTACCGTTTGACGCTGGTAAACAAAATCACAAAGCACAAAATCAATCTTCACGATACGGTTGTAAACGACAAATATTCCTCGAAAGAGCCGCGACTGGTCGTCCGTGAAAAGCTATTTTTCTCCTGAGCCTTTGACACACTCGGAGATTCTTACCTCATTGCTTTTGACAAAGTGATAAATTTTCTCCGCATTCCCTGCACCTATCGTGTTATCCTCGCCGGCACACCATGCAACGAACAGCAGCTCAATTGCCTGCATCACGTATGGCACGGCTTTTGTTTCCGATTCCGACAGGCTGTTCAGGGTGCAATAGCCTGCAAAAGTAAGTTTAAGTAAATCGAACCATTCTTCGGTTGTGATTTCAAACTTGTCCTTTTCGGAAAGTATGCTCAAAACAAAATAGCACAAGTCAAATATGCGGATATTTTTCTGGCTCAAATCGAAATCAATATAGCCGGTAAAGATTCCGTTATCAAAAAGAAAATTTCCGAAATGCACATCACGGTGTATTGGCTGTACGGGAAGATTATCGCAGTATTTTTCAACACCTTGCAGAGTTTCGTTAAAGCATCTTTTTTCAATGTATTTCCAATTTGTCTTTTCAAAAGTTTCTTTTATCCAGCCATTCAGCTCATCTTCCGGACTGCTTTGCCAAAGTCCCTGCAACGCTTCGCATTTTTTAAACGCACAATGCAAAGCGGCAATAATTTTCCCCATTTCAAAGCAAATTTCGATGTTGCCTTTCAAACTGACTGTATTTTTCCCGTGAAGCCTTTGCGCAACATGAAACAGATACCCGTTTTTCCGAACATAAGGCTCGCCTTTTGCCGTCGGTATGGTCTTTCCCACAGGTATTCCCATTTTGTCCAAAGATGCGCTGACCTGTATGTTTCTCAGAAGCTGTTCTTCGTTGCGGTAAATTTTCAAGATGCAGTCGTCTCCGATTTGCCAAACCGTATCATAGATTTGTTTCAGCTCACCGTGTTCGATGTTCCATTCATTGAGCAGTTCTGCTATTGCCTTTTTCATCGGCTCATGTCGCTTTCTTTGGCTGATTATTATTCTCCTTACGCTGGACGGTGACAAATTGTAGATATGCGCGAGTTTTCCTTTGGTTACGCCCTCAAGGGCATTTACATATATGTGTCCATCGCGATACCGAAGCTCTCGTTTGTATTCCGTCGGCGTGGATTTCGTTGCTTTTTTCACCGGTACATAGATGTACTCACCCTGAACATATTGCTGTATCTGTTCGATAAGTGTCTGTGGCAGTACCTCACCGGCGTTTCTGTATTTCAAAGAAAGCACTCCTTTCGGGAGAATTATAACACAATTCGGCTCAGAATAGCGTTTGTGCTTGATTCTGAGCCGAATACAGACGTTTTATAAAAGGACTATGCTTCCTCTGTGACTTCCATAAGGCGCATACCGGCAGTATCGGTAACAGGCAGAGAAAACACTATTGCACCTGCTTCCGACCCAACTCCCGCTTCGTCCATTATGGAGCGCATGATATTGTTCTTTCGGTCGCTTCTCGTAACGATGAACACCATGTCCTTTTCCGGCACGAGTGTTACGCCCATAAATTTTTCCGATGCGTCACTGCCTGTTCCTTTTGCATGAATAAAAGTACCTCCCGATGCACCGGACTTTCTTGCCGCCGCCATAACGGTTTCGGTATAGCCCTGATTGGCAATAACTATCAACAGCTCGTATTTAGTATCCTCCAATGAGGTTTCCTCCTCCATAATATAGGTTTGCCCCGAAGTAAGAAAATTGAGTGCTTTCTTTCCTCCGATGCTGCTCATGGGAATAATAAAGACAACTCCCGTGCCGGGAATTTCTATCTTCATTTGAGTTTGCAGTGCCTTTTTAATATCTGCCCATTTTTCGTTTGTCACAGCATTAAGCATAACTGCTTTTTCGTTGTTTTCAAGTCCGAAATAATCGAGTATTTCGCTTGCCGCAGTTCCGTGACCCAACGTGTTGAACGAAACCTCCAGCCCCTGCCCGGAGTAAAAGTCTCTGAACCTTTTTGCCATTTTACGGTCAGTTATGGTTATCATCATATACAGTCGGCTCATACACTCACTCCTTTACAATTCGATAATGTCATCGTCTTCAAACTGGGAAAGGGCAATATCCGCAGGCGTACCCTTTCTCTGCTTTATTACGCTGACAAGTCCCAAAACCTGAATGGTAATAAGCGGTGTCATTGCAACCATTGCCACAACACCGAACGCATCGGTTTCCATGTTACCGCCCAACGCAGCACAGGCACCCTGTGCGAGGGGAAGCAGGAAAGTAGCGGTCATCGGACCCGATGCAACTCCGCCCGAGTCAAAGGCTATGGCGGTGAAGATTTTAGGCGTTACAAACGAAAGTCCCAATGCTATAGCGTAACCGGGAATCAGGAAATACATTATGGGAAGTCCTGTAATAACCCTTACCATTGAAAGCGCAACCGAAAGCGAAACGCCCACCGACAGACTTATACCCATTGCCTTTGCGGAAATTCCGCCGTCGGTAAGCTCCTCAACCTGCTGGTTGAGAACATAGACTGCAGGCTCTGCCTTTACAATAAAGAAGCCTATCAGTGCACCGATGGGAATAAGAATATATTTGTGAGTTTCTCCGAGTACACTGCCGAGATATGTGCCTGCCGGCATAAATCCCACATTGGCTCCGGTCAGGAACAGGGTAAGCCCTGCATATGTATAAACAAGACCCACAATAATTTTTTTCAATGTGCGACCGTGGAGCTTCAGTGAAAATATCTGGAAAAGTCCGAAAAACAGTACAATGGGCAGCAGCGATACCGCAATTTCTTTCATGTAGTGCGGAAGTTCACGTAAAAACATTTCGCTTAGCTCTACGGAGCTTTCGGCATTTTGTACGACCGTTGCTTCCGACTGTCCGCTTTCGGGTCTGTACATCATTCCCAGCACGAGCACGGCAAGTATCGGACCTATCGAGCAAAGCGCAACAACGCCGAAGCTGTCGTCTGCCGCGTGCTTATCTTCACGTATGGCACAAATACCTATACCCAGTGCCATGATGAACGGAACAGTCATCGGACCTGTGGTAACTCCGCCGGAATCGAAAGCTATTGCACGAAATTCAGGCGGAACAAAGAACATCAGAGTAAAGGCAACCGCGTAAAACACCAGCAGCAGCGGCGCAAGAGGAATGCCTAAAAGCATACGGAGAATTGCTATGACGAGAAATACTCCGACTCCGACAGCCACCGCAAGGACTATTACGGTGTTCGGAATTGACGGTACAAGCTGAGCCAACACCTGCAAATCCGGCTCGGAAACCGTAATTATCACACCGAGTACAAACGCCAGAGCGACAATAACAATCAGCTTTCGGCTCTGTGTCATTTTTGAACCGACTTTTTCCCCCATGGGGGTCATTGACATCTCCGCTCCCAATGTGAAAAACATCATGCCAATCATAACAAGCGCGGCACCTATAAGAAAGCTCATAAGCACCCCGGTGGGCATGGGAGCGATTGTAAAGCTCAAAATGAGCAGTATTGCAACTACCGGCATTACCGCCACAAAAGCTTCTTTAAATTTGGAACTCAGTTTCTGCTTCCAACGTGTCAAGTCATCACCTCAATACAATGTAATTTATTCGCATTATGATTATATACTATTTCGTGTGAGTTTTTAACCCCCGATTTGAGAGATTTTTTTGAATTTTCTATTATGATATTATGCCATAATATATAAAACGGACAAACCGACCCCGGTACGCCATTGGGATTCGGCATGTCCGTTTTATCAAATTTGCCTGCTTGACTTTGCGCTTTCTCCTGAAGTCAGGCAGTAATCAGCTTGCGAACATCAAATTTCCTGAACAGCATATCCTTGCCGTTTTCATCGCGGACAACTACCCTTTGCTGTACAAACTCGATTGTGTTTGCGATTTCCTCCAGAGAATCCGCCGTAATTCGCATAGACAAAACCTTTTGCTCAACAGAGCCGTCCTCGTTTATGGTTTTGCCCACATATGCCCACGGAGTGATTTCTTCGATTCCGGGGTGCTCCGTAATGGCACTGTAATCAAATTCGGCAATTTTTCCGCCGTGAGCGTGCATAAGGAATGTGGATATATATTGTCCGAATTTCGGGTTATCCTTTGAAATATCGTCGCACATATCGCCGCACAGGGAATACGCAATGAGCATTTTCATGTAGTTTATATCGTTAAACCGTTCGATAACAATGAAATCGTTATTGCCGTTAATTCTGTAGCCCATTTCAAAAATATATATTTTCTTTTCCGTAACCATTCCCTGAAAAAACGCCACCGCATTATCCGCTTTAATTCCCTCAAGGAACGCCCTTACGTTTTTGTCGGTTTCACTTATATATCTGTCGATAAAGCTTGCGGGCGTAATAAGACACTCGCAAAGCCCGGTTTTGATTTTCTGGTCATCGGTAATATACTTTTCGTTAACACCGGAAAGACTGATTTTGCCGTTTTTAACGGTATAAACGGAAGAAAATTCAACACCGTCGATATAGTCCTCGATAATAACCGTTTTGCTCTTTGATTTTTCCGCCGCAAATTCAATTGCCCTGTCAATCTGAGAAGCATCGTAGCAAACCGAAATGCCTTTTCTGCCTGCGTAATCGGCAGGCTTTACAATAACGGGGTACTCTATTCTTTCCTTTTCCTCATCGGAAACGGGATAAGAAAAACAGTAATCTCTCGGAACGGGAACGCCGTACTGCTGGCAGGTGTCCTTGAAAGTGCGCTTGTTTCTTGTGAGATTTATCTGTTCTTCGGTTGCGTAAAAGGGAAGTCCGAGCCTTTTTGCGATTTTACATGCCGCCAGCACACGAAATTCGCTGTACCCTGCAAAAACGCCGTTAACGCCTGATTCCATGCATTTTTTCGCAACTGCTTCCACGTCGGAATAGTCTATATCCCAGGCTTCGTCGGCGGCTTTTTTAGCCGGAGCTTTGGCGTGATCGGTTATGCCGTCCACGGCAACGGTGAAAACTCCCATTTGACGTGCGGTTTCAATAATTCTGAGGTTGCTCGTATCGGAACCGATTACAAGCAGCTTTTTACCTTTTAACAGCTCGTACATGTGCCAGTCTCCTTATTACTTTATAATATCGACAATTGTCTGCGCCACATATTCCATACATTCTCTGTTGTATCTCTGGTCGCAGGGAATCGGCAGAATATTTTTGACATAATCCTTTTCCGACGTGCCTGCATTTTCAAGCTCAAGCACATTTCCCCAGAGTGTGGGAACGTATATTTTTTTCTGCGCCAAAGCATGTCTTATCCGGGTACCGTTTTCGCAATAAAACGGATAGCAGTACGGACCGTCCGGAATTTCCACATCAATTTTATTCTGTTTTCCCAGTGCCGCCTGCAAGCAAAGGCAATTTTCCTTTCTGCGTCTGCTGACCGCTTCGTAGTCCACCGCTCTGAGCAAATTGTGTGTGAGCGGTGACATATAGCGCAGAGGCAGTCCGTAAAGAGCTTCGTCGCTTTGCTGAAAATCTTTATAATAATCCGAGGCAAGCCCCTCGAATCTTCCGAGCACGTGCTTCATTCTGTCGGCAGAGCGGTCTGTTTCAGCCGGCTCATATCCGACATCGGTGTAAAGATATGCACCGTCCGGCACTCCTATAAACTTACGGCAGGAATATATAGTATCCATGCCCCGTACCGGCTTTTGAAAGAACGCCTGAACATTGTCGAAAATCACTCGACCATACCGGCTTTTCAGGGCTTCGGCTTCTTTTTCGCGTATTCTTCCGAAATAGTTTACTATGTAGATATATTCGTCGCTGCCGGGCTTTTTGTCTGTCGCAGGGCGAAAATCGGCATCTATATGGTAGTATTCGTATTCACAGCCGCTTCTGTCGCATACGTCCGATATGCAGTCGCAAAGATAATACGGTATGTAAAGCTTTCGGATTTTTTTGGCAATAATCAGATACAACAGCGCGTTTCGCCCGGTGTTCAGCGGAATGGCATCTTCGTAAAGCTCACTGCCCGAAAACCGTTCCAGACCGAAGTAACCGCCAATTTCTTTTATTTCCATAGTCTTATTTCAAAATCACTCTGACGTACCGCTCGGTATTGCTCATAACTTCTTCAAGTCTTTCCGCGGTGTCAAACTTCAACACAAGGGTTCCGATGGCTTCGTTTGCCGCCGAAAAGTCTCCGACCTTTGTTCCGGATTCTATCCATAAATCCCTTTCGACAACATTTTCGGCTATTTCCTCTGAAACCCACAGCGAATCGAACACACCGGATACGGTGCTGTGAAGTATGATTTCAGCCCAACAGCCGTCGTAGTCACGTTGTTCGACGCCCTCGACCTCATCTCCCACGGCAGCTCGTACCGCATTTTTAATAAGGTCAACCCCCGTAGCGTATCTGAGCATTTCCGCAAGTCTGTTTCCGCCGCCTCTGGGTGACAGCTCCATAATGTAAGCTTTTCCGTTGGTGCTCTCTCTTACCTCAATATTGTATATGGAGGTTTTCAGCTCCAGCAAGGAAATAAGCCTTTGAATTTCAGACCTGAGAAGCTTTCGGTTTTCCGCCGAAATTGATGACGGCCAGCTATATGCAGACGGTGTGTACGGATTTGAAGCGTTTTCGTCAAAACGCTGACTTGAAAACGAAACAAATTTCAGTTCTCCGTTAACGGAAAAGCTGTCCGTATCGGAAGAAAAGCCTTTTTTCTCAATAAAATCCTCAATAATGAATTCTCCGGAATGAGAAAAGGAAAGAGCATATTCAATGCTTTCTCTGAGCTTTTCGGGCTTGTCTACCCTTGTAACTCCCTTGCTTCCGGCAGAATCGGTAGGTTTAACGATAACGGGCCAGTTGAAAATATCCCTGTCGGCAAGAGCACTGTCAATTGAGATATATCCCTTTGCAACCGGAACATTAAACCCGTTGTCGGACAGGAATTTGCGAAAACGCCCCTTGTTCTGTAAAATGCTTACCGCTTCATATGAACCGCAGGAGGGCAGTCCCAGTTTTTCCGCAACGTAGGCGGCTGTAACAACGCCGGGGTCACAGGCAAAGGACATGATGCCGTCAATGTTAAGCTCCCGCGCTTTCGCAAGCACCGCATCCTTTTCTATAATACTGACATTGCAGTATTCGTCGGAATATTTATGTGCAATATTGTCAGGCAAATAATCACAGGTAATTGTGTAATAGCCAAGCTCTTTAGCCGCTTTTATTACCGGCAGCAGATACCGTGACCCACCCAGAAGTAACAGCTTTTTCACGTAAGCTCCTCCAGACATTATTAGTATTGATTCATCGGCTAATGCTCATCATACCCAATTGAGGATTGTTTGTCAATACCCGGCACAATTCTGCGCACGGCTCTGCTTTCCGGATAATTTTATTTGCCGGTGTGGTTGTATAAAAACGGAAACAGTGTTAGAATATTCAATAAGTATCCGGGAGGTGACAAAGAGTGAAGATTCCTCTTTATTTATCAAAACGCTTTACACAGGAACAGGCATTGCGCGCAGTGAAAGAAGCTGTGGACGGAGAGCGCGGCTTGGAAACCTCGGCCTGCCGAGCGCTTGAAGAAAAACTGTGCGAAATTACCGGCGCGGCGTGTGCGGTGACGGCGGCAAGTGCCGAAGATGCGTTGGAAAACCTGTTTGCCGCGTGGTCGGTAGGAGGCAAAGATGCGGTGTTTGTGCCGTCGTTTATAAATCCCTATATCCTGTTTGCGATAATTCAGTGCGGAGCAACGCCGATATTTGTTGACTGTGACAGCGAAACATGGAGTATTTCGGCGGAAAAGCTTGAAAGCGCAGTTAAAAAGTGTATTAAAAAAGGAGAGCTTTATCCACGGGCGGTAGTTGCCGAGGACGTGTTCGGAATGCCCTTTGATGCCGATGGCGTGAACGATATATGCTCAAGGTACGGGCTTCTTCTGATTGAGAATGCGCGGACGGCGCAGGGCGCGAAATATAACGGAAAAAGCGCAGGTGCGCTGGGAGATGCGGCAGTGTTTTCTTTTAAACCGCCGTTTGGAATCAGTGCGTTTTCCGACGGCGGCGCAATATTGACAAACGATTTGCGGCTTGATAAAAACCTGCGTCCGGCAAAGCCCTGCGCTATGGAAACAGTGCGCAGAGTCGGCTATGCGCCGATGGACGGGATTACCGCACGTCTCATAGCGCCACAGCTTGAAAGCATTGAAGAAAACGTATCAAAGCGCAATCGGAACGCGGAATACTTTGCACAGGCTGTACGCGAAACGTCGCTAAAGACATTGAAAGCAGCAAAAAACTCGGTTTGTGCATATCCGGTTTTCCCCCTTTGCGCCGAAAGCCAGTCGGCTGCCGCCGAAATGGTCAATGCGTTTCGTGAGGCGGATATTGAGTGCGGAGGAATGTTTTCAAAGCCCTTGTGCAGACAGCCTGCATTCAAGCGTTTTGGGGTACAGGCATCGGAAATGCCGGTAGGCTCGATGCTGTCAACCTGCATATTTGTGCTTCCGTGCCATGAAGGACTTACTCAGGAGCAGACGGAGTACATTTGCGATAGAATAAAAAAGATTTGTATATGAAAATTTACAAAGAAATGAATGTTATAGCTTTACAACGAGCCGGATTTTTAGTAAAATAAACTTAATAACGACCATGGAGTGATTTGTATGCAGGCAAAATATAAGCGCGTACTGCTTAAACTCAGCGGTGAGGCGCTGGCAGGAGATAAGAAATTCGGCTTTGACGAGGAGGCTATCTCTGAAATCTGTTCGGCAATCAAGGAGGTTGTTGACCTGGGTGTTGAGGTAGGCATTGTTGTCGGAGGCGGCAATTTCTGGAGAGGCAGAAGCTCCGGAGAAATGGACAGGATAAAGGCAGACCATATCGGAATGCTGGCTACCGCCATGAATGCGCTGGCTGTTTCCGATGCGCTGGAGCAGAAAGGCGTTTGCACAAGAGTTCAGACCGCACTTTCCATGCCCAGTGTTGCAGAGCCGTTTATAAGAAATAAAGCCGTCAGACATCTTGATAAGGGCAGAGTTGTTATCTTCGGGTGCGGAACGGGCAATCCGTTCTTTTCAACCGATACTGCCGCAGCACTGAGAGCGGCGGAAATCGGCGCGGAAATAATATTGAAAGCCTCGGTTGTTGACGGCGTGTATGACAAAGACCCCCATGTTTACGAGAATGCCGTGAAGTATGACAGAATCACTTATGATGAGGTTCTCGAAAAGGGACTGAAGGTCATGGACGGTGCGGCAGCGGCACTTTGCAGAGATAACAAAACCCCGATAATGGTTTTTGATATGCAAAAGCCGGAAAACCTCATAGCCGCAGTATGCGGAGACGGAATAGGAACAGTAGTCTGTGCCGACTGAACAAAATAATACATATGAAAAGGAGAATAACAAATGGAGACAGTATTTAAGACAACAGAGGAAAAAATGAATAAGACCGTTAATGTCCTTGTTTCCGATTACAAGGGCGTTCGTGCAGGCAGAGCAAATCCTGCCGTGCTTGATAAGATTACCGTTGAGTATTACGGAACGGAGACACCGATAAATCAGCTTGCTTCCATAAGCGTTGCGGAAGCCAGAGTGCTTTGCATTCAGCCCTATGATGCCTCTGTGCTCAGAAATATCGAAAAGGCTATCAATGTTTCCGACATCGGCATAAATCCGCAGAACGACGGACGTGTTATCAGGCTTACATTCCCTCCCCTTACCGAGGAGCGCAGACGTGATTTGGCAAAGGACATTAAGAAAATGGGTGAGGACAGCAAGGTTGCAATCCGTTCGATTCGCCGCGATGCGATAGATAAGCTCAAGGCAATGAAAAAGGAATCGGTAATAACCGAAGACGACCTTAAAAATGCCGAAAAGAAAACTCAGGAGCTGACCGACAAATTTATCAAGCAGATAGATGTCCTTGCAGCGGACAAAGAAGCGGAGATTATGGAAATCTAAGGCTAAAAGCAATAATTACCGTGAGCTTTTGCTCACGGTATTGCGTTAGTGTTTCAGCCGGACAGGGAGGAGCATTTGCTTGTTCAAAAACAAAAAGAAAAATTCCAAAGCGGAACGACATTTGCCGGAACACATCGGGATAATAATGGACGGGAACGGCAGATGGGCGCAGAAACGCGGACTTCCTCGAATGGCGGGACACCGCGAGGGTGCGAATAATTTCCGAACAATAACGCGGTACTGCAATGAAATCGGCATAAAATATCTTACGGTTTATGCATTTTCCACCGAAAACTGGAACCGTCCCAAGGACGAGGTCGATGCGCTGATGAAGCTGCTCTATGATTATCTTGTGGAATCATTGCGCGATTTTCGTGAGGAAAACATAAGAACGCGCTTTATCGGTGACAGGAGCGTTTTGGATTCAAAGCTTCAGGAGCTTATGGCGGAAGCGGAGGAACTGTCGTCGGACAAAACCGGACTGGTGCTGAACATTGCCATAAATTACGGCGGCAGAGCGGAAATTGCCGCAGCCGTAAAGAAGCTGGTCGAAAGCGGCGTTAAAGCTGAGGATATAACGGAAAAGCTGATAAGTGACAGTTTATACACGGCTTTTCAGCCTGACCCCGACCTCATAATCAGACCAAGCGGAGAATACAGAACTTCCAACTTTATGGTATGGCAGTCGGCATATTCCGAATATGTGTTTTTTGACGAAATACTGTGGCCTGATTTTTCAACCAAAGACCTTGAAAGGGCGATAGATATTTTTTCAGGCAGAAAAAGGCGTTTTGGAGGAGTGTAAATGAAAACAAGAATAATATCCGCCGCTGTAGGCATAGCCTTGCTTGCCGGAATAGTAGCCGCAAGCCTTATATTTGAAACAGGTATACTTTGTTTTGCCCTTGCCGCAGTAGCTCTTTTGGCGGTATATGAGGGCTTAAATGCAGTGGGCACTCTTAAAAACCCCACGATTTCAATTGCGTGTTTTATCTATACCGCAGTGATAGAGCTAACATTCTTAATGAGTGACAGGCTTTCCGTCATAATTCTTGCGTCGCTTTTGTATGTGGCTGTAATGTTTTTGTGCGCACTGGGTAAATACGAAAAGGTTGAGGTATCTCAGATTGCAATGTCGCTGATGATGACCGCGACAATAACCTTTTCCATGTACAGCGCAATATATATGTATTATATCTGCGAGCCGGGAAATGCAGGAACATACGGCATTTCCATGCTGGTATTCTGTATGCTTTGCTCATGGCTTACCGATACGGGAGCGTATTTTGCGGGAACGCTTTTCGGCAAACACAAGCTGGCACCGAGAATAAGCCCCAAGAAAACGATTGAGGGCGCAATCGGCGGAGTGATAGTATGTGTAGGTCTTACATGGGCGATTGCTTATCTTTGCGTTTCCGTTTCCGGAATAGTAAAAGGCTACAGAGTAAATGCAACCAATCTGATTATATTGACCGCAGTTTGCAGCATAATATCTATGATAGGTGACCTTTCCTTTTCGGTGGTCAAGAGAACCTACGATGTCAAGGATTACGGAAATATTATTCCCGGTCACGGCGGAATACTTGACCGTTTTGACAGCTTTATATTTGTTGCGCCCTTTGTGTGCATACTTACAAAATATCTGCCTGTACTGGTGGCTGTATGATAATGGAAAAGAAAAGAGAAACGCTGTCGATTTTAGGCTCTACCGGCTCAATAGGAACACAGGCACTGAGAGTAGCCGAAATGATTTCAGCTCCCGTTGTAGCTCTTGCCGCTCACAGCAACGTAAAGCTGTTGGAGGAGCAGGTGCGAAAATTCAAGCCGCAGGTTGCCGTTGCAGTTGATGAAAAGGCGGCGGCACTGCTTAAAACCGCCATTGCCGACACCGATACAAGAGTGCTTACGGGTATGGAGGGACTAATTGAGGCGGCGAGCCTTGAAAGCGCGGATACAGTGCTCAATTCCGTTGTGGGCATGGTGGGACTTACACCAACCCTTGCGGCAATCGAGAGCAAAAAGAAGCTTGCGCTGGCAAACAAGGAAACTCTTGTTGCAGGCGGCAGTATTGTAATGGATTCCGCGGCAAAAAACGGCGTTCCCATTTTGCCTGTTGACAGCGAACATTCCGCAATTTTCCAGTGCTTGCAGGGCAAGCCGACAAACGGCGGAATAAAAAAGATACTGCTTACCGCTTCGGGCGGACCTTTCTTCGGCAAAAAAAGAGAGGAACTGGCAGGTATGACGGCAGAGCAGGCATTGAAGCACCCTAACTGGAGCATGGGCGCAAAGATTACCGTTGACTCCGCAACCCTGATGAATAAAGGTCTTGAGGTTATCGAGGCGGCGTGGCTTTTCGGCGTATCTCTTGATAAAATCGAGGTAATCGTTCACAGAGAAAGCATAATTCATTCGGCGGTGGAATTTGAGGATAACAGCGTTATCGCTCAGCTCGGACTGCCTGATATGACCATTCCCATTCAGTATGCGCTGACCTATCCGGAGCGTTATCCGTCACCGGCAGGTGAGCTTGATTTGTTCAAACTCGGCAAAATGACCTTTTTTGAGCCTGATACAGATACTTTCAGATGCTTGCCTCTCTGCAAAAAAGCGTTTGCAATGGGCGGAACGGCATGTGCGGCGGCAAACGGCGCAAATGAAGCCGCCGTTGCAAGATTTCTGAAAGGTGAAATCGGATTTTTGAGAATAGGCGAGCTGGTGGAGGAGGCACTTACGCTGTATAAGCCGGGTGCCTGCACACTTTCGGATATATTGGAAACCGACAGAGCGGCAAAGGAATATGTTTACGCCGCAAAATAAGGAGATGATTAACCTTTGACAACAGCACTGATAATCATAGCAGCAATTCTTCTGTTCCTTTTGGTGGTTATTGTCCATGAATTCGGTCACTTTATAACCGCTAAAATGTTCGGAGTAAAGGTAAATGAGTTTGCCATAGGCATGGGACCGAAGCTGTTTAAAAAACAGGGCAAGGAAACTCTTTACACTGTAAGACTTTTCCCGATAGGCGGATTTTGCGCCATGGAGGGAGAGGACGAAGAAAGCGGAGACGAAAGAGCTTTCTGCAATAAAAAGCCCTGGCAGAAGTTTATCATTGTAGCCGCAGGAGGTATTTTCAATATTATTCTCGGGCTTGTTTTCATGCTGATTGTTCAAAGCATAAATATTCCGGGTGGCAACAATCTCATCGGAACAACCGAGATATGGGGCTTTAGCGAAAATTCCTATTCGGCGGCGGAAGCAAGCGGACTTATGGCAGGTGACGAGGTCTATGCCGTAGACGGCTACCGCACCTGGTGCGCGTCGGACATCTATTACGGAATTGCTTTTGCCAACAGCAGCGATGTGACCTTTACCGTTATCCGTGACGGCGAAAAAATAGATATTGATATGCGTTTCAATACCAGTGAGAGGGTAAGCCCGGCACTTGCGGACACCTCATATACCGACATTTTCGCCACTGCAATGAGCGTTACGGATATAGAATATACCGACGGAACACTGCGAGAAAACGAAACCATTATACAGGATTTTATTATTGTCGGTGAAAAGAAAAATGCAGGCAATGTTCTGACATCTACCGGAGCGGAAACCGTTTCGATGTGCAGAGTTGTGTACATGAGTCTTTGGAAGCTGATAACCGGCGATTTCAGCATGAAAGATATGTCAGGTCCTGTCGGTATTGTTGATACAATCGGTCAGGTTGCGGAAAGCTCCATGACCGAGGGTGCTTCCGCGTGGACGAATTTTGTTTCCGCTTTTGTGAGTATCATGAGGGTAATGGCTCTTATAGCGGTAAATCTGGGCTTGTTCAATCTTCTGCCGGTGCCGGCGCTTGACGGCGGCAGACTGGTATTTATCCTTGTAGAGATGATAATTCGCAAGCCTGTTCCGGCAAAGTATGAATCTATTGTACACTTCGTAGGTTTAATGCTGCTGTTTGCACTTATGATTTTTGTAACCTTTAACGATATAGTAAAGCTTATTGGCTGTTCAGGATAAGGACTGATTAAAATGACAAGAAAAATCACTGACAGAATAAGTATCGGCGACAGGCAAATCGGAAGCGGTTTGCCTGTACTTGTTCAGTCCATGTTAAACAAGCCGTCGTATGACATAGAGGGCAGTGTTGCGCAAGCGGTCGCGCTGGAAAAGGCAGGCTGTGAAATCGTGCGTGCCGCAGTGCCGGATAAAGACGCCGTAGCTCTTATAAGTGCACTGAAAAAGGCTCTTACCATTCCTGTTGTGGCAGATATTCATTTTGATTACAGACTTGCCCTTGCCTGTGTTGATGCAGGGGTAGACAAGGTGCGTATTAACCCCGGAAATATCGGGGGAGAGGATAGAGTAAAGCAGGTAGTTGACAAATGCAAAGCTAACAGCGTGCCTATAAGAATAGGAGTTAACAGCGGTTCGGTGGAAAAAAGCATACTTGCAAAATACGGCTCACCCACTGCGGAAGCTTTGTGTGAAAGCGCGCTGTATCATGTAAGACTGCTTGAAAAGTACGATTTTCACGATATTGTGGTTTCGCTGAAATCCTCCGATGTTCAGACTACCATTGAAGCATACCGCCTTATGAGTGAAAAATGCAGCTATCCGCTGCATCTCGGAGTGACCGAAGCCGGTACGACAAGAATGGGAATCATAAAATCCGCTGTCGGAATCGGCACGTTGCTTTCCGAGGGAATCGGAGACACCATAAGAGTTTCGCTCACAGCCGACCCGGTGGAAGAAATATATGCCGCAAAGGATATTTTGTCCGCATTGGGATTGCGCAGAGAGGGCGTTCAGTTTGTTTCCTGTCCCACCTGCGGCAGAACAAGAATCGACCTTGTAGGGTTAGCCGGAAAGGTTGAGGAAGCACTAAGAGGGGTCGAAAAAAATATAAAGGTTGCCGTTATGGGGTGCGTTGTTAACGGACCCGGTGAAGCAAGAGAAGCGGATATAGGACTTGCAGGCGGCGACGGCTGTGCGGTTATATTCAAAAAAGGGGAAGTAATCCGAAAGGTCAGCGAGGAACAGGCGTTGTCCGCGCTGCTTGAGGAAGTTGACAAATTGTAGAAAGGGAAGCATATGAAACAAACATTAGGACAGCTATTTGCGGAGTGCGCGGAGGACAAGTCGGTTGCAGAAATTGCGAATCTCGGCATAGATGAAATTCAGCCACGTAATAATTTCAAATCGCTGACGGTTTATGTCAGCGGAACGCAGTTTATAGATTTTGAAAAGTTTCATAAAGCAGAGGCGGTAATAAAGACATGCTATCTGCTTGATGAGATTTACATAAAGCCGAAATTTACCCCTGAATGTTTTTCCGTAGATGTCCTTGATAGTCTTATAGGAGAGCTGAAAAGGACAATATCCACAGTAAACGGCTCGTTTTACAATTGCTCGTGGAGCTATGACGAAAGCAGTAAAGTGGTGTCTGCGGTGCTGAAAACCGACAGCCTTATGCTGCTTAACGCCAAAAAATTCAATGAAAAATTTGAAAATGCAGTAGCGGAGTATTTCGGCTTGCCGGTAGTGCTCAGTCTTTCCTACGATAAAAATGCCCAACTGCCGGAAATCAAACATGAGGTTGACATAACACCACCGTGGGAGAACGAGCCTGCACAGTCGAAGCCGGTACAGCCTAAACCGGTACAGCAGACAGAGCGTGCAGTTCCCCAGCGTAAAACCAGATATGCACCGCTGCCTGTGGAAAATCTTCTCAACGGCTTGCCGGATAAGATAAGTAATCCGGTGCTGATTTACGGAAAAATCGAAGCATTGCCTGCAATCGAGCTTGTAAAGCTTGAACCCATGCAGCACAGAGCAACGGTGTGGGGCAGAGTGTTCGGATTTGAATCGAAGCTTACGAAATCGGGAAAAAGCTACATAGTAAAATTTAATATTACAGACCTTACATCGTCCAACACGGTGAAGCTGTTCATGCGTGAAAAGGACGTTGAAAAGGCGGAGGATTTAAAAGACGGAGCGGTAGTAATAGTACAGGGCGAATATGCCTACGACAGCTATGACAAGAGCTACTGCCTTATGGCAAGCTGTATTGCGCTGGCAAAGGAACGCCTGCGCATGGATAACAGCGAAGTCAAGCGTGTTGAACTGCATATGCACACCAATATGTCCGCCCTTGATGCAATCACTCCGGCGTCAAAGCTCATAGAGCGAGCGGCAAAGTGGGGACACACCGCAATTGCCATTACCGACCACGGTGTGGCACAGGCATTCCCCGAAGCCATGAATACAGCCAACAAGCTGAAAAAGAGCGATACTCCGATTAAAATAATCTACGGTGTCGAAGATTATTTTGTAGATGACAGTATTAAAATTGTGAACGGCAGTGCGAACGGTTCAATTGAGGGAGACATTATAGCCTTTGACCTTGAAACCACCGGTCTGAATGCCGAAAACTGCCGTATAACCGAAATCGGTGCGGTCAGAGTGCGCGGACTTGAAATTGTTGATAGATTCGGCACTTTTGTAAATCCCGAAACGCATATTCCGTCAAAGATAACCGAATTGACCGGAATAACCGATGAAATGATTGAAAACGCGCCAAAGGAAGCCGAGGCGGTAAAAAGCTTCATTGACTTCTGCGGAGAAACCAAAATATTGTCGGCACACAACGCCGCCTTTGATATGAGCTTTTTGTCGGCGGCATGTAAAAGATGCGGTTATGATTGCGATTTTACAAGCCTTGACACGTTGACATTAAGCCGCGCCATGTTCCCGGACATCAAGAATCATAAGCTTGATACAGTGACCTCACATCTCAGATTGCCCTCTTTTAATCACCACAGAGCGGTTGACGATGCGGTAGCACTGGCGTATATTCTTATTGAGGAACTGCGCCGAATGAGAGACGACCACAAGGTTGAGAACATAGCTCAGCTCAATACGGCGATAACCGATAGACCCATAAAATCCTTTGAATCCTATCATCAGATAATCCTTGTAAAGAACAAGGTAGGACTTAAAAACCTGTACAAGCTCATATCTCAGGCAAATCTTCACGACTTCTACAAGCGTCCGAGAACACGCCGAAGCATGATAGAAAAGCTGAGAGAGGGACTTATTATAGGCTCGGCGTGTGAGGCAGGAGAGCTTTTCAAGGCGGTTGCAATGGGCGCAAGCCACGAGCGGCTTGTTGAGATAGCTTCATTTTATGATTACCTTGAAATTCAGCCAATAGGAAATAATATGTTTATGGTGCGAAACGGCGAAGTGCCGGATGTTGAAACC
The DNA here is from genome assembly GCA_964500965.1 of uncultured Eubacteriales bacterium. Lineage (GTDB taxonomy): Bacteria > Bacillota > Clostridia > Oscillospirales > Acutalibacteraceae > JAISGQ01. The sequence continues at coordinate 41,039 of CAZCQZ010000001.1, read as the reverse complement.
CTACAGGAGTTTAACCGCACCATATGCCGCCTCGGTGATGAGCTTAACAAGCCTGTTGTTGCAACCTGCGATGTCCATTTTATGGAGCCGGAGGACGAGGTATTCAGGCGTGTTCTCATGTCGAGCTTTGAGGACGGCGACCAGCAGGCACCGCTGTATCTGCGCACAACGGAGGAAATGCTTGCGGAATTTGAATATCTCGGAAAAGATAAGGCATATGAGGTGGTAGTTACAAATACCAACCTTATTGCCGACATGGTGGAGGAGGTCAGCCCGATTCCGCCGGGAGTTTATCCTCCGCGAATAGAAGGCTCCGACGAAAATCTGCGAAACATCAGCCGTACCAGAGCAAGAGAAATTTACGGCGACCCGTTGCCGGAATATGTCAACGAGCGTCTTGAACGTGAGCTTGATTCGATTATCAATAACGGCTTCTCGGTTATGTATATGACCGCTCAGATGCTTGTTGCCGATTCCGAAGCGCACGGCTATCTGGTAGGCTCACGAGGATCCGTCGGCTCGTCCTTTGTTGCGACAATGTCGGGTATTTCAGAAGTAAACCCCCTTGCACCCCACTATGTGTGCCCAAATTGCAAGTGGAGCGAGTTTTTCATTGAAGACCCGAACGTCGGCTCAGGCTTTGACCTGCCGCCGAAAAAGTGCCCCAAGTGCGGTTCCGATACAAAGCGCGACGGACATGAAATTCCCTTTGAAACATTCCTGGGCTTTTACGGAGATAAACAGCCGGATATTGACCTTAACTTTTCGGGTGAATACCAGTCATGCGCCCATAAGTATACGGAAGAAATATTCGGAGCGGAAAACGTTTTCAAGGCAGGTACAATAGGTACAGTTGCCGAAAAAACCGCATACGGATATGTGCTGAAATACGCAGAGGAGCGCGGACTTACCCTGCCTGCGGCGGAAATCGAACGCCTTAAAAACGGCTGTACCGGAATAAAGAGGACAACGAGCCAGCACCCCGGCGGCATGGTTGTTGTTCCCAGAGAATATGAAATTTATGATTTCTGCCCCATAGCGCACCCGGCTGATAAGACAGATGTTGATATAGTAACAACTCACTTCGACTTCCATTCAATACACGATACCATTCTCAAGCTTGATATACTCGGACACGATAATCCGACAATATATCATTATCTTGAGGAATACACGGGAATACCGGTAATGGAGGTCACGATGAGCGACCCGGAGGTAATGAGCCTGTTTACTTCAACGGAAGCGTTGGGAGTAACACCGGAGGATATTGAATCCGAAACCGGCACGTTTTCTCTGCCGGAGGTTGGTACGTCCTTTGTCAGACAGATGCTTATTGACACTCAGCCCAAGACCTTTGCCGACCTTTTGCAGGTTTCGGGACTTTCTCACGGTACAGACGTGTATCTGGGCAATGCAAAGGACCTTATCGAGCAGGGAATTTGTACCATTTCCGAGGTTATAGGAACACGTGACAACATCATGGTGTACCTTATTCAAAAGGGCGTTGAAAAGGGACTTGCCTTTAAGATAATGGAGATAGTCAGAAAGGGCAACGCCAAAAAACTGCTCACGGACGAAATGGTGCAGATAATGAAGGATAACAATGTACCGGACTGGTATATTGACTCCTGCTTTAAGATTAAGTACATGTTCCCGAAGGCTCACGCGGCGGCATATATGATAGCGACGTTGCGTTTGGGCTGGTATAAGGTGCATATGAAAGAAGCCTACTACGCTGCGTATTTCACCGCACGTCCTGATGACTTTGATGCAGATTCTGCCGTTGCAGGCAGAGCAGCCGTCCGTGCGAAGATGAAAGAAATAGTCGCAAAGGGCAAGGCAGCAAGCGATAAGGAGACAAAGACCTATGCGGTGCTTCAGATAATCAACGAAGCACAGGCAAGAGGGGTAAAATTCCTGAACATCGACCTTGAGAAAAGCTCATCGTATAAATTCCTCGTTGAGGAGGAGGGTATACGTTTGCCGTTCTCGGTGCTTGACGGCGTAGGACTGAACGCTGCAAAACAGCTTGAGGAAGCAAGAAGCGAAGCCATGTTCTCAACGAGAGAGGATATGCAGAAGCGGTCGGGAGTAACTAAGGCGGTCATAGCCGCCCTTGACGTTGCCGGCGCACTGACCGATTTGCCGGAATCAGACCAAATATCATTTATCTGATACGGAAAGAAATAGAACTGAAAATATCTTTTGCTGATACCGAAACAGAGCTAAAAAGGGAGAAAAAAGCTTTTGCTTTTTTCTCCCTTTAAATTCTGTGACCTTGAATCAGTTACGATTGACCTTACTTCAGGTTGTTTTCGTAGCTTTCAATCATTTTCTTAACCATCTGTCCACCGACAGATCCGGCTTCTCTGGAAGTGAGGTGGCCGTTATAGCCTTCCTTGAGGTCAACACCAACCTCGTTAGCGGCCTCCATCTTAAAACGGTTGAGAGCTTCGCGAGCCTCCGGTACCATGACCTGGTTATTGTTCTTTGCCATAATATTTAACACTCCTTGTTTAATCGACATTTAATTTGCGTTTGCAAGTATATTATGCTTATTCGTGCTGAGAGTATAACTGTCAAGTTTTAGAAATTTGTCGATTATAAACATCGCAATTGACAACATATTTCAAATGGTGTAAATTTATAACGAAGTTGCTGATGCCCACCGTCTCTAAGGTGAGATTCACTTCATGCTTCCGACTGAAGTTATAATTTCCGCTGAAATCATAAGGAGCAAAGCTCCCGGTGACTGCCGCAACCGTCGTTGTGTGATTTAAATGGAAAATAATTTGATAGGAGTTTGATTCGGTTGAAAATCCTGTTATTGAATATATGCAAATTTTTCCTTGCTGTAATTTATGCGGTAATGAAGCTGTTTCCGACAAAAAATAAAATAGTGTTTTTAAGCCGCCAGGGAAATGAACCGGGAGTGGATTTTAAGCTGCTTGAAAATGAGCTGCATGAAAAATACCCGGAATATGAGACGGTGATGCTGTGCAAAATGATTCCGAACAGTCTGTTTGGCATGATTGGATACGTTTTTCACATTTTGAAACAGATGAGCCAGCTTGCAACAGCACGTGTAGCGGTGCTGGATACATACTGTATTCCGGTGTCGCTTCTAAAGCATAAAAAGAGCCTTAAAGTAATACAGATATGGCACGCAATGGGGTGTCTGAAACGATTCGGGTTGTCAACGGCAGGCCTTTCGCAGGGCAGAGATGAAAAAATCGCGAAAGCAATGAATATGCACAAAAACTATGATTGCGCACTGTGTTCGGGACCTGAGTGCGTTGCACCCTTTGCGGAGGCTTTCGGTATGGAACAAAGCCGAATGATACCGATAGGATTGCCGAGAATAGATTATATAGCGCGGGAAAAATACGCATCTGCTTCAAAAACGGCGATTCTTTCCGCATATCCGCAGCTTTGCAACGGAAAGAAAAATATTGTCTATGTTCCTACCTTCCGCAGGGGAGAGGGGCTTGGCGATGAGTATATGGAAGCGGCGTTTGATAACGTCAGAAAAGCGATAAACTACGAAAGATATAATCTGGTTATCAAGGCGCACAGCGGTGAGGAGCGTATATTTACCGATTCGCCCGAAAACAGGCAGGACGGCAACCGATTTATGGGAATTGACTTTATCGCTGTTGCAGATTATATTGTCAGCGATTATTCCGCGATAATCTTCGAGGCGGCTGTTGCGAGAAAGCCTATTGCGCTGTACTGCTTTGACTGGGACGATTATGATGTCGGGCGCGGCTTTTATATTGACTATTTCAAAGATATTCCTTTTGTCAAAGTCAAAACCGCCGATGAGCTTATGCAGGCAATCGACAGCGGAAAAGCGGTATTTGACGAAGACGGAGAAAAATTTTCCGACAGATTTGTTGTTCGCGGCGATTACAGTGTATCGGCGCGCCTTGCGGAGATTTGCGATGCGCTGGCAAAAGGCGAGTTTGACGGAGTATATGTGGGCAGTATTTACGAAAAAACGGAGTAAATAAGTCGGCTGAAGATTTTAAAGGAGATTCGTACTTATGGGATTAAAAGAGGTTTTCAGGAAGTTTTATAAGTTTGCCGCGATGCGTGTTATGTTCCCGATTTCATACTTTTTTTGCAGTCGCGGCAAGGTAGATGAGAAAAAGGTTGTGTTTATCGAGGTGCGTTTCGACAGCCTCAGTGATAATTTTGCACTCATCGAAAAAGCACTGAAAGACGAGGGCGGCTGGAATACACACCTGGTTTGCTTGAAGCAGGGCAGAGTAAGTCTTTTCAGATTCTTTAAGAACTGTTTTGAAATGCACAGGGTAATAGGCAATGCAAGATGCGTTCTGCTCAATGAAGCATCTTCGGCTTACGGGTGTCTTAATATCAGAAAAGAGACAGTTACAATCCAGACATGGCATGGCTGCGGAGCGTTTAAAAAGTTCGGCATAAGTCTTGCGGATAAGAATGTCGGCGGCAGTGAGGAGGATTATATTAAGTATCCCGTTTACAGAAACAACGACTATATTGCAGTCAGCAGTCCTGAGGTAATATGGGCGTTTAAGGAAGCAATGAGTATAACCGAGAACGATACAAGAAAGGTAGTTCCGGTGGGCACAAGCCGTACAGACGTATATTTTGACGAAAGTATTGTAAAAGGCGGCAGAGATGAGCTTGAACGCATTGTGCCAAAGGCGGCAGGCAAAAAAGTTATACTATATGCACCTACGTTCAGAGGTCAGCCGTCCGGCGGAGTTATACCGGACAGGCTTGATATTGAAGAATTAAGAGAAAAAATTTCAGACGATTATATTCTGGTAATAAAGCATCATCCTTTGGGTCTTAATGAACAGATAATACCCGAAAGCTGTGCGGATTTTGCATTTGATATAACAAAGAAAGCGTCGATAGAAACCGCTTTGATGGCGGCGGACATCTGCATTACGGACTATTCGTCCCTGGCGTTTGAATACAGCCTGCTGGAAAGACCGATGATTTTCTTTGCATATGATATTGACAGTTATGTAGATGAGCGCGGATTTTATTACCCGTTTGAGGAATTTTGCCCCGGTCCGATTGTTAAGACAACCGATGAAGTAGCGCAGGCAATCAATGCATCGGAGCATTCGGACCTTGAAAAAATCAAAGCGTTCAAAGAAAAATTTATGGCTTCCTGTGACGGACACGCTACGGAGAGAATAGTCGAAATAATCAAAAACGGAAAGAGGAATTGACCATGCTTGAATCGCTGAAAAAGTCGGTATACGAAGCTAATCTTGACCTTGTGGCAAAGGGCGTTGTAATATATACATGGGGCAATGTCAGCGAAATTGACAGAGAAAGCGGACTTGTTGTCATAAAGCCAAGCGGCGTTGAGTACGGTGCAATGAAGCCGGAAGATATGGTAGTTGTTGACCTTGACGGAAATGTTGTAGAGGGAAATCTCCGACCGTCTTCCGACACTCCTACGCATCTTGAAATATACAAAAGCTTTAAAAATGTGGGCGGCGTAACTCATACCCATTCGACCTTTGCCTGTTCCTTTGCTCAGGCAGGGCTGGATATTCCGGCACTGGGAACAACTCATGCGGATTATTTTTACGGTGATATACCGTGCGCAAGAGAGCTGACGGAAGAAGAAGTAAACGGAAATTACGAAAAAAATACCGGGCTTGTGATAGTTGAGGCTATGAAAGATATTGACCCGATGGCAGTACCGGGAATACTGGTAAAGAATCACGGACCGTTTTCTTTCGGAAAAAATGCCGCAAATGCCGTTTATCACGCGGTCGTTTTGGAGCAGGTCGCAAAAATGGCGTATATTTCGCTTACGCTGAATCGGGACAGCGAAATCAAGCAGTACCTGCTTGACAGGCATTATATGCGAAAGCACGGGGAAAACGCATATTACGGACAGGCAGATAATACACATTGAGTTACAGGCTTTAGGAGAAATATTCATGGACGAGATTCAGAAAGATATAAGAATTGTTCCGGCAAGTATTGAGCTGGTAGACTCATATACTGCCACTCTTAATGAAGTGGCGGCAGAGGGGAAATACCTTTCAACGACAGGAGGGTACAAAAATGAGGAAACAGCGGCGTTTATCGCAAATTGCATATCAAAGGGTTTTCCTGCCTATTTTGTTCTTGATGAAAACGAACGGGTAGTCGGTTGGTGTGATATAGTTTTAAGAAGTGAATATACAGACATGACTACCGGAAGCATAGGAGTGGGTCTGCTTGAGGAATACCGCAATGCCGGTGTAGGCAGGCTTCTTATGCATACCGCAATGCAGGCAGCAAAAAGATACGGCTTTGAGCGCATTATTCTTGACGTGCGAAAAGCCAACAGTCGTGCGATTCATGTTTATGAGGTACTGGGATTTGAATATGACCATTCCAATGATTCGACGATGGAAATAAACGGTGAGGTTATTGACGTTATCCGTATGCAAAAGTCTATAGCGGCGGAAAAAACGGAAGAAACCGGGCAATCGGGAATCGGTTGCGCAGGGTGGCTGCCGTTGATTCTCGGAGGCTGTGCAATAGGTGCAATAATAGCAGTGCTGTGCATACTGATTAAATAGTCGCACTGCCGGGAGAGTGACTTATGAATAGAAAAACAGCCCTTGTAACAGGGGCTTCCGGCGGCATCGGAAGCGCAACGGCAAAAAAACTTGCGAAGGATTACCGCGTGGCAGTTCATTATAATAACGGTAAGGAGCAGGCGGAAAAGCTTTGCCGCGAAATAAATGCATCAGGCGGCATGGCGTCGCCTTTTTGCTGTGATGTTTCCGACAGCGCACAGGTAACGGAAATGTTTGCCGATATAAAAAGACAGCTCGGAGGCGTGCATCTGCTGGTGAACAACGCGGCGGTGGCACAGAACGGGTTGCTTATTGATATGACTGACGACGAATGGAACAGGATAATTTCCGTAAATCTCAGCGGCTGTTTTTATTGCAGCCGCGAGGCTTTGAGGGAAATGGTATATAAGCAGAGCGGTGTCATCATAAACATATCTTCAATCTGGGGCATTACAGGTGCGTCCTGTGAAGCGGCATATTCGGCGGCTAAAGCGGGAGTTATCGGACTGACAAAGGCTCTTGCAAAGGAATACGGACCGTCGGGAATAAGGGTGAACTGTATTGCGCCGGGGGTTATAGACACCGCCATGAATAAAAACCTGACGGAGAATGATTTGAACGCGCTTTGCGAACAAACTCCGTTGTGCAGAACGGGTACGCCGGATGAAATAGCAGATGTCGCGGCATTCCTGGCATCGGAGCAGGCAGGATTTATCACCGGTCAGGTCATAAGTCCGAACGGCGGAATTATTATTTAGTTTAACTATTTGCACAAGGTGGGGTAATATGGAAATTAAGGTTGAAAGCGCCGCATTGACTGTGACCGGCAAATGCAGGAAGAATAACGAGGACTGCTTTTACTTAAATGGCGTGGTATCGCCTTGCGGCGCAGATGAATTTACGGCAGGAAAAAGCTCGGAGACAGCGACGCAGATATTTGCGGTGTTTGACGGAATGGGCGGCGAAGCCTGCGGAGAGATAGCGTCGGCAACGGCGGCAGGGGTGCTTTGCGAATCTCACGGCAAATTCGGGGCAGAAAACTCCGCTCCGCTTACAAAGCTGGTGGGCGACTTTTTCAAGGAAGCCAATAAAGCCGTTGAGGATAAGGCAAAGGAGCTGAACGAACCGGTTATCGGTACGACCTGTGCCTTTGCATGCACCTACAAGGGTAAGCTGTTTGCGGCGAATATAGGGGACAGCAGGACATATTATTACACCAAAGGAAAGCTTGCGCAGATTTCAAAGGACCATACCGAAGCTCAGTATCTCATAGATAAGGGCGTTATGAGTAAGGAAGATGCGCGGAAAAGTCCGGCAAAGCACGGGCTTACACGCTTTTTGGGTATGCCGACGGATTACAGACCTCTTGCGGCATATTATTCAAAGCCGATAATTCCGGAAAGCGGCGATGTGCTGCTTCTGTGCAGTGACGGCTTGACAGATATGCTTTACGACAGTGACATAGAGCAAATTCTGTCAAAGGGCAAAACCGCCGAAGAAAGGTGCAAGGCTCTTATTGAGCTTGCACTTGAACGCGGCGGAGCAGACAATACAACGGTGATTGTGGCGGTATTTTGAATCGCAGTATGAATGCGCTGTAAGGGCGAAAGCCTTTTACAGCGCATTTTTGCACACTACGGGATTTTTTACATAAACTGTTATGGAAAAGGAGGTAATTCACATGGATAAATATAAATTTAACGACTATTTTCTGGGAGCAAGCAGTCCGGAGGGTTTCTTTTCGCTTTTTGAAAGAGCCTATGACCCTTACGACGGCTGGAGTGCGCGCATAATTAAGGGAGGACCGGGTACAGGAAAGTCGTCTCTTGTGAAAAAAGTAGCGAAAGCCGCCGCAGAAAGGGGCGAAAAATGCGAACGTATCTTTTGTTCATCGGATTCCGAGTCTCTTGACGCGGTAATTCTGACGGACAGGAAATTTATAATCATGGACGGAACAGCGCCTCATACCGTAAACGCCAAATATCCGGGAATATGTGAGAGCATAGTTGATTTAGGCGTTTGCTGGGACAAAACAAGGCTTATACCCCACAGGGACAGCATACTTGAATTGACCGATATGTGCTCGGAATGTCACAAGCAGGCGCAAAAATGTCTTAAAGCGGCGAGCGCGTTCAGAAGCGGATATATTTCAAAAACCGAGCCGCTTATCAACAGAGAAAAGCTGTATCGTGCTTCGGAACGCTTGCGAGATAATCTTCCGAAAAGAGGGATGGGGAGATTTACGGAGGAACGATTGCTGTCGGCGGTTACGAAAGACGGTGTAACGACCTTTGAAAACACCGTGCATAATCAGTGCGATGTGTGCATTCCCATTGATGACAGGTGGTCAAGATGTTCTGCGCTGCTGATGAAAAGCCTGAAAGATATGCTCTGTGCGGACGGCTTCGGGGTTATAGTATGTTATTGCTCCCAGTCACCGAATACGATTGAGCACTTGCTCATTCCGGAGGCAGGAGTGGCATATTCGGCGGCAAACAGAGTGCATTCCGTAGATGCAGGGCGTACAATACATGCCTCACGCTTTATGAAAAGAGTGCTCTCCTCCGAAGAAAGAAAAGCACTCACGGAAAACGAAAAAAACGAAAGGCTCATGCTTGAACAGGCATCACAGCATATGCGTGATGCGAAGAAGCTCCACGATGAGCTTGAAAAGCATTACATTGCCGCTATGGATTTTGACAGAGTTGACGAAATAAGCGACGACCTTTTGAAAGAGCTTTTCTCTTAGCTCTTTGCGGATTTTTTCTTTTTAATCGCGAAAATGACGATGAGCACGGCGGTGACGGCGCAAACAGCGCAGACAAGAATAACCGCGATCCAAACAGCGGACGAATTGCCGCTTACAACGGCACTGTCATCGTCGAGAACAGAGCCGTAATAGATGTTCTGAGAATCTCTTTCAAGGGGTGATACAACCTCCGTTGATGAGGGGTTGTCAATGCACACCCAGCCGCTTCTACCGTAGAAGTAAGCTACGTATCCCCAGGTAGTATCGTTTGCGTCGTTAAAAAGATAAAGGAATCCTATGTCGCTGTAGCTGTCTTTCCACCCCTCGGATGTCCAGTAGCTGTCAGAGCCGGGATATTCCCAGAAAACTATGGCGTCGGTATTTGACAGCTCCGCATTGAAAAGCTCGTCAACCGAATCAGGCTCAACAAATTTGTCACCGAATTCCTCAACAAAGGAAACGTTATCATAAACTACCTCAAGATAGCCCATGGGAATCCAGCCGGACACCTCGGAAAAGGAGATAAGACCCCAGACGATACCGTTCTTGTCCTCGTAGGTGTAGGAGATGTGCACCTCATCGCCTTCGCTCAGCTTGCCGTAAATGTTGTCGCTGTTCGGCTCATTTACGGTGTAAACGGTTTCGGTTGCGATGAAATAACGCTCCACGAGCACACATTCATCGGAATGCCGGCTGTAAAAGTCATCGTCAGGCTCAAAAATAACATCAGCGGAGGCTGACAGCGCACAGGACATGACGAAAATAGCCGCGAGAAGAATTGACAAGAGCTTTTTCATGAATAATACCCCTTTCGGAAATTATATAAGCGCGCCTGCTAAAAGACCGCAAGAGTACGAGAATGCGTTAGCTGCCAGAGAAAAGAGAAACGGCTTTTTAATATCGGTACAGTGACTGTATATCAGCCATTCCAAAATAATCGCCGATATTTCCGAAACCAGAACTACGGGCACTTCGGGAAATGCGCAATATCTGCACAAAAGCAGATGGAGCATGACAACGGCGGGATTTGTAAGAATGTTTGCAAAAATCACAATGAGAAGCGATTGATTGCGAACCTTGAAAGTAAGAGCAAAGACAAGCTCCAAAATCAAAGTCAAGGATAAAGAAACGCCAAGAGAAATTAAAATATTTTCAAGTGACATTCTTTTTCCTCCAAGTGCCGAGAAGCAGGAGAATCAGCGACAGAGCGGATATGCCTGCGCTCATTACGGTCGAAAGTGCGGAAGAACCGAAGCATACGGGAAGAAAACCGATAAACAGGGCAAATGTCAGCAAGCCGAATGAAAATCCCTTTGCGTTCGGAAAAATCCGTGCTGTTTCCCAGAGCGTTATGGGCATGGTCATGTTAAAAAGAAGAAGCGCAGCAAGTCCGCAAAGCATATTGTTTGAAAAGAGGAACAGCACAGCACATATTCCGAGAGACAAAATACTTGCGATTTTCGTGCCTGCAAGGTCGGCGGCAAAACCGCCCAGAGCCTTGCCCAGAGCAACACAGCCCACGGTAACTAAAGCCGGGACAGAAGCTTTCCAGTCAAATGTAAAACTCATTCCGGCAAAGGAACGAAGAACTACTACCGTAAAAAGGCACAGTACCGAAAAAGCAAGTAACGGCGAAATCCGCGGCATGGACAGTCTGCAATTCCCGGAGGCTTGAGAGTCGAATACGGCTTTTGATTTAAGGAGAACGGCAACGGCAGCAAGTAGCAGAATAGCACAGAGAACGGCAGTGGGTATTTTGCCGCAAAGCATTTTACCGAGGCAAAGACCGACAGCACCGGGGGAAACAAACAGTCCGAGCGGAGCACATTTTTTATCGCTCATGTTCAGAACATCGACACCGCCGCCGACATGAAACATTGCGTTGCCTATGCCCATAACGGCTACGGCGGCAATGGGTATAGGCACAATTGCACCGATGGCAACGAGAATACAGCCGCCGGAAGCGATTACGGCATTCCTGTCAAATCTGTCGGCCAGTATGCCCAGCGGCATCTGCAAAGCGAAAGCACAGAAGTTATATACGATAAAAGCGGTCATACGACTGCCGCCAAAGGACATGGAGAGAACAAAAAACGCACAGCAGAAATCCACAATGAAGTGCAGAACACAGTAAGCGGACAATAGCCCTGCTTTTGTGTGAAGCTTTGTCGTCATATTAAACCCTCCCTGTAATATAAACACGGAAACGAGAAAAAAGGTTGGAAAATAATTCCGGAAAATTTCAATAATAATAGTAAAAGCAACGCACCCTGTAAAAAGTATTCCAAAAGGGAACTGAACAAAGTCGGTTTGAGAAACAGGTTATTATCCCTTTTGACCGCTGAATTGGGAGATTCTAAAGAGAGGTGGGAAGTACAAAATCGCAGGCGATTTTGTACTTCCCACTCTTTTGTGCCCTTTCTTTGCGTCTCATTTCTTTGGGAAAGCAAAGAAATGAGACATCTTCGTTCCGACGTGCAGAATTTTTTGTCAGAATACTAATTTGAAATTTATATATACCATGGTATGTTCGCATAGAAAATTCGATTAAATTGAAAAGCGCAAATCTTTAACTATAGCACGGTAAAAGGGTTATGGACTAGCCGCAACTGATAAATACCACAGTCTGCGTAATGGCGGTAATAATTATACCGGCAACGATAACACCTGCCATAATGGTCGGAAAAGCCCGTTTGATTTTCATATCCATCAACGTGGCAACAAGAGCACCGGTCCACGCACCGGTACCCGGTAACGGAATGGCAACCAGTATAAAAAGCCCAAGCGTTTCATATTTTTTAACGACCTCACCTCTGCTGTGAGCACGGGTTTCCAGCTTGTCAACCAGCTTTCCGAAAGTTTTGGACTTTCGCATCCAGGTAAAAATCTGTCTGATAAAAAGCATAATAAACGGGACGGGAATCATGTTCCCGATGACCGCAGCAATAAAAGCCACCCAGTAATTAAGACCCATGGCAGTGCCTATGGGAATCGCACCGCGAAGCTCAACAACAGGAGCCATGGCAACAACAATGGTGGAAATAATTTTACCTATAAAGCTGGAGGTGAGCCAGTCAAAGGAGCTGCTCAAGAAAGCGGAGATAGCGTCAATCATAGTATTCTCCCTGAGATTAAGTGTGGGGAAAAGGAGCTATTCGGTATAGTCGGGGAAGTCAACATCGGTGAAAGACAGGTCTGAATCGGAAAGGTCGGAGGGAGAAGCTTCCTCGTAATTATAATCCTCATCAAAGCCGTAGCTGTCGTTAACCTCGGTTTTGCCGCCGACACCGCACATAATCGAGCCGGTTGCGGACCAGACGATAACGGCGATAAGAAGCGAAACTGCGGAAATAGCAAGTCCGGCAACCGCACCGCCGCGATTACCGTCGCGATAAGCGGATATGCCGAGAATGGCACTGATAATTATAAGAATGAAGCTGATAAGCGGCATGAAGCAGAAAACCAAAGCCAAAATTGCGATAAAGAAAGAGAGAACAGCAAAGTTGTTGGACGGAGAAATGTCCTTTTGATAACTGCGGTTATTCATTCTAATACCTCCGATAATGAAAGAAAAATCAACATTCGATTTATGAAGAAGTATATCACATTTGGAAAATGGTGTCAACACAGGCAAAACAGGAAAGCATCGCAGAAGCGATAAAAATAAAGCTGTAGACAAATCGCAGGGAAAGCATTATAATAAAGGGGCTATAAAAAGCGAAAGCTTTTTATAGCCCGAAATAAATTATGCGTCCTGCTCGGAGACAGCTTCATCGGCAGGCTTGAGCGCACCGAGAAACGTTCCGTCCTTGAGCAAAAGGTGAACTGCGTGTTTACGAACGGAAAGAGACACGGTTTTGTAAACATCACCGAATTCACCGTCAGTAGTCCAGGGGACAGGCTCATTGCATGTGACCTTGATTTTCGAGGCGTGGAAAAATGTAACATAACGCTCGTCGTATTTTTTTGAAAGCAGTGAAACAGCGGCGTTCTGAAGCTGATTAACGGTGCGCGGAGTTTTGATAAGAAGCACTTCAAACTCTCCGTCATCAAAGGAAACGTTGTTTTTATCGAGCTTGAACATACCGGCAAATGAAAATGAATTTATCATTGCCCCGAAAATGTAATCATCTTCGTAGACTGCGTTTTCGGTTTCGATTCTGACATGATAGGATTTGATATTCTGAACGCTTTTTACGCCCTGAAGAACGTAGGCGAAATGACCCAGAGCGTTTTTCTGAGCCTGGGGAGTGGCGTAGGAAGCCTCGGTAAATGCTCCGAAAGAAGCTATGTAAATAAAATTCGATGTACCGAACGTGCCGACATCAAAGGCGGTAGGCGTAGCGGTGACAATATCGTCCGCCGCCTTTAAAATATCCGAAGAAAGGTCAAGACTTCTGGCAACGTCATTGGCAGTGCCGGCAGGAATATATCCGATGGGCGGACGTTTTTTTTTACGAATAAGGCGGCTGATTACCTGATTGAGAGTGCCGTCACCTCCGCTGCATATGATAACGTCATAATCGTCGGAAAATTCGTCAACAATCTTTTCCGCGCCGTGTATCGGGTCGGTGACAAAAACGGTTGAAACATATCCGTTACGGCTTAAACGTTCAATAAGGTCACATAGCTGTGTGCGTATTCTTTTTTTACCGGCATTCGGATTTATGATTAGCATTAGCTTTTTCAAAATATCACCTCTGTAATGTGAATATTTTAACATAAATTTAACAAAATTCAACCGTCCGCGCAATATCTTAAATGTTCTTAATTTAAATCTGATAAAAAGGAGCTTTGAAAATGGAAAGAAAATGGTGGCATGGCAGTACCGTGTATCAAATCTACCCGAAAAGTTTTTCCGACACAAACGGTGACGGCATCGGAGATATTCGCGGTGTCATCGAAAAGCTTGATTATATAGCCCTACTGGGAGTTGACATAATTTGGCTTACTCCGGTGTTCTGCTCCCCGATGGACGATAACGGCTATGATATAAGCAATTACACTAAAATAGACCCCTGCTTCGGTACGAACGAAGATGTGTATGAGCTTATTGAAAAGGCTGAAAAAAGAGGAATAAAGATACTGCTTGACCTTGTTGTAAATCATTCTTCCGACGAGCATAGCTGGTTTATCGAATCGCGTTCCTCAAAGGACAGCGACAAGCGCGATTACTATATATGGCGCAAGGGAGAAAAGGGAAATCCTCCCACCGATACGCGAGCGGTTTTCGGCGGCAGCGCATGGGAATATGATGAAGAAACGGGCGAATATTACCTGCATATGTTCAGCAAAAAACAGCCTGACCTGAACTGGCACAACGAAAAGCTCCGTCATGAGATTTACGATATGATAAATTTCTGGCTCGACAAAGGCGTAGCAGGCTTTCGTATGGACGTTATAGACATGATAGGAAAGCATATTGACGAGGGCAACTGCGGAAACACGGAGGATACCCATCGCTTTATAAATGAGATGTACGAAAACACCATGAGCTTCCGGGACTGCTTTACGGTCGGAGAAACAGGCGGCGCAAACATAGAAAGGGCAAAGCTTTTTTCAAACCCTGCAAGGCGTGAGCTGACCTGTGTTTTCCAATTCGAGCATATTTCGATTGATGAGCAGAACGGCTGCAAGTGGGATTTGGCACCGTTTTCGATGAAGAAATTCAAGGAAATAATCACACGCTGGGAAACCCAACTGGGAGATGAGGGGTGTGTAGGTCTGTTCTGGTGTAATCACGATCAGCCGAGAGCTTTGTCACGCTGGGGAACAGAGGGCAAATACCGCAATGAGTGTGCGAAGCTTATGTGTATGCTGTTGCATTATCTCAGAGGAGTGCCGTTTGTTTATCAGGGCGAAGAAATCGGAATGACAAACGCCACCCTTGATGACCCAAAGAAATTCAACGATATTGAAATGCGTAATTACTGGAACGAGCAGAAAGAAAAAGGCGCGGATATGGAAAAGGTGCTGCGTGGAATACAGGCAAAGGGCAGAGATAACGCACGTGCTCCGATGCAATGGAACAGCGGCAAAAACTGCGGATTTTCAGAAGCCGAGCCGTGGATAAGCGCAAGATGCAACGACAGCGGAATAACGGCGGAAGCGGCACTGAACGATAAAAATTCCATGTTCTGGAGCTACAAGCAGGCGATAGAATATCGTAAAACCAGCGATACCGTAAAATACGGAGATTTCAAGCTTTTGAATACGGCGGAAGATATTTTTGCGTATGAGCGCAGTTATAAGGGCGAGAAAATAACGGTAATCTGCAATTTCAGCGAAAACGAAAATGCATTTACCGGAAGCTTTGCACCCGATGCACAGCTTTTACAGTCGGTGTATCCGGACGGTAAAATACCGAGGGACAACGATGTGCTCAGACCATATGAAGCGTTGGTAATTCTTGAAAAGAACCTGTGATGAAATAAAAAAACTACGTACCGAAACGAAAAGGAACGGTACGTAGTTTTTTTATTTCAGAGAATCAAGATATTCAATAAGCTCACCACGGGCTTTTTCGATAGCAACCGTATCGCCCTTGCGCATTGCAAGCTCAAAGGCGGCAATGTGCCGGTCGATAATCTCCCTTGTGTTGCCGGTCGATTCCTCGTATGCCTTGTCGGCAAGGTAAAGGGCAAGCTTGTTTTCCTCCAGCTCACGGGGACTGATTTTGAGATACGAAAGCTCCTCCATTCGTTTAGCCGCTTCCGCATCGGACATTTTGTTGCCCTCGCCTCTGATTATCATGCTCTTGACAAGTCCGGTGGAATGAACACGCACTTTGACCTCAAGCAGTGAGTTGACATCATAGGTGTATGTTATGTCAACCGCTTCTTCGCCCTTTGGCTTTGACGGCACGGGAACTGTAAGCTCGCCTAAAAACAGGTTGTTTTTTGTCAGCCTGCTTTCGCCCTGCAATACCTTAATGCGCACGGAGGTTTGATAATCGTTGGCAGTGTAAACCGTTTGGGTGCGGCTGACGGGGATTACGGTATTTCTTTCGATAATAGGCAGATAGTGACCGCTTTCCTCAAACATTCCGTTGTCGTGAACGACATCGGTACCAAGAGTAAAGGGGCACACGTCTGTGAGAATAACCTCGCGAATGGACGCGGCACGCTGCTTTATGGCACTTTGCAGTGCCGCACCGAAAGCCACAACCTCATCGGGATTAACGTTGCATTTTGGAGAACGTCCGAACATTCGAGCCGCAAGCTTTTTGACAACGGCGGACTTTGTAGCACCGCCGACCAAAACAACCTCGTCAATGTCGGAGGCTCTGATTCCGGCGTCCTTGAGACTACGTTCAACGGGCTTCCTGAGCCTGTCAAATAACGGCTCACAGGCTTTCTCGTATTCCTCCGCGGTAACGGTAAAGCATTTCTTTTCACCGCCGATAAAGCATTCCATAAATGTGGCAGGCGCGCTTGAAAGAGCGCACTTGCATTTTTCGGTCTGCTCTCTGATCAATGCCCGTTCTTCATATGTAAGGCTCAGCAGAGAAATGCCGCATTTTTCAACAAACATCTGCTCGATTACATCGGTGAAGTCCTCACCGCCGAGATAGTTGTCACCGGCAATGGAACGCACCTCGATTATCTTGCCGGAGCGGACAAGAATTGAGACATCAAAAGTGCCGCCGCCCAAGTCGAAAACCATATATTTTGCATTTTCGCGGCTGTCCATAAGTCCGTAAGCAACGGCGGCGGCAGTCGGCTCGCTGACAATGCGCTCAACCTTTAAACCTGCCAGCTCACCGGCTCGTTTTGTAGCTTTGCGCTGCATGTCGTTGAAGTAAGCCGGTACGCTTATAACGGCTTCATCGACAGGCTGACCGAGGAATACCTCCGCATCTTCCTTGAGAGAGCGTAGCACAAAGGAAGAAAGCTCCTCCGCACGGAATTTTTTGCCGTTTAAATCAAATTCTCTGTCAGTACCCATACTGCGCTTGAATACGGCGGCAGAGGAGAGCGGTCTGCGCAGACTGCGCGCAAAAGCGGTTTTTCCCACGAGCACCGTTCCGTCATCGTCAATGCTGACAACGGAGGGCGTTAAATGCTCGCCTAACCGGTTCGGTATAATTTTCGCAGTCTTGCCGTCGTAATAGGCGACAAGACTGTTTGTCGTGCCTAAATCAATTCCAACAATCATTTATGATTTTCCTTTTTATCAAGCTTGTTTTGGATTCTTTCCGTTATGTACACAAAATCGTATTCATCGGGAGCAATTTCAAGCCCTTCACGACAGACCTCAATTACTTTTTCATATTCACCGAGAGCTTCATGGTATTCCGCAAGAGCAAGATAAGCGTCCTTGCATTTGCCGTATCTGCAATGCTCGCAAAGGGGCATCGTAAGAGCCTTGTCGATGTATTCCTTTGCGTTTTCCGGATGACCTGCGGCAGTATTTATAAGAGCCAGCTTGGTGACATACAGAGGCTGTTCGTCGTTATCCCAGTCGTAACTTTCAACTACATCGACAGCGTAATCGAAAAGCTCCTCAAGCTCGTTTTGTTTGCCGAGCATTTTCAAAAGATAAAGCCTGTCGGTAAAGCTGTCAAGCCTGTCGGGAGAGTTTTTCGTTAAAAGTTCAAAGTATTTTTGAGCCTTTTTATAATTACCGCTGTGGAGATAGTAGCGACCTAAACGTTCACAACGCACATATTCATCGGGAAGCTTTGAAATCGTTTTGAAATACTTCTTCTGCTCACCGCGAAGCCGCGCAATATCCGCTGTCATTTGCATACATTGTATTTCGGACAGCAAATTCTCGGATTTGAATTTCTCGATGTATTCAGAAGCTTTGTCAAGCTGCTTGCTTTCAATAAGTACTTCGACAATAAACCTTGCGTCATCGGATCTGCCGTACATCTCAAAATTCTTGAGATAAGCTTTTTCTGCCTTGTCGTGATTTCCGGCTCTGGCGGCGGCTCTTGCAAGAGCGCGGTTGACATAAATTCTCTGCTCATCGGAATCCTTGCTGTCGTTCAGTGCGGAATTTTCCTCATGAATCTTTACGGCAGTTTCAAAATCGAACATGTGCTCATAGGCAAGACCGAAATTTGTGCGGAAGCGAACGTTTTCGCTGTCAAGCTCAACGGCTTTTCGGAAATGCTCCGCCGCTTCTTCCGGACGATTGAGATAAAGCAGACAAAGCCCGATCATATCGTGCAATCCGGCAGATTCTCTTGTTTCAAGGTCCGAAATGTAATATTCAAGAGCTTTTTCGTAGTTTTTCATATCGTAATAGCAGCCGCCTATAGCGTTGCCGAGGTGGTACCTTCCGGGGTGCTCGGTTTCTATTTTTTCGTATACCTCAAGAGCCTCGTCATATCTGCATAGATTCTCAAGAAGCGTAGTTTTGAGATAGAGCAGGTCGTAGCAGTCCTCCCTTAGCTCCAGACCGTTATTGACAAGCTCCAAAAGCTCCTCGTCGGACTTGTCGGTATCAAGTTTTGCGGCGCGGAAATAGACCATTTCACCGAAATCAATGTCGCTTTCTTTCTTTTCGATATTTTCGATAATGGAGTAATACATCTTCAGGGCTTTTTCGGTATTATCCTGTCCCTCAAGTATACGTGCCTTGCAGTAGGTGAGAGAATCGCACTGAATTTCATTTTCCTCAAGGAAGTCCACAATCTCCTGTGCGCCGTCATATTGACCGGCATTGCAGAGAATACGAATGCGGTAAATGTAGCTGTTAAGTTCAAGGGAATATTGCAGTGACTGACCGAAGCTGTCAAAGGCGTCCTGCAATCTGTAAAGGTCATACTGTTCGGTGCCGAGAATATAATATGTCCAGGAATTGGGATTTGCTTCAACTGCCTTTTCCGCTTCGTGCAGTGCGCTGAGACTGTCCTTTTTGGCGTGGAAAATTACTCTGCGCAGATTGTAACATTCGGCGGCTCTTTCCGAGCTTAGCTCAAGGGAGTGAGCGGTGGCTTCAAGAGCCTCATCATAGCGATTGAGCCTTGAAAGAGCGCACGCTCTGACGTAATAAATATCATAAAGCTTGTTTTTGCGCTTGCGTTCTTCCTCTGTTTCACCCTCCGGAAGCAGAGCAACCGCCTTTTCCCATTCCTCGGTGTGTTTTGCCGCCGCTTCGGGCTTATCAAGGTTGATGTAAAGCTTACTGCACAGATTTTCAAGGTCGCACTTTTCCGCAATATCATCTGTGCTGAGATTTTCAACAATCTCACGAGCCTTTTCCGTATTATCGGATTGCAGACAGCTCCAGGCAAATTCGATTGATTCCTTGACGGAAAGAGTGCCCTCCGAATACTTCTGCTCAAAATATTCGTTGACTTTTTGACAGGCATTGTCGAAAGCGTTCTTTATAGTCTCCTCAAAGGGGTAATCATGCCAAAGCTCCACGAGCATTTCCTTAGCTTCGATATATTTTCCGAGGCTCATAAGACACTGTGCGTGGAAATATTTTGAAGAACCGTAGCCTTTTGAAAGCAGAAATTCGTAATCACTCAGAGCTTCGTCAAACCTTTCCGTGACGCTGAAAATGTTTGCGCGGACATTTCTTATTCCCAAATCATCGGGGTATTTTTCGCAAAGATTCCGAATGATTTCAAGAGCCTTGTCGGCGTCGCCGTTTCTAAGGGCAAGACGAGCCTTGAGTACATCGGTGTAGGGGTGAATGATGCCGGTATTTTCAATATCCTCAATAGTAGCCTGAGCCGCATCAATTTCGCCGTTTCTGATTTCTTCAACTGCCTTGCCGTGCAGACGGAAATAGCAGTCGGGGTTTCCGGTAGTGCCCTCCGCGAAAAGCTCATACGGAACAGAGGGAGGATTTTTTGTGCCGGAAATAACACAATTATCTATGAAATCTTTCGGAAACAGCTCGTAAAGGGATTCTTTGTTTTCGGTAAGAGCAAATTCCGAATCGAGAAGCTGCCAGACATTTTGCGGCAGTGCGCAGTTGTCCATGGTGGAGCGCAGCAGAGCGTTGCGCGCGTCAAGCCGTGAATCGAGAGCCTGACATACATCGTCTTTTAAAAGCTCGGTCCATTCAGATATGTCAATTCTGCGCGACAACTCATTGTAAACGGCGTTTACCTTTTCAATCCAGAGGTCGATAGGAGTTTTCGGAGCTTTATCCGCTTCATCGGTCTGACGGGCATAGCCGAGAGCGGCTTCATATTCTTCACGGAGTGCCATAAATTCCTCCGGCTTTTCCTCCGGGTGAACAAGCTTCAGCTTTTCGTGATAAGCCTCGGTGATTTTGTCAATATCATTTGTTTTTTCGATTCCGAGATTAGTCCAGAATTCCATATGATTACCTCCGATTATAAGTTTCGATTCCAGGTGGTTTTACTCAGCATTGCCAGAAGCGGGAAGATTTCAAGCCTGCCTAAAAACATATCGCCGCAAAGCACAAGCTTTGAAAAATCGCTGAATGATGAATAATTGCCGGTTGCGCCGACAGCTTCAAAGCCCGGACCCATGTTGTTGAAACATGCGACAACAGCGGAAAAATCAGTCATCATGCTGTGACCGTCAACGGATATGAGAAGAAAGCTGATTGCGATTATAACCACATACGCCACAAGATAGGAGCTGACATTTGTAACAGTCTGTTCGTCTAATCGGCGGTTGTCGATTTGTATAACATCGGTGCGGTCGGGGTGTATTGCGTGTCGTACATTGCGCCGCAAAGTTTTTGCGAGGATTATTGTACGGGATACTTTCATACCGCCTCCGGTACTGCCTGCACAGGCACCGATAAACATCAGAGCAAAGAGAATACCTTTTGAAAGCGACGGCCACAGGTCAAAATCCGTTGTGGAATAGCCGGTTGAAGTTATGATGCTGCTGACCTGAAAGGCGGAGTGCCGCAGAGCTTCACCGAATGTCGGATACATATCTGCGATATTGATAACTATGACAATTACAGCCGTTGCATAATATAAAACATATGCCCAAAGCTCCTGATTTTTGAAAGCAGGCTTGAATTTTCTCAAAAGTATAAGGTAATAAACGTTGAAATTCACGCCGAACAGGAACATGAAAACAGTGATGACGTTTTGCGCAAACGGAGTATACGAAGCAATGCTGTCGTTTTTAATACCCAGACCGCCTGTGCCGGCAGTCCCGAACGCAAGACAAATACTGTCAAAAACCGGGGTTTTGCCGATTAGCAGGAAGATAAAGCACAGTATCGTCATGCCGATGTAAATGAGATAGAGGATAGATGCGGTTGAGCGCATATGGGGTGTAAGCTTGCCCACATCGGGACCGGGGCTTTCAGCCCTAAGCAGAAACATGTCCGAGCTTTTGCCCTTGTTTGCCGCCGGGATAACAGCCATGAGAAATACCAGAACGCCCATACCGCCAAGCCACTGTGTAAAGCTACGCCAGTAAATAAGAGCTTTTGACAAAGCTTCAACATCGGTAAGTATGCTTGAACCGGTGGTGGTAAAGCCGGAAACGGTTTCAAAAAACGCATCGGTAAAACGTGGAATCTCTCCGCTTATTATGAACGGCAGACAGCCCAGTAAGGACATGAATATCCAGGAAAGACCGGTTGCGAGAAATCCCTCCTGAGCGTAAAAATCCTGTGTACGTTTTTGCGTGCAAAGCAGCACGGAAGCGCCGGAAACCGCAATGATAAGTATGGTGAGCAGAAAACCCATTGCAACATTTTTCTGACCGTCACACAAAGCAATGATTGTCGGAATGAGCATAAAAGCCGCTTCGATTAGCAGTACCATGCTTATAATACGGCTGACAAGTTTAATATTCATAACAGATTCCTCTTTTATTACTCACTGAAAATGTCATTAAAATGAAGAATTGATTCTTCGGCGTTTGCGGTGACAATAACCGTATCGCCGCAGCCGTATTCCGTATTGCCGTCCGGTATCATGCTTTTACCTCTGCGGATAATACACGACAGTATCACGTTTTTGCGTATGGGAACGTCTTTAAGAGGAGTGTCCTGATATTTAGAACCCTCGTCAATGACAAATTCCATGGCTTCAACCTGACCGTTTGCAATGGGGTGTACGGTCAAAGCCGCACCGGACTTGTTTTTCATTGCTCTTGTGTATCTGGCGACATTTTCACTGCTTATGTGGGTGGAGCTGATAACACTGCCGATGTTCAGATTGTCAAGGAGTGCAGGTGATTCAATGCGGTTGATTTTTGTTATTACCTGTTCAACGCCGATAGAGGAGGCGTACATGGAAACGACCATGTTTACCTCGTCAAGACCGGTGAGGGTAATCAGCGCATCCATAGTTCCGCAACCCTCACGGTCGAGAACGTCCTGAGACGAGCCGTCACTGCAAATTATGGTGGCGGTAGGCATGGCAAGGGATAGCTGTGCACAGCGATGAGGGTCGTTTTCGATAATTTTGACATGAACGCCGGAGTTAATAAGGGTGCTTGCCAAATGTGCGCAAATTCTGTCACCGCCGACAATCATGACGTGGCGGATTTTTTTGGTGGTAAGTCTCAGCTTTCGCACGAGCTGAGAAAGAATATCGTAGGGAGCGGTTACATATATGCTGTCGCCGCTTTTAATGACATAATCGCCGTTTGGAATGACAGCCTTGCCCTTGCGTACAACGGCGCAGACGAGAACTTTAAGTCCGGTTTTCGCGGCAAGCATACTGATGGGAATGTTTTTGATTCTTGAATCCTCGGCAATGCGAATCTGTACTATCTCAACTCTGCCCTTGGCAAAGGTGTCGCGCTTTAAAAATGCCGGGAACTGAAGCTGCAAATATATCTCCCTTGCCGCATCACGGTCGGGATTTACTACCATTGAAATGCCGAAATCCTGCCGCATTTTTATGGATATATCGTTAAATTCCGGATTCCTGATTCTGGGAATGGTGTGGATAGCCGGATTGAGACGTTTTGCCAGCAGACAGCACAAAAGATTTGTTTCATCGGAACCGGTAAAGGCAATCAGCAGCTCAGCCTGTATAATCCCTGCCTGCTCAAGAGAATCGGCGGTTATGCAGTTGCCGTTAACGGTCATGACATCGTATGAATCCGAAATCTTTGCAAGGGCGGCGGTATCCTTGTCGATAAGTGTGATGTTGTGATTTTCACCGACAAGCTGTTTTATAACGGCTACGCCTGCTTTTCCCGTACCTGCAATGATTATGTTCATTCTTTACAAGCTCCTGACTTTGCTGTATTTTTATCATTTTATCACTTGCCGATGTATTATGCAAGATATACGCCGAAAGTTTGAAAACGAGATAAATTGCAATATAAAAACAGAGGCAGTAAAAACTTTCGCTTTTTACTGCCTCTGTCCGATAAATATTTATTTTTTCAGAATTCTCATTGCATTCAGCACCGCAATAAGAGCAACGCCCACATCACCGAAAACCGCTTCCCACATACCGGCTATTCCAAACGCGCCGAGAATAAGGAAAATGCCCTTTATGCCAAGCGCGATAACAATATTCTGAACAACAATGCGCTTCGTACTTTTTGCAACGGCAATAGCTTCCGTAAGCTTTGACGGCTCATCGGTCATCAGAACCACATCGGCGGCTTCGATTGCGGCATCGGAGCCGAGACCGCCCATGGCAATGCCGACATCGGCACGGGCAAGAACAGGCGCGTCGTTTATGCCGTCACCGACAAAGGCAAGCTTACTGCCGGGCTTTTTGCGGCTGTCAAGACGGTCGAGAATATCAACCTTTTCGTTGGGAAGAAGCCCGGCGTAATATTCGTCAATGCCGAGAGACTTTGAAACATCGGCGGCAATTTTTTCGTCATCACCGGTCAGCATGACCGTTTTTTCAATGCCGGCTTTGCGAAGCGCGGCAACGGCTGCGGCACTGTCGGGCTTTACCTCGTCCGAAATTACAATGCAGCCGACATAACAGCGATCAGCCGCAACATATACTTTAGTACCGGCATTTTCGCATATATCGTAGCTGATGCCGTTGGATTCCATGAGCTTACCGTTGCCTGCCAGTATATTTTTGCCGTTAAAGCAAATGCTTACGCCATACCCCGAAATTTCGTCGTAATCGCTGATATTTGAGCGGTCAAAGTTGTCGCAGGCGGCAAGTATTGATTTTGCAATGGGGTGATTTGAAAAGCTTTCTGCGGCAGCGGCATATTCAAGTACCTGTTCGGAAGTAAAGCCCTTTGAGGGGAGAATATCGGAAACCTTGAAAACACCCTTTGTTAATGTGCCGGTCTTGTCAAAAACAACGGTGTCAAGCTTTGTCAATGCTTCAAGATAGTTGCTGCCCTTGACCAGAATACCGTGCTTTGAAGCCGTTCCGATACCGCCGAAGAATGTGAGAGGAATTGAAATTACAAGAGCGCAGGGACAGGAGATAACAAGGAAAACAAATCCGCGCCGAATCCAGTCCACCCACTGACCGCCGAAAAACAGCGGCGGCATAACGGCAAGTATTGCCGCAAGAATAACAACGGCAGGGGTGTAATAACGTGCAAAGGTGGTTATGAAATTCTCCGTGGGAGCTTTTCTTGCAGATGCATTTTCTACCATGTCGAGAATTTTTACGGCTGTAGATTCGCCAAAGGGCTTTGTTA
This sequence comes from uncultured Eubacteriales bacterium, assembly GCA_964500965.1. Lineage (GTDB taxonomy): Bacteria > Bacillota > Clostridia > Oscillospirales > Acutalibacteraceae > JAISGQ01. The sequence goes on along the minus strand of CAZCQZ010000001.1, from coordinate 16,152 downwards.
CGCGCACGGTAAGAACACTACCCTGATTTATACAGCCCGAAAGCACCTCATTGCCGACAGTAGCACGGCGCGGCACGGATTCGCCGGTGAGAGCCATGGTGTCAACCATTGATTCACCGCTGACAACAATGCCGTCAAGAGGAATTTTCTCACCGGGCTTTACAACAATCAGCTCACCGACGGAAACACTTTCGGGAGATACAACTGTCAGTTCTCCGTCACGGTTGACAGTAGCACAATCCGGGCGAATATCCATAAGAGCGGCAATGGATTTTCTTGAACGCCTTACCGCAAGGCTCTGGAAAAATTCGCCTATCTGGTAGAAAAGCATAACCGCAACGGCTTCGGGATATTCTCCGATGACGAACGCACCGACGGTGGAAAGGGTCATGAGAAAGTTTTCATCAAAAATGTGACCGCGAAGAATATTTTTCAGTGCTTTAAGCACTACATCTATGCCGAGAACGATATAGGCGGCAATGAGCAGTGCAAGCTTTGCATAAAAGGGCAAGCCCAAAACCGAGGGCAGAATAAGTCCCGACAGATAAAGCACTGCGCCGATTGCAAAGCGTACCACGGTTTTTGTAAGCTCGTTATCCGTTTCGGCTTCAGCCGGAGCAGTACTCTGCTCGGTAACTTCAACGTCAGGCTCGTGGTCATGAACAAGCTCGTTGATTACCTCAAAGAGAAAATCGGCGGTAACGGTGTTAAATTCGACTTCAAGGGTCTGAGCAACCAGGCTTACTTCGGCAGAGGAAACATAGGGGAGAGCGGCAATATCGCGCTCAATGGCAACGGCACAGTTTGCGCAGTCAAGACCTTTCAGCAAATAGGTTTTTGAGCTTACGCCGCTGATTTCGCTTACCTGTACTTTCGGCTCATAACGGTGTACGGTTTTGCCGACAAGCCATTCTATAGTGCTTTCGATAGAGGGGTCAATTTCCAGAGTAAGTGTTTGCTTCATTAAGTCCATTGACGAAGAAATCACGCCCTCCGCTTCTCCGATTTCGCGTTCTATACCTGCGGAGCAGTGGGGACAGTCAAGACCTTTAAGTAAAAACGACTTTTGCATATTGCTTCCTCCTAAAATAATAGTTGCTCAATCGTTCAACTAACAGTGCAAAAAATAAACTAAAACTATTCGTGCAGATGTTCAAAGCCCATGTCGATGATTTCCTTAACGTGGTCATCGGCGAGGGAATAATAGATGATTTGCCCGTCACGACGGGATTTTATGAGATTTGAAAGCTTCAATGCCTTGAGCTGGTGAGAAACGGCGGATTTTGTAACACCCAGCAACACAGCAAGGTCGCACACGCACAGCTCGTTAAGCTCAAGAGCATGGAGAATCTTAACTCTTGTAGCGTCACCGAAAAGCTTAAAAAGCATGGCAAGCCCCGTGTAGTCGCTGTCGCTGAGCATTTTGCCCTGAGTATCGTTAACGGTGTCCTGATGTATTACATCGCAGTCACATGAGTAGCTTCGCTCAGTCATCAAATTACCTCCGCACAAATAGTTGAACAATCTTTCAACTACATAATATCACCGAATAAAGCGGTTGTCAAGAAAAAATTTGAAAAATCATACGACACACAGGGCAGTGTGTCGAAAATATTGACTGTAGAAAGAAAATGTTATAAAATAAAAGATAAACAAAGTAAAGAAATTTCGATATAGATGAATAGGCTTTAAAGGAATGAATCAAATGAAATATGAAAATCTGACCCTTGATGAGGAGAGAGCACTTTACGATATACATAACGCCGAAGTAATCGGTTGCCGTTTTGACGGAGAAGCCGACGGCGAATCGGCATTAAAGGAGTGCTCCGATATAACCGTCAATGACTGCTATATGAATCTCCGATACCCCCTGTGGCACGTGACGGGAGCTTCGGTATCAAACTGCGAAATGACCGAGGGCTGCCGTGCGGCACTGTGGTATGATAAGAATATTCGTATTGAGAAAAGCGTCTTAAACGGCATTAAGGCAGTCCGCGAATGCGAGAATGTCGCTCTTTCGGACTGTGATATAGTGTCTCCGGAATTCGGGTGGTTCAGCAGTGATATTAAGCTTGCCGACTGCACTCTTGAGGGCGAATATCCCTTTTTGAAAACTGCGGACATTGAGCTTGAAAATGTCAGGCTGAAAGGAAAATATTCCTTTCAGTATGTGGAAAATATGGTGATAAGAAATTCCGATCTTGATACAAAGGACGCATTTTGGCACAGCAAAAATGTAACCGTTTACGACAGCACGGTAAAGGGCGAGTATCTTGCGTGGTATTCTGAAAATCTTCGCCTTGTACGCTGTAAAATTATCGGCACGCAGCCCTTGTGCTATGCAAAGGGACTGGTGCTTGAGGACTGCGAAATGATTGATACCGACCTTTCCTTTGAACGCAGTGAGGTCACGGCTACGGTCAGGGGAAATATAATGAGCGTTAAAAACCCCATAAGCGGAAGCATAAAAGCCGACAGCATAGGAGAGATAATCATTGACGGTACTCTGCCGAACGGGTCTGACTGTAAGATTGAAACGGCGGTATGCGCCTGACGGATTTATCGAAATTTTGTCAAAATATGAATTGATATTTTGACTGTAATGTGCTACTATAATTTAAGCTATCGTGATATATTTAATCTGTATTTGATTTTCGCGTATTGTGTGGTGATTTTGTGATTTGTCCGAATTGCGGATTTACTTCCGCGCCGGGAACGATGTTTTGCGGAAAATGCGGTACACGTTTAAGCCCTGCGCCTGCGCAGTCAAACTCTTATGCGCCTCAGCCACAGCCGACTGTACCGTCTCAGCCCTACGGCGGATATTCCGCGCCGCAGAGAACATATACTCCGACTCCTCCGCCTGCGGAGATTTCGGCAAATCCATATGCGGTTCAGCCGCCGGTGGCAAGACCGTCATACGGCTCTCCGATGATGCAGTCACCGTATATTACGGGAGCGTCAAGAAGCTCCGCACCGGTGCTGTCCTCAAGCCGCGACGGAGCGGCACAGTATACAGCGGTTTCCACCAATGTGTATTCGCCTCAGGCAAGAGCGGCGGCAGTTGCGAATGAGCAGGCAACCAGAAAGAAAAAGACCGGCAGTGTAATAATGACGGTGATTTCCGTTCTGCTCATTGCGGCAATGGCAGGAATAATATGGTTTTCCGGAATTTTCGAGCCGGAGGATAACGGTATTGTTATACCTGAAAACTCAGGTACGGAGAGCACTACGCAGTCCACTGCCCATGAGCCCGAAATAATAACTCCGCCGACTTCCGACAGCGATGCGGTCAGTGGTTCGGATATTTCGGAAATTACCTCCGCAACCGATACCGCAGATAACGGCAATGTCATTTCAAACAGTGTTCCGGCAGGACTTACAAGGGCACAACTTACAGAAATCAACTCATTTATTTCTGCATTTACCGAGACGGGCACAACCAATATAGACGGTGCTGTTTCGTCAAAGGAGCTTGTGAGTTTTGCGGTGTCGGGGCTTGCAATGAACTCAACGGTTTACACCTCCGAAAGCTTTGCAAATGACGGAAATAATTATAACTACAGCGTTTCGGAAAGCTTTGTAAATCAACGAATCAGCCGATATTTCGGCGAGAACGTAAAAATTTATCCTGCCATTGGCGACAGCGGTGACGGCTGGCTTTACTACGGCAGTAAATATTATTTCGCAGAAATTCCGAAATCCGCGGGCTTTGCTGTGGTGACGAATTATTCCGCAAGCGGAGAGCTTGCTGCGGTGAGCTTTAATGTTTACGCTTCTGCCGGCAACGATTCGGATTATTATTCAATGACCGCCGGTGAGGTCGAAAACGCAGGCGGTATGCTTGTCGGTAACGGCACGGCTGTGGTCGGTAAGACCTCATATAACGGCAGAGATACTTACATATTGCAATCAATAAGTTTTAATGTTCGGTAAAACAAAGGCGCGCCTCTCGGTGCGCCTTTGTTTTTAGTATTTACCCACACCGACAGTAAAAAATATTTTCGACTAACTCTACTACCGGTATGTTCAAATCGAAATGCGTTCATGTTAAAATAAGGCAGACGAAGAAAGAGAGGGGCAAATTATGCGAGTAAGACTTTCAGAAAATATCAAAAAATTCCGAAAGGAAAGAAGAATGACGCAGGAACAGCTTGCGGAAGCGATGGGCGTCAGTGTAAGTGCTGTTTACAAATGGGAGTCGAATCAGTCAATACCGGAAATCAGTCTGATTCTTGAAATGGCAGATTTATTCAGAACATCTACAGACGTTTTGCTGGGGTATGAATGGCAAAATAACGATGCCGCTTCTGTTCTTGAACGAATAAAGACAGCGGTAAAAAACAACAGATACGATGAAGCAATAGGCGAAGCGGAAAAGGCGTTGAAAAACCACCCGAACAATTTTGATATTGTGTATCAGAGTGGGCTGGTATATTTAAAATTCGGTGAGAATGCCGAGAATACTGAGTTGAACAAAAGGGCTGTTGAGTTGTTAAATCACGCCTGTGAGTTGATTGCTCAAAATCAGGATGAAACAGTCAGCGAGGTTTCAATTCGCACACAGATAGCAAAGGCGTACCTGATGCTGAACAATACAGATTCTGCGTTGCGGATTTTGAAAAAATACAATGTCTGCGGTATCAACAATGCAATGATAGGCATGGTTTTCGGAGATTATCTTCACGATGCAGATGAAGCGGAAAAGTACCTCAGCAAAGCATTTTCAACATTTCCGGATGAAATCAACGATATTATGGTCGGCTATGCCAACGTGTTTTTTCAACGCGGAAATTACGATGGGGCTATTGAGTGCTTCCGGTGGCTGAGAACAATTCTGAGAGGTACACAGCCCCAATCGGAATTAACATGGTTTGACAAATATGATTGTGTTATTCTTGAAACCATTGCGGAGTGCTATTGCTTCAAAGATGAATTTGAAACAGCCCGGAGCTATCTTAAAGAAGCTGTGGAAAAAGCCGTGGAATACGATTCCGCACAGCAGGGAGAAATTTCCGATATGAAATTTTTCACCGCACTTCACATAGAAAAACAGCCCGATTATGACATTTACGGTAAAAGTGCAATGGACTGTCTGACACGCAGAATACAACCGGAAGACGACGGCGTTCCGGGACTTTGGAAGCTGTGGCTTGAAATCAAGCAGGAGGTGTTAACAAATGAAGCAGTATAAAAAGCTTGTAAAAAGAAATTTCGGCAGTATATTCGGCTGTGTGTTGCTGGGCATTATAACGTCATTTGTTCTTGTATTTGCGGGATATTCACTGTCTTATTTGTACAGCGCCTATGAATATGACGGAAACAAGGTCAAGGCTCTGATTTTAACCTTTGCGATAGTCGTGTTTATCTGGCTGTTGGCCATGCTGATGTACTACATTTCTCTGGTTGTGAAATCCAAGGTTCAGCAAAAGCTGAAAAATGAATTGCGCCATATGGTCGGCAGTAAAATCAGCTCCCTCTCTTATTCCGATTTTGCAGATAAGGACGGCGGACATTATATTTCGTGGCTGACAAATGATGTCGGTGAAATTTACGCTCAGTCTTTTGATACCGTGTTTTCGGGAATCGAAAGCACGGCAACGGCAATTTTTTCACTTGCCGCGCTGTGCTTGCTCAGTCCGTACATAGGCATTGCGGCAATTGTACTGGTGGTGATTATTTCCGTGCTTCCTCAGATAACCGGTAAGAAGCTTCAAAGAATAAATGCGGAAAGGTCAAAAGCACTGGAGGTCAGTACCGAAAGCTATAAAGACACGGTAATGGGCGGCTCTGTGTTCTTCCTGACAAATCTCCGCAATCGTATTTGCGAACGCATAGTTACTGCATCGGAGAAAGCGGAAAAGGTGTGTTACAAATATAATAAAACAAACATTGCCGTACGGATTTTGATTTCAACGGTAAGCATGGTTGGACAGGTCATTCTTCTTGCCGTAACGCTGGTAGCGGCTGTGCTGGGAGCTGCTACGGCAGGAGCGGCACTGTCTGTCGGAAACCTTGCGGGAAGCTTTTTTAACGGGGTAGGAGATTCGGTACAGTGCTTTATGACTGCAAGAGCCTCAAAGTCTCTGTGGGAGAAATTCAATATAGACACAGTAAATATGTCAGAAAACAAGTTTCGTATTTCCGATATTCCCGAAATCAGGGTTGAAAACCTTTCCTTCCGATATGCCGACAGTCCTGTGCTGAACAATAAAAACTACACCTTTAGAGCAAATTGCAAATATGCGTTAACGGGTGAGAGCGGAAGCGGAAAAACCACGCTGACGAAAATCGTTTTGGGATTGCTTCCCGATTATACAGGCAGTGTGTATTACGGTGACATGGAGCAAAAGGACATAAACACAGAGGATTTATATAGCCGTGTAGCTTACGTGACACAGCAGGTATATCTGTTTCAGGACACACTGCGCTTTAATATTACGCTCGGTGTGCCGTACACAGACGGCGAGATTGAAGCCGTTATTCGCAAATGCCGTCTGAGTGATTTTGTTAATTCTCTGCCTGACGGACCGGATACCATTATTACGGAAAACGGTAAAAATCTTTCCGGCGGACAGAGACAGCGTGTTGCGCTGGCACGTGCATTGATAAGAAAGGTGCAGTATATTATTGTTGACGAGGGCACTTCCGCATTAGACGAAGCAAACGCCCTTGACATCGAAAACAGCCTGCTTGATACGCCGGAGCTGGGAGTAATAATAATCACACATAATTTAAGGGATTGTGTTCGGGATAAGCTGACAAATGTGTATTCGCTGGCGTGATTGCAAATGCATGGATAAAAAGCACCGCAGGACTGTTGCATAAAGCCCTGCGGTGTTCTTTATTCGTTTTCTTCGGAATCCATATCGCTTAAAAGCTTATCAATCTGCTCCTTTGCCATTTCCTCATTTATCATGTCCTGAATTTCCTCATCGGTAGGCTCGGCGTTTTCGGTCTGAACAAAATCGGGGGCACTGTCAAAAAGCTCGTCATCATCGTCAAAATCGAAGTGTATGCCGGAGCAGTCCTCACAGTCATCGCAGTCGTCGGAAAGGCACTCGTCACAAGCGCAATGACAGCAATCATCATCGTCATCAAAGAAGTCGATGTCGTAGCCGTCGGTGCTGAAATTTCTGGGTTTGCCGTCCATCACATTGTTTATAAGACCCTTAACGGTTCCGACTGCCTTTTTGTAGCCGTTGACAAGCTTGCTGTCCTCGCCGTTTTTCGATACCTCATCAATAACCTTTTTGGCGACTACAACCGCTGCGGTAGTCGCTGCTGCCGCAATTAAAATTTTTCCGAATGTTTTCATAATAACATATCTCCTTTCGTACTGAACGATTACTCGTTTTCACTGACTATTATTTTATATATTTCCGCTTTTTTTATTCCGGTTTCGACTGCCGCGCGTTTAGCCGCTTCGCTGGTGGAACAGCCGTTTTCCGTATGCTCCCTTGCGATAGCAACCGCATCGTCAAGAGTATATGCCTGCTTTTCTTCGTCCTTTGCACCCTCAATAACAAGAACAAATTCGCCTTTCGGAGGATTTGCCGTATAGCGTGCAATAGCTTCGCTGAGCGTTGTGCGCACGGTTTCTTCGTGAAGCTTTGTGATTTCACGGGCAAGGGATATTTTTCTGTCACCCCAAACGGAATACATATCCTCAAGCGTGCCGAGAAGCTTGTGGGGAGCTTCGTAGAATATCATGGTGCGCTTTTCGTTTTTGACTTCCTCAAGGTGGGCGAAGCGGCTTTTTTTCGTCACACTCAAAAAGCCCTCAAAGGTGAATCTGCCGGTGGGAAGTCCCGATAGAGCCAGTGCCGTAACAACCGCACTGGGTCCCGGAATACAGAGTACCTCAATGCCTTTTTCGGCGCACTGAGCGACTATCATTTCGCCGGGGTCACTTATTGCCGGCATACCGGCGTCGGTGACGAGACAGCAGGTTTCGCCGTTTAAAATCCGAGCGCATATCTGTTCTCCGCGTTCAAGCTTATTATGTTCAAAATAACTGACCAGCGGCTTTTTAATGCCGAAATGATTCAAAAGTTTTAAGGTTACTCTGGTGTCCTCCGCTGCGATAAAATCGCACTGTTCTAAATTTTCTATTGCTCTCTGACTGAAATCGGAGAGATTACCTATGGGAGTTCCGACCAGTATCAGCTTTCCCGTCAATTAAAACCCTCCCCGTATTTTCCGTATATCTTCTTCATTTCCGCCGTCCTTGTTCCGTCATCGTTTTTCATAACGAGCGGAGGTTGAATTTCAAGAGAGCCTTTGCCGCCCTTTCGACCTTCTGCCAAAAAGAGCCACGGTGCTTTCCCGACCTTATCCTGCACAAAGCGCAGTCGTTTAGACTCCATTTTGAAAGTTCTCATGCACAGCAGCACGTCTGTAAGTCGTTCGGGACGGTGGCACATGCAGAATCGACCGCCGTATTTAAGCATCAGGGTAGCGGCACGGCAAACATCGTCGAGAGTACAGCTAAGCTCGGTACGTGCGGTTGCTCTGGCATTTTCCGGACTGATAAAACCGCTTTCCGCTTTGAAATACGGCGGATTGCAGGTCACAAGGTCAAAGCTTTCGCATTTCAGATGAGCCTTGATTTCACGCATATCCGCATTTACAAAGCTGAGATTTTCACTCCAACCGTTTTCCTCCGCACTTTTCAGAGCAAGGGCAACGGCGGCAGGGTCGATTTCAAGACCCGTTGCGTGAGCGGCAGAGCCTGCGCTTTGCCAGAGCAGAGGGATTATACCACAGCCTGTTCCCAGGTCAAGAGCGTTGTCACGCCGCCGAGGAGCGGCAAAGTCCGCTAAAAGCACCGCGTCCGTTCCGAAAGTATGGGAATCGTTGACATATATAATTTTGCCGTCCCCCAAAGGGTCACGTCGTATGTTACTCAAGCCTACACCTGCCTTTGAATTGATTATAACCCCATTGAGCGTGTCGGTCAACAACGGGAATGTTAATAATCGTAAATATCTGCCATTGCCGCTTCGTCGCTTGTCATTTTTGACGGCGATTTTCCGAATTGGGCGTGGAATGCACGTAAAAAAGTTGAATATTCGGAAAAACCGCATTCTTCTCCGGCTTTAACTACAGGCACACCCTGCTTCAACAGCTCGGCGGCTTTAAGAAGACGCTTTTTCCTGATATAGCTGTGAATCGTTTCTCCTGTTGCATCTCGGAAAATGCGCATTAAATGATAACGGCTGATGAAGAATTTTTTCGATATTCGTTCAATGGACATTTCCTCCGTCAGGTTTTCGTTTATGAATTTGAGCACTTCGACTATGCGCTCGTCGGCAGGCTCACTTTTGACGGTGTGGGGTCTTTCGGAAAAGGTTATGCGGTTTATCAATATCATAAGCTGGACGAAAAGAGCGGAGCAATAAAGATTCGTGCCGTATTTATCACTGCCGAGAGATGCTTCAAGCTCCGAAAGCACGGAAACGATTTTTTGAAATCGCTCCCTATCGGTGCTCAAAACGTGTTCGCTGTTTTCTGCCGCAAGCTGAAAACAGCTTGAAAGGGAAGCTTCATCATCGGCAGGCTTTGAAATGTAGTTCGGTGTAACGTAAAGAATGTAGCGGTCGTAGGGGACTGTTGGATTGATTTCAGGACGGTGAATTTCGTTGTGCTGTACCAGAGTGATGTCACCGGGCTTTAGATGATAGGTGTTGCCCTCAATTGTGTATGTGACGTCACCCTCAAGCATTACAACGATTTTGTCAAATTCGTGGTAATGATAATCAAAAACTCTGTCACACATATCATTTATATGAAACAGCCTGAAATTTCCGGTCAGGTATCCGCGCTTCTCGTATTCCATACGCTCACCTCTGCATAATTGTATAGCACTTTTTGCAACATTTCAAGCACTTATAACTATTATATTTTTTCTTATTATGTCATATTATAAGATTAGAAAATACCCGGAGGTGTCAGTTATGAGTATTATTCTCAGAAAATATCACGGTCTAGGCAACGATTATCTTATCCTTGACCCATATAAAAATGATTTTGAGCTTAACCCGGCACGAATCAGATATATCTGTGACAGGCATTTCGGCATCGGTTCTGACGGAATACTGTACGGACCTATTTTAAAAGGTGATGAAATATCTCTGAAAATTTACAATCCGGACGGTTCGGAGGCTGAAAACAGCGGCAACGGCGTGCGCATTTTCGCTCATTACCTGCGCGATGCAGGCTATGTGAACGAGCCGCGTTTTACCTTTAATACCCCCGGCGGCGTTATTAAGGTTGAATGTCTTAATGAGGACAGCAGCGAAACAAAGGTTGCCATGGGCGAAGTAAGCTATATGGACGACCCGGAAAAAGAGCGCAGTGAAAAGCTTATCGGCAAACGTATGATGCTTGACGGACTTGAGTGTTATGTAACCTGCCTGACTATCGGCAATCCCCATTGCGTTATACCCATGGAGCATATTTCGGCACAAATGGTGCGTGAAATCGGAGAATACATAGAACGCAGCGAGGTGTTCTCCGAGCCGATAAATACCAATGTTATGGAGGTTGTCGATAAGGAAAACATCAAGCTTGAAACCTATGAGCGCGGCGCAGGTTATACCCTTGCATCGGGAACAAGCGCAACTGCCGCCGCAAGTGAGGCGTTCAGAATGGGACTTACCGGCAATAAGGTTACGGTTCATATGGCAGGCGGCGATTTGTCCGTTGAGATAGCCGAGGACGGAACGGTCTATATGTCGGGACCTGTTACCGCAGTGTGTACCACCTGCCTGTCCGCGGATTTTGAAAAGTTGCTCATGGCATTGTGATAAAGAGTGTAAAATGGCTGTAAAAAACGAAAGTTTTTTACAGCCATTTTAATAATACCGATTATTTAATTCGTTTTTTAACAGCCGATGCGACTTTCCTTACGGGGAGAAGCATTTTGTAAATAAACAGTCTGCGTTTGTTTGCAGGCGTGAGGAAGTCGTAAAATTCTTTCATGGAGTCGTCGCGAAGCTGCTTGAGTGTCGCGCCTGCTCTGAGAGACAGCGTCATATATCTTAATAAAATGTCCTGAATAATATCATCGAATCGGTTGTTACAGAAGTCGTTAAAATGCTTATAAACTCTGATATATCCGAAATAGGTCTGGATTTTTGTTTTATTACCTCTGTTCCAACTGCGGTCAGTCCACGAACCGGGACGAGCGCGGCGATATACGCCCATTTCCTCGTTGATAAACCAAACTCTGCCGTTAAGAGCAAGCCACAGAATGATGACGCGCTCACCTCTGCCGGGGAAATTTTCCGGTCTGGCGAAAAAGACGTTTTTCCGTATAAAAAGCGAACAGGTTGCAAACGCCTGCTTATCTTTTTGCGCTAAAATTTCTTCGATAGTGACCTCACCGGTGTTAAAGGGTCCGATAAGCTTATCGGGTATGGACGAATCACTGCAATTGATTTGTCTGATTTTTGCGGCACATAGAGAATAATCCGGGTGAGTGCTCATGAAATCATACTGCTTTTGAAGCTTTAACGGGTCTGTCCAATAGTCATCGCCCTCACAATAGCACACGTATTCTCCTCTTACCATGGGGAAAATAAAATTTTTGGTCAGGGAAACTTTTTTTGAATACTGATTTTCGGTTTGAAAAATAGGAACGATTATATCCGGATATTTTTCAACGTATTCGCGAAGTATTGCAGTTGAACCGTCGGTAGACGCATCGTCGTGGACGATGATTTCAAAAGGAAAGTCCGTTTTTTGCATCAGCATACCGTCAAGAGCTTGAGCAATGTATTCTTTCATGTTATAAAGAAGACAGATTATGCTGACCTTTGGATTGTTCACCCTTATCACCCTTTGCAGTTCGGTGGCATAATGATAGCGTAATAAAGTCATCTTGTCAAGAAGCGGCGAAAATGCCGCAGAGGAGGAAAATTTGAATCTTCTTTGAACAGTGCTTATAGCTTCTTGACACGGTATAAAAGAGAGTGTAGTATTTATAAACAAGAAAAAGTTGCCGATTATCAATAAATTGTGATGCGCGAAGGCAATAATACGGAGTTGAATGTCGATTGGCGAAAAAATCAAGAACACAAAACACACTGCTTAACACCATGGCAGGAATGATGGCGAAAATATTTAATATTGTCACAGGCTTTATAATGCGTTCAATATTCATAAAAACGCTTGGCGCCGAATATGCCGGCATATCGAGCCTGTTTACCGATTTGCTCACGCTTTTGTCGTTTGCGGAGCTTGGCATTTCCTCGGCAATAGCATTTTCGCTTTATAAGCCCATATCAGAGGGCGATAACAGAAAAATATCGGCTCTGATGAAATTCTATAAAAGGGCATATCAGCTTGTGGCAGGTGTAGTGCTGACGCTGGGACTTGCAATGATACCCTTTATGGATTACCTTGTTCCTCCGGAAAAGATAAATGCAGCCATAAGAGACGATGTTAAGAGGTACATTGTTCTTATCTTCGTACTTTATGTAATAAATTCAGCGGTTTCTTATCTGCAAATCTACAAATCGACATTGCTCACCGCTCATCAGGAAAACAGAAAGGTAACGAACATTCAAATGATGATGTCGGTTGTGCGTGTTGTGGTAGAAGCCGGCATATTGCTTGGGCTTGATTTGTTCGTAAAAGAAAACCGCACAATAATTTATATCGTATATCTGGTAGCCGGAATAATTATTACCAGAACAACAAATCTGATAATATCGAAATACGTTGACAAACGCTATCCCGAAGTAGATTATAAAACAAAAGAGGAGCTTACCGGAGAAGAAAAGAAAAAGCTTTACAATGATGTGGGAGCATTGATGATATATAAAATATGCTCCCAGGTAAATAACAGTCTTGACAGCGTTGTGATTTCTTCGTTTTTCGGACCGCTTTGGGTAGGCTATGTGTCAAATTACAGGCTTATATCGGCAAAAGTCAGGCAGGTAATATTGCAGTTTTTCAGCTCCGCACTGCCCAGTATGGGCAATCTGGCGGCGGAAAAAGACAGCGAATATCAGTACAAAACCTTTAAATCTCTGGAATTTATGTCATTCTGGATATGTTGCTTCTGTACTACAAGCCTCATTGTGCTGATGAATCCGTTTATACGGCTGTGGCTCAAAAACGATGAGTTCGTCATGAGCATGTGGATGCCGATTGTTATTGCCGCGATTTTTTATTCAAATACAATAATAAACCCCGTTTCATCTGTCCGAAACGCAAACGGATTGTTCATTCAGGGTAAATTCAGACCTGTATTCATGTGCATTATCAACGTCGCATTGTCCGTGCTGCTGGCAGTGTTGTTGGGACAGGACGGAAAAAATCCGGAAGCGGGCGTTATCGGAATCAAGCTTGCGACTGTTTTTGCACATTGCGCAACTATGCAATGGTTTGACCCGATGCTGGTGTACAGAAAAGTATTTAAAAAGCCGCTGAGAGAGTATTTTGCGACATTTTTTAAACATTTGGGAATTACGGTCGGGTGTACCCTGATAACATACGGGCTGGGCATTTTACTGTTCGGAGACTGTGAATCAAAAAGCGAAAGTGCATTTTCGGGAATTTTCGCCAATACACCGGAAACCGTGGCATTTATAATAAAGTGCCTGCTTTGCGTGATTATTCCGAATGTTGCGATTATTGTGCTGTTCAGACGAACAGAGGAGTATAAGAGATTTGTAAATGCAATTAAGGTTCTTATAGGAAAACTGAGAAACAGAGCAGGCAAAAAGGCACTGTCTGCCGGAAAATAATAAAACGGAGCAGAGATAAATGGAATTTTACAACAACGGTGTTACGGTAATATGCCTGTCATACAATATGGAAAAGTACATCAGACAGGCTCTTGACGGATTCGTTATGCAGAGGGTGAATTTTCCTCTTGAAGTAATCATACACGATGATGCTTCCACAGATGCATCGGCGGATATTATAAGAGAGTATGCGGAACAGTATCCGGAGCTGTTTGTGCCTATTCTGCAAAAAGAAAACCGGTACAGCGCAAATATCCCTATTACAAGTACCTACATTTACCCGAAGGTCAGAGGAAAATATATTGCGATATGCGAGGGAGACGATTATTGGACGGACCCGTTAAAGCTCCAAAAGCAGTATGATTTTCTGGAAGCGCACCCGAATTATTCATTTTGCGCTCATGCAACGAGAAGAATCGACATAAGCGGAGGCAGACCGGACAAGCTGATAGGACCTCTTGAGTGCTCCGGAACGGTAGAACAGGCCGATATTATTTACAGAAACGCTCAGGAAATGTTTGTCAGCGCAAATTCCATGATGTACAAAGCCGAATATGCCTTTGAAAGACCCGATGATATGAAAGTGCCGAAAATCGGGGATAAGCCGATGATAACATGGCTTGCGACCAAAGGACCGATGTATTTCTTCGGAGAGGAAATGGCGGTATACAGATACAATCACCCGAACTCATGGACTGCGCAGAATCATTTTGCCGGAGATAAGAAAAAAGCGGAGCTGTTTAAAAGCTATCTGCATATTTATCCTGCGGCGCTTCGTTATATGAACGGAGAGAATCGGGAGAGTATAGAAAAGTCGGTTCTGCTGATTTTACGCAGGCTTATGGCGTTGGGCGTAAGCTTTAAGGAAATACGGCATGGCGAAATGAAAGAATACTTCGAGCTGCTCGGCGAAAAGCGGCAAAAAGAGCTTATAAAATACCGAATCAAAGCCCCACTGCGCAGACTTAACATTAAATTTGACAGGTTTATGCAGAAAATAAGAGCAATTAAATACAAAAAGCTTAACAAAGATAAATAGCAAAACGTGATTATTTCGATTATAAAACGTCTGTAAAAAACTTTCGTTTTTTACAGACGTTTTTACATATCCGGGTTTAATACTTAAAATTCTTAATTACTTCCCATGCAGGCAGCGCATTGCCCTCATAGTCGAACAGACACTGGTTTGCCCATTCGTTTCCGCCTGCGCCGGGGTCATTGCAGTAGGCTCTGCCGGCTTTGGTAGCCCAGGTGGATTCGGGGGTGGGAAGCCAGGCAGGTTCCCAATAATAAATACCTACAATGCGCTGTCCGTCGATTTTGTTTTTCAGAATGTCAAAGAATTTCTCATAATATTCTTTTTGACCCTCCGGAGTTACGGGAATACCCGTAACCTCAACGCTCTGTTCGGCGAACATGAAATTCTTTTCTTCACCATCCTTGCCCTTTTGCGGTACGTTTTCCATAGGCGCGCTGTTGGGGACAAACGCGCTTTCGGGAACGATTGCGGAATCGGACACAGCAGGCTGAACGTCGTATTCCTCGTCCCTGTAGCAATAACCGGCAGGCTTTTTGACATTAAAGCCGTAGGAGGTTTCGGCAATAATAATATCCTTGTCAAAGGTGCGGATAAGGTCGTTGACATTGTGCTCAAAGGCGGCAAAATTCCCGTGGAAAACAGGGTAATAGGAAAGCCCGATTATGTCATAATCAACACCGCCGCGGCGCATATCTTCAAACCATGCGTGGCAATGCTCGTTGTCACCGCCGTTGTCGAAATGAAGAATAATCTTAGATTCGGGAGATACCTCACGAACGGCTTTACAGCCTGCTTTAATAAAGCGAATCAGGTTTTCGGTGTTTGTGCCGTGCATACCGTAAGGCCAAAGCATACCGTGAGCAATCTCGTTGCCCACCTGTACGGATTCGGGCGTAATCCCCTCGGAGCGAAGCTTTGAAAGAATCTCCTTTGTATATTCGTAAACGGCGTTTTCGAGCTGAGGAACGTCAAAGCCGCGCCATGCTTTGGGTATAAGCTGCTTGCCGGGGTCTGCCCAGAAATCGGAGTAATGAAAATCAAGACATACGCTCATACCGGCGGCAATAGTACGCTTTGCAAGAGAAAGCATGGTATCATAATCGCTTGTGCCGCCGCCGTAGGGGTGTCCCTCACTGTCATAGGGGTCGTTCCAGATGCGAAGTCTGATAGAATTAACATCATAGCCTTTCATAATGCAGAAAAGCTCCTGCTCCTTGCCGTCAACATAAAATTTACCGCCCTGCTTTTCGACTTCCGGCAGAGTGGAAATGTCCATACCCTTAATAAACATAAAAACACTGGTATAATTAAATCAGCCCCAGCAAATGAAATAACTATACACAATCCTTTCTA